>CAZIGG010000013.1:0-8601 GCA_964538575.1 uncultured Roseivirgaceae bacterium
TTCATGGAAAGCACCTTTAAAATCAGGATCTTCCCTTCTCTTTTGCTGATCGATATCGCGGGCCATTTCCTGCGCTTCCTCAAAGGAGGTTTTGGCAATTTCTATTTGAGCCGGAAGTTTTTTTTCGGTGATCTTTTCGCGGATCAGCTTCTCAATTTTTTCGATGTGGTACTCTTCGGCTTTTGTTACCAGCGTAATCGCTTTTCCCTCCTGGAATGCACGACCGGTTCTTCCAATGCGGTGAACGTAATCCTCGTACAGAATCGGGACGTCAAAATTGATCACATGCGAAACTTTTGTAACATCAATCCCGCGGGCGGTAACATCGGTGGTTACCAAAACGCGCAGGCCGCCTTCCTTAAACTCATTCACGGCATTAATCCGCGTATTCTGACTTTTATTGGAATGCACAACCCGAACCGGGCCCAGGTCTTTTCGATCAATATACTTTGACACAGCATCGGCATTTGATTTAGTTCGCGTGAAAATCATCACCCGGTTAAATTCTTCCCGATCCCGGAGCAGGTATTCAACAAAATTAATTTTCGTTTTAAGGTTAGGCACATGATACTGCACCTGCTCAACCTGCCGGGCTGGCGTTGATTGGGGTGTTATCTCAATCTTAACCGGAAATTCGAGGAAGTCAGCCGAAAGTTTTTCTACCTTTTCGGAGAACGTTGCCGAGAACAAAAGATTCTGACGCTTGCGCGGAAGTACATCAATGATCTTACGTATCTGATTCAGGAAGCCCATGTCCATCATGCGGTCAGCCTCATCGATAACCAGAGTTTTTATCAGCTTGGTTGTCAGTTCTTTTTGCAGATACAATTCCATGAACCTACCCGGAGTTGTAATTAAAATATCGACACCTTTTTTAATGGCTTCTATTTGGGGCTTGATACCCACTCCGCCATATAAGGACAGTATCCTGAGATCTGTATACTTAGCCAATTGCACTGCGTGCTCAGCGATCTGCAACGTAAGTTCTTTTGTTGGAACAAGAATCACAGCCCGCGGATCATTATCCTGAGCGTACTTTACCTTCATTAAAACCGGCAGTAAATAGGCCGCTGTTTTCCCGGTACCGGTTTGTGCAATCCCGATCACTTCCTGGCCGCCCAGAATAACCGGGATACTTTTGAGCTGAATGTCCGTAGGGGTTGAAAACCCCGCTTCTTTAACAGCATCCAGCAACTGCCGGTTAAGCTTGAATTGATCGAATGTTGCCGCTTCTTTCATCTGTTTGTCGGAATAGGAGTTTAGTAAAGTCTTATGGATAGAGAATTCACTAACTTTGCGATCCGTATGAGCTCTATTCTTATTCTTAACGCAAATATAGTCAACGAAAACAAGGTCTTTCAGGGCGATGTGCTTATTAAGGGTGAACGCATCGAAAAGATCGGCACCGGTTTGCACGAAAAAGCTGACAAGATCATTGACGCAAAGGGAAAGTACCTGTTACCCGGTGTAATCGATGACCAGGTACACTTTCGTGAACCAGGCTTAACGCACAAAGCCAACATTTATTCCGAATCAAGAGCGGCTGTAGCCGGAGGCGTGACCAGCTTTATGGAAATGCCGAACACAATTCCGCCAACCTTTACACAGGCATTACTGGAGGATAAATACCGGATCGCGTCAAAAACTTCATTGGCGAACTACTCTTTCTTTATCGGGGCTTCGCATGATAACCTGGATGAAGTTCTAAAAACCGATGCTACAAAAGTTTGCGGGTTAAAAATATTCATGGGTTCCTCTACCGGAAATTTATTGGTGGATGATCCGAAAGTGCTGGAGCAGATTTTTTCAAAAGTTCCGTTCCTGATTGCTTCCCATTGTGAACATGAACCAACCATTCGCAGGAACACGGAAGAATTCAGAACTAAATACGGAGAAGACCTGCCGATGGAGTACCATCCGCTGATCCGCAGCGAAGAAGCGTGTTACAAATCATCTTCGTTTGCGGTTGATCTTGCCAAAAAGCATGGAACGAGATTTCACGTGTTGCATATCTCTACAGCCAAGGAAACGTTACTCTTCGATGACAAAACACCGTTAGAGAAGAAGAAAGTAACGGCCGAAGCCTGCGTACATCACTTGTGGTTTAACAATGAAGATTACAAGCGGCTCGGCACAAAGATCAAATGGAACCCGGCCATCAAAACCGCGCTTGACCAAAAAGCTATCCTGATCGCGGTGCTTTCGGATTACATTGATGTGATCGCTACGGATCACGCACCTCACACAATCGAAGAAAAGAAAAATACATACTTCAAAGCACCTTCAGGCGGACCGCTCATCCAGCACAGTCTTGCAGCCATGCTTGAATTTTATCATCGGGGCGAAATCACATTGGAGAAGATTGTTCAGAAAATGTGTCACAATCCGGCTATTCTTTTCCGGATTCGCGAACGAGGCTTTATCCGGGAAGGATATTTTGCCGATTTGGCATTGGTTGACCTGAACAACTCCTGGGAAGTGAACAAGGACAACATCCTTTCAAAATGCGGCTGGTCTCCGTTTGAGGGCGAAACGTTCAAGTCAAAAGTTTCCCACACTATAGTTTCCGGCCATTTGGCTTATGAGAGTGGAATCTTGTACGAAAATCAGACCGGAAAGCGGCTTTTATTTAATCCGGAGTTAGGCTAATCTTTTGATTTTAAGCCAGCCTGGCTAACTTTGCAGTCCTTAATCCCGATAGCTATCGGGAGATGATTGTAGCTCTCCCGATAGCTATCGGGATGGTTAGAGCGCCAGGATTGTAAAATAGCACAATCCAAATAAAATGGTGATTGTAGCTCAGTTGGTTAGAGCGCCTGATTGTGGTTCAGGAGGTCGCGGGTTCGAGCCCCGTCTTTCACCCGTTCAAACAAAACCCCGCATGAATATTGGCGGGGTTTTTTAATTTTACACCATGAGAAAACTGTCTTTATCAGCGCTGCTTATTTTTTCAGCGCTTGTTGCTACTGCTCAATATTCATTTGACCCCAAAAAACTTTCACAGGAACTGAAAGAACTTTCCTCCGGAGTGATGGATGGGCGTAAAACCGGAACGGAAGGAAACCGGAAAGCGCGGGTTTACATTATCGATCATCTCAAGCAATTGGGGATTGAGCGTTTTGTTCCCGGTTACGAACAGCCCTTTTCCATGTCTCAGGCAGGCAGTCTTAGTGAGGGAAGCGGTGGCGTAAACATCCTGGGTGTTATTCCCGGAACGAAAAAAGAAACCATTGTTATCAGTGCGCATTATGATCACCTGGGCAATCGTGACGGAAAAGTTTATTACGGTGCAGATGACAATGCCTCCGGCAGTGCTGCCCTGCTGACGATAGCGGAATATTTTAAAAAGAATGCGCCCGAACACAGAATAATAATTGCCTTTTTTGATGCCGAAGAAATGGGACTGCGGGGTTCTCAGTACTTTGTGAACAGCCTTGACCTTGAGAAAGAAAACATCGTGCTTAACATCAACATGGATATGGTGGCGCGCGGAGATAAAAATGAATTATACGCCTGCGGAACGTTTCATTATCCGCACTTGAAAGCCCCACTTGAAGCTATTCAAAAGCAGGAAGGCATTACACTTTTGTTTGGTCATGATGATCCCGAATCCAAACGTGACGACTGGACAACACAGTCCGATCAGGGAAGTTTTCATGCGAAGAAGGTTCCATTTCTCTATTTTGGCGTAGAGGATCATCCGGACTACCACAGGGTTACGGATACGTTTGAAAAAATAAACCTGGATTTCTATACCAAAAGTGTAGAAACAATCCTGCAGGCTGTAAAAGCTCTTGACAAAGAGCTTAACTAAGCAGGCAAAAATTTATAAGAAAAAACTTACTGAATTACAATACGGTAACGCCTTGAGGTGCGTGATCCTTTTCAGTAAGTTTAACCATGGTTACGTGGGCTGAATTCAAACGCTTTTCGCTGGATACCAAAGTAAAGACTTTGTACGAGCACGGAACGTTTGTGATGGGGATTCGATATTACCGGTACAAAATTAATTTGTACATGCTGGGCAGCGATTACCTGGAGGTATTCATTAATCATAAGCATGCTTCCATTGAGAAAATTTCCCTGCTGGATACACGGCACAGCCGGATGAAATTCTATTCCGATCAGATCAAGCTTCCGGCTTTATAGCGGCAATAAAAAAGCCCCGATTTATCTCAGGGCTTTCTATTCATAATAATTAAAGGACTTTATGCTGTAGCCGCAGCTCCTTCAAACTTAGTGGATACTTTCAGGGTAACGGCTTTCTTGGCTTTGTAACCACAATAACCGCACAGATAGTGCTTCAGCAATTCACCTTCTTCAGTTTCGGTAGGGGCTTTAAGGATTTCTTCCTTAACAACTTTAAATGTCTGGTAGTTACATTCCGGGCACTGAACTGCGTGCAGGTGACCTGCATACTTTTCAATTTTTATATATCCTGACTCCTCGTCCTTCCATACATCATAGTCCATGGAGAACAGGTTTTCTTCCGCAATCATACCTTCATCTAAGTAAACGTCTTCTTCTTCTTCACTCAGCAGTTTCATCGGCTTGCCGGTTTTCGGGGAAATCCGGGGCTTGTAGCGAAGCACCTTTAAACGCTTTTCGATATAAAAAGGGTAATAAAACTTCAGCAGATTTTGCATGATCATCGCTGTAAGTAATCCCATTGAAATGGTCGTAAACAATCTTACAACAATCCAAAGAAGGGTTCCGGTTTCGCTGGTAACCCAGGAATTAAAATAAAACGCGAAGCCAATTACCATGATTACAGCTCCAATCAGCAACAGTTTAATTTCGTGCCGGTTGATGTAATCATACTTGTCTTTTGACTCTTTGGTCATTGACAGCTTCAGCAAGTGCCCAAGCACCACCAGAAGTCCGACAGCCCAACAGCCGAAGGCAATCTTTTGAGCCAGGTGATTCCATTCTGCGTAATCTTGTACCATGTTCAGGGTTTGTTTTTAGTGACTATTCTCTATACAAATATAAATTCCTCGGTGAATTAAACCTATTAACGGTTAAGCCGGTGAAAAAAGCTACCCAATTTAATACTCTTTTTGTTCAAAAGTGACCTGAAAAGACTCCTTTTTTATAAAATCAGGCGGATGATTTTACGAGAAACTCCCGGATAAGATTCAGTGTTTCCGCTTCTTTTTCGAACATACCCATGTGGGCAACGTTTTGAACTGTATAAAGATACGGTTTAACAGCTAATTCCGCTTGTTTTTGAAGTGTTTCAGGCGGAATCACAGTGTCCTTTTCCCCGGCAATAAAGATTATCGGATTACTGAATTTTTTAATAACACTCGTTAGGTCTGGACGGTCGCGCATGGCTTGGGCATAGCCGATCAGGGTTTCCTGTTTTGTCTGCAACGCCATGCGAACGGCAAAGGGGATATCCGGATTTACCTTATCATGAAACAAGGGCGGAATGAATGTCTCGATAAAAGCAGGAACGCCATTTTTTGATACAAACTCGATTACCTTGTTACGTGCCGCTTTGCGTTCTTCGCTATCCGCATACGCAGTTGAATGAAATAATCCAAAACCGGAAAATAAAGAAGCCTGCTGTTTAACCATGGCCAGCGTTACATACCCTCCCAGGCTATGGCCTACCGGAACACATTTCTTAATTTCAAGCTGAATTAACAGTTCGTTAATTTCTGACGCTGCATCAGCAAGCGAAAAACCTTCAGGCAACGATTTACTCTTACCGAATCCCGGCAAATCAACGGAGATAACTCTGAAATCTTTTGAAAGTTCTTTTGCGAAACGGAGCCAGACTTCATGCGTTTCGCAAAAGCCGTGGACGAGCACAACCGGAAAACCTTTCCCCTGATCCGTATAAAAAATATTCCCTTGTTCAGACATGCTTAACCTCCTTTAACATTTTCAGCACAGTTTTCTCGATATGCTCCGGATCAAATCCCGCTTCATGCTGAAGCTCTAATTGTTCGCCATGCTCAATCACAGCGTCCGGAATTCCCAGGCGTTTAACTTCAGCAGCATATTTATGATCGGCCATAAATTCAATTACGGCACTTCCGAACCCGCCTTCAACACAACCATCTTCTACGGTGATCACTTTCTTATATTTTTTAAACACTTCATGTAAAAGCTTTTCATCGATCGGCTTCACGAAACGCATGTCGAAATGCGCCACGTTAATATTCTGCTTTTCAAGTTTCTCACAAACTTCAACGGCATAATTACCGATATGGCCAATGGTTAAAATAGCAACCTCATCGCCATTCCGGAGTTTGCGGCCTGTACCCACTGAAAGTTCTTCAAATGGGGTTCTCCATTCCGGCATCACACCTTGCCCGCGCGGGTAACGGATTGAAAACGCCTTTCCGTTTCTTGGTATCGAAGCCGTATACATAAGATTTCTCAACTCCTGTTCATTCATCGGAGCCGAAACGATCATATTCGGCAAACACCGGAAGTATGCTAAATCGTACGCACCATGATGCGTTGGCCCGTCCGCGCCCGCAAAGCCGGCACGGTCCAGGCAAAAGTTCACGGGCAAATCCTGGATACATACATCGTGGATTACCTGGTCGTACGCCCGCTGCATAAAGGAGCTATAAATGTTACAGAACGGGATCAGTCCCTGCGTTGCTAAGCCGGCTGAAAATGTAACGGCATGCTGTTCAGCAATACCCACATCAAACGCACGATCCGGCATTTCCTTCATCATAATGTTCATCGATGAACCCGAAGGCATCGCGGGAGTAATGCCTACAATCTTATTATTTTCTTTGGCGAGTTCAACCAGCGTGTGGCCAAATACATCCTGGTATTTGGGGGGCTGAGGCTTATCCGGAACTTTTTTATAGATCTCACCGGTAATTTTATCGAACACGCCCGGTGCATGCCAGGTGGTTGCATTTCCTTTTTCGGAGGGACCATAGCCTTTGCCTTTTACGGTAACGCAATGCAGTATCTTAGGGCCTTTAATGTTTTTAAGATCATTCAGCACACTGGTGAGATGGTTTACATCATGCCCGTCTACCGGGCCGAAGTATCTTAAATTAAGCGACTCAAATAAATTGCTTTGGCTGAGCAATGCCGACTTAATACCGTTCTCAATCTTTGAAACAACTTCCTGCGCATTCTTGCCAAAGCTGGAGAACTTGCCGAGCATATTCCAGACATCATCTTTCAGGCGGTTGTACGTTTTGGATGTTGTGATGTCAGTGAGGTAATCTTTTAATGCGCCCACATTCGGATCGATCGACATGCAGTTGTCGTTGAGGATGATCAGGAGGTTTGTATCGGAAACACCGGCATGGTTAAGTCCTTCAAACGCCATCCCGCCCGTTAATGCACCATCTCCAATCACGGCAATGTGCTGCTTATCGGTAAGTCCCATGTATTTTGAAGCAACCGCCATTCCTAACGCAGCCGACACCGAAGTTGAGGAGTGACCTACGCCAAATGTGTCGTACTCACTTTCTTTCCGTTTCGGGAAACCGGAAATACCGCGATACAGTCTGTTCGTATGGAAAACATCCTTACGGCCGGTTAATATTTTATGACCGTACGCCTGGTGGCCGACATCCCACACAAGCTGATCGTAGGGCGTATTGAAAACATAATGCAGCGCAACGGTAAGTTCCACCACACCCAGGCTGGCTCCAAAATGGCCGCCATAAACCGACACATTATCAATAATAAACTGCCTGAGCTCTTCGCAAAGCTGAACAAGCTGCGCCTGGTCAAGCTTTTTAAGATCAGCGGGGCGGTTGATTTTCTTTAATAAAGGCCCGGGGGTAATCAGCATTTTTTCCGTGTTTTTCTATTAACAGCCGATCAAGTTAAGTGTTTAAAACGCACACTCAAACGGTTGTGTTTACATATAGGCTACAAAGATAGATATTTCCGGCAGGCCGGGACTTTATGGCGGATTATGGGTAAATTTGCCGTTCGATTCTCGGGTATGACGGCACAGGACAATTTTGAGGTAAAACTCGCGCTTTTTGAAGGCCCTTTTGACCTTCTGCTCTTCTTTATTGAGCGTGACGAATTGGATATCTACGATATTCCGATCTCCCGGATAACAAAGGATTTTCTTGATTACCTCCACCACATGGAGCAGCTAAACGTTGACGTGGCCAGCGAGTTCATACTGGTAGCGGCTACGCTGATGCGTATTAAATCCAAAATGCTGTTGCCGCGTCCGCAGATTGATGAGCAGGGTAATGAAGTTGACCCGCGCGAAGAACTTGTAAAACACCTCCTCGAATACAAAAAATACAAATCCGTTATCGACAGCTTCCATAAAATGGAAGAGAGCGAGCTGATGAAGGAAAAGCGCGGCAACCTGATGAAGGAGCTGAAAGTACTTGCCGAAAGCAGCAATGTGGAAGCTGAACTTCAGGATGTTGATTTATTCAAGCTTATGACGGTGTTTGAAAAAGTTTTAAAACGTCAGGAAGCAGAAAAGAACAAACCTGTTCACCAGATCATCCAGTATCCTTACACAATTGAAGGCCAGCGGGAGTATTTGTTAGGTCAGGTAACAGTAAACAAGCGTGTGTCGTTTATTGACATTGTTGAAAGCTATAAAACCCGTATTGCTTTGATCTTTAACTT
>CAZIGG010000013.1:8701-40618 GCA_964538575.1 uncultured Roseivirgaceae bacterium
CGTTTATTGACATTGTTGAAAGCTATAAAACCCGTATTGCTTTGATCTTTAACTTTCTGGCCATTCTTGATTTGCTGGCGCAAGGCATGCTTGCGATACAAGTAGGTGAAGGGTATAATAATTTCTGGATTACGAGCCCGGACTCACCACAAGAAGCGCCTGTTTCAAATACACAAGCAGATTAATGCTTAGTGAATTAGGGTTCTTTCGTGATGAATGCCTAAAAAGCCGAAAGCGAAACGACCCTTTAATTTATTGGTTGTGGCATTGCAAATGTTGACCCGTAATCTTACCTTGAATATATGAAGACTTACATTCTTACCGTAGATGAATCTCAGGAAGATGTGATAGAGGCATTAGTAAAGGCCTTAAAAATTGACTTCCAAATTCTGAAAGACGAAGATGAGGACAGGGCTTTATTAATAGCCATGGAAGAGGGGAAGAAATATGGTCGTTTATCGGAAAACGACAGCAAGTCGTTTCTCGACAACCTGGGCAAATGAAGATTGTTATTGACAAAAGTTTTGAACGTGATACGAAACGCTTGCCAATACAAGCTCAGCTGCATCTAAAAGAAGTCATTCAAAAATTATCCAGCGTAACGTCATTACAAGAAGCAGGTACATCAAAAATGGAAGGTGCCAGCAATGCTTACCGTATTCGCTTTGGAAATTACCGGATAGGTCTTTACCTGGAGGATGATCAACTTGTTCTTTCGCGAGTCCTAGACCGGAAGGATATTTATAAGTATTTTCCTAAGCGGTAGCCCTAAACTGAAAGGAAAAAGTTATCTATTACACAAAGATTCTATGTTATTAAATCAGGTAACTGTGGATAAACGTATAGCTTTTGTTGATATCGTTGAAACATACAAAACGCAAATCGCACTGATCTTTAACTTCCTGGCCATTCTTGATTTGCTGGCGCAAGGCATGTTGGCAATACAAGTAGGTGAAGGGTATAATAATTTCTGGATTACGAGCCCTGAGACAGCAAAAGAAGAAGCTCAAGCATAAGTCATTACGTGTACCAGCTATGGTTCGGTATTTAGTGTTCAAAAAGTGAGCGCGATAGCCCAGACTGTCGTATTATTGATTGAAGTGTGCCTATGCGGACTTCTTTATGATCAGGGACGGGGACAGTGATTGTAGAGTCGGCCATTTTATACTGCATGATAATATGGCTACCCTTTTGGCGAACCTGTATAAACCCATTTTCCAAGAGGATTTTACAAATTTCTTTCCCTGAAAAAATTTTCAGCTTACCCAATGGCTACCTCAAGGCGCGTTACAAAAATTTCTTCATGGAGACGCTGTGTGATCTCTTTATCAGAGGCATGTTCAAAGAAAAGCTCAATGGCTTCCTTAAGATTGGCAGTTGCCTCCTCAACGGTATCGCCCTGGCTGGCCACATCCAGTTCAGGGCAAAACGAAACATAGCCTTCACCCTCCTTTTCGATTACAGCCGTAAATTGATATTTCCTGATCATAATCAAAGATAACAAATTTGATCTCAATTTCGGTGATGCCTACTTCATGTTCCTTTTAATCCAGACAGGAATAGGCAGGTAGTCAATATTCCCCCAAAAGTCGTCATTAAAATCTTCAGCGTACTCCCTAACAGGCTCCGCTATAATGTTAATTGTACTTTTAAACTCCTTAAAATCAGTAAACTCTTCGGTAAACGTGTAAAAGCACACCCTGTCTGTAAAGGATACTTCTGCATTTGTTTTATCCTGGCTGCTTTTAAAATGTTTCCATGAATTGGCCAGATACCATTTACCGTTATAGTTTTTGAAATTAACTTCAGTAAAAGTATCAGGGGCTGAATAAAATTTGATAATTCTGCAAATGGCCAATGATGCCTTATCTATAAAAAGTTGTGCCCTTAAATCTTTTTGTGCTTCTCTTGATTTGCATTCAATGACATAAAACTCTTCTCCATCATATTTATCTTCATTTGAAAAAGAATAGGAAAAGTATTTCATTTTATTGGTCTTTAGAAAATCAGCCTGATACCTGAAGAGATTATCCGTATAAATACTGACCATATTAATTAAACGCAGGTCTTTAAGTCGTTTTTTGCCAGCCTGTGTGAAGGCGCTGACTCTGGTTTTAATTATCTTAAACTTTGAATTATTGTTCTTCGTCTGATGCAGCGCCACCAGGTGTTCTTCAAATAAGTCTAACGCGCTTGAATCGGCCGGATAAACTGTTATCCTCACAAAGGCCTGGTATGTAACCGGCTCGACTGCATGATTTGTTTCAAGGCTATCAATCACACGTTTTATGACCTCCTCAGCAGAAATATCAGTAACGATTACTTCTTCTAATTCTGTAAGTGATTTTTTCAAGTAGAGGGTGTCCTTATTAAAAGAGACAGGGATCTTAATTTTCTCATATCCTATATGCGATATTTCTAACGTGTCCCATGAATAAGAAACATGCAGAACAAACAAACCATCTTCATTTGTAAGTGTTCCTTTGACAGGATTGTTTACCAACGTTATACTGACAAAAGGTAAAGGCGTTTTTTCAGAGAATGAAACAACCGTTTTTGTCACCTTATTCTGGGCGTATATATTCTGGGCTGCAAAAAACAAGAATAAGTATATAACGGCATTTCGCCTCATATTGAAAATATACTTAACCGCGTCTGTAATTACAAACCCGGTAAAAAGGCGCTACAGCAATAACGCTTCCCTTTACGAACTGCCTGTTGACTGAATCAGGAAACTAACTCCTTCATAAGGTTGGGTAGCCAACTCCAAACTTTACTCTTTGCTCTGCTTATCGTAAAATAAACATTCTTTGTATGCAGTCTTGGGTAAATAATCCAATAATACTATACTCCAAGCCCTATGTCATTACTTTTATTGAATCTGTGGAGTTGTATCCTGCCCGGCACTTATCACAGCAGTGAGCACGCCCAAAGCGGCAGCACACCCATAAACTACCGGCTTAACAGCTTTTGCATGGATCAGTTCAACCCCATAAAAATGCGACATCATTATGGCGGCATCAATGCCAGCCGCTTCGGGCATGCGTATCTGGTAGCGGAGCAGCTTCTTTTTCCCTTCTTTTAAAAACGTACAGGTAAAGGCTTCTTTGCCATCCACCAAATACTTCCATTGCCTGCTGTCAGCTCCCTTCTGCCAGGTATATACTGTGCCCTCCGCAACGGTGATGCTGTATTTCAATTTACCCTTCAGCGGATAAGAGGCCAGCATTGCGCCATCTTCTGAAAGTAAGCTGTATTTCTTATCCTTTTTATTGAGCGCCAGCGTATACCTCCCCGCGGTTGAATAAATGGCGCGGGACAAAACACGGTCCTTGGTTTCCCCTTCGCGCGCGATGCTGACGGAATCTTCACCGGCAAGTGTCTGAAAATTTTTATAGTCCTGGAAGACTTTTTTATAATGAAATTCTCTTATCTCCTGCGCATACGTGAATTGAGAAATAATTAACAGGAGGATAGATGCTCTGATGGCTAACATATTTATTGTTTACAGGTATTACTTTTAAACTTCTGTTCTTATTCTCTCTGTTACCGCTTCCGCAGAGTTCTCTTGCAGGAGACTGCGAGGAATTAGAGGTCAACGCCATATACACTTTCACATCCTTCTGTAAAGCATTCTTCCCCAATCCGAATCTATACTTAATTCGTTTTGATTAAGCTCAAAATAAGAAAATTTATTCATAATTAATTCACTTTGATAACGTCTTTTCAATGCCAATGCTTTCCCTGCTCCCCCGTGCAACAGCTCCAAATCAGAACTATAGCTAACTGTGATATTCGTTTCAATGAAAATTTTATTGGATTTAATTTTATAGTTTCCGGTATAATCTCCTAAAGCCCTCACAAGAATCTGAGCATCAGATTTAAATTCTATACTAAAATTGTATTCGATTGGATATCTATAAACCGAATCACTATGAATGAATCCTATAAATTGCCATTTAGTCCCTATTAATGGATTGTCAGACGGTTGTAAGGATTTAAGATTGCTGCAACAGTTCAAGGAAACTGCTGTAATGAATAAGGTTAAATACCTCATAAGCGGACAAATTAATGTTAATAGACTTTGAACTGGCTATATTTTTTATTTAGATACCCCCCAACCTGCCGCAAGCTTGTGGCTGAAAGGCTTTCAGTTTTCAACTGAAGCCTGCTCAATATATAAGATATCAATCCCTTTGTTACCGCTAGCCTTTAGCGCTGCCGTAGCAAACTGAAAGCCTGGCCGGCAGACAGGCTTGCTATAGTCACCACAAGTTACACTGCACTAAACTTCGGCAGGTGGGAGATAGCAAAAGGAGAGCAACGTCATAATCCGCTGACTAACTAGCGCAACAAGCTTCCGTTCAGTCTCAGCAATTCTGTTTCAGCAACCTTGGTTACGTACCGTGCTGCAATCAGGCGGTTGTACCCGTCCGCGAGGCTTTGCTGCGCGGTACGAAGCTCAATAAACGTTGCAATGCCGCGTTTGAATCCTTCCAGCGCAATCGTAACGTTTTCTTTGGCAAGAAGAATGTTTTCTTCTTCGATCAGTAAAATTTTTTTTGCGTTATCGTAATTCACAAACGCATTCCGAACAGCCACCGTAACCGTTTGCTTTTGCTGATCATAAATCAACTGCTGCCGGTTTATATTGATCCGCGCTTGCTGAACGGTACGGTTAATGTTAAACCCATTCAGGATAGGTAACGAAAGCGAAAATCCATAATTAAGTCCGTTCACCTGGCTTTCCAGTGATGAAAAAGGATTGATCAGTTTGGTATTGTTTGTTTTGGTGTAATTATAGGCTGCATTAAAATTGATAACAGGCGATCGTAATGCCCTGCTCTCCTGTAACGTGAGGCCGGCAATCTCCAGATTCCTTGCCGTTGAAAGGAGCAGGAAGTTTTTGTTTTCCAGGCCGGTTGTCACATCCTGTTCGGTCAGGCCGAGATCGATCATAATAGAATCGGCAACATCATACGCAGGGGGCAGCGCAAGGCCGACCAGCCCGTTAAGCTGGTCTTTTAGCTGTACAATAAGCGCTTCCTGCTGGATCGCCAGCGTTAGCTGGGCATTCAGGTCCACCTTAGCCTGCAGCAATTCAGGTTTTGCGCCTGTCCCGACTTCTAATTTTCGCTCTGCCAGCTTCACCCGTTCTTCGGTCACAGACATCAGTTCCCGCATGGCAATAAGCTGCTGCTTTTGCCGAACGATGTTATAATAGTTTGTTATGGCAGCAGCGATTGAATTTACTACCTGGTCTTTGACGTTAATCTCACCTTGCCGGGCAATCTGCTCAAGCCGTTCGCGTGTGGCAAACATTTTCGTTCCGTCAAACAGGGTCCATACGGCCTGTAAGGAAGCATTGGTATTGTTTGATTTTGCATCCCCGCTTACATTTCGGGTTTCGTCCTGGAAGTTAAATTCCTGATGATTACTGTTCCAAACAGTGGCTGCGGTGGCATTAACTTGCGGCAATAAAACCCCTACGCTGTATTTATCATCCGTGTTTGCCGCCTGCGAAGCGTTCTGCGCTAATTGGATGTCGTAATTCTCTTTCAACGCAAGCGCTATGATTTCTTCAACAGTTACAATTTGCTGCGCACAGAGATTCCCGCATAAAAAAAACGCTCCGGCAAATACTGTAAAAAAACTACGCCTCATAGATCAGTTCTTTTTTGATTGCAGGAACCTGATCGCCAAAATCAACAGGTTTTGGTTTACGTGACAGGTATGAATACATGGCCGGGATTACAAATAAGGTGAGAACCAGCGAGAATAAAATACCGCCAACAATAACAATCCCAAGCGGCTGACGGCTGGTGGAAGCCGCGCCCAGCGAAAGCGCTATCGGCAGGGTTCCCAGGGCCATCGCAAAACTTGTCATTAAGATCGGGCGCAGCCGCAGGCGGGAAGCTTCCAGAACGGCATCGATTTTTGGAAGCCCTTCTTCCCGTTTTTGATTAGCAAATTCAACGATCAGAATTCCATTCTTGGTTACCAGCCCGATCAGCATGATCATGCCGATCTGCGAAAAGATGTTTATGGTCTGTCCGAAAATAAACAAACAAATCACGGCTCCCGGCAGTGCAAGCAATACGGTAACCATTACCGTAACGGGGTCGATAAAACTTTCGAACTGCGCAGCCAGGATCAGGTAAATCAAAACAAGCGCAAGAATGAATGCGAAAGTCGTATTGCTGGCGCTCTCTGCGTAATCACGGGAAGTCCCGGATAATGAAGTAGTGAATGTATCGTCCAGTAATTGCGCTTTGATGGCTTCCATGGCTTTGATGCCATCGCCAATGGTTTTGCCCGGAGCCAACCCTGCTGAAATTGTAGCTGACTTATACCGGTTAAAGTGGTATAAAGAGGGCGGTGTAGTAGATTCTTCTACGGTTACAAGATTATCAATGGATACAAGCTCGCCCGAACGGGTACGTACAAACAGGCTTTTTAAGTCGCTCGGATCATCGCGGTTAACACGCGATACCTGTCCCATAACCTGGTACTGCTTTCCGTCTTTTGTAAAGTATCCAAATCGCAAATTGCTATAGGCAAGCTGAAGGGTTTGTGCAATATCCTGAACACTTACGCCAAGTTGTGTGGCCTTAAGACGGTTGATGCTGACTTTGAGTTCGGGCTTGTTGAATTTCAAATCTGAGTCAACACCTTGAAGCGCAGGATTTGAGTTGGCGGCATCCAAAAACTTAGGAAGAACTTCCCTTAGTTTTTCAAAGTTGTTGTTCTGAATCACAAACTGCACAGGCAGTCCTCCTCTCCGGTTAACGGAAATAGTCTGTTCCTGAATCACAAAAGCACGGCCAGCCTGGTATCGGGGCAGGTTTCGGTTTACCATGTCTACGATCTGCTGCTGAGAGCGGTTTCGCTGATCCGGATCAACGAGCGTAGCCCGTACAAATCCTGAGTTAACCGACCCTGAACCTGTAAATCCCGGTGCGGTTACCGATAATGCAGTTCGGTATTCCGGAACTGAATCCATAATCAGCTGCGTGAGATCATTCACATAGTTATCCATGTAATCAAATGCTGTTCCTTCCGGGGCTGATAACTGCAGTCTGAACTGATTGCGATCTTCCATAGGGGCAAGCTCTGACTGAAGGTTAGGATATATCAATACAGATGCCCCTATGCAGAATGCAATTAGTATCAAAGCCACCCATCTAACCTTAATAAATGCTGCAAGCAGGTTATGGTAGCCGCTTTCCATACGCTGAAAGAATGGTTCCGTTACGCGGTAGAACCAGGAATGCACACCATGCTTACCAGAGAGCTTAACACTGAGTACAGGAGTAAGTGTCAGGGATACAAAGCAGGAAATCAATACCGCCCCAGCGACCACAACCCCAAATTCACGGAAGAGGCGGCCTGTAAAGCCCTGTAAAAACAATATTGGCAGAAATACCACAGCCAGTGTGATGGACGTAGAAATAACCGCAAAGAAGATTTCTTTTGAGCCTTCGCGGGCAGCCTGGTATTTATTCATGCCCTGCTCAAGCTTCTTGTAGATGTTCTCGGTAACAACAATGCCGTCATCCACAACAAGACCTGTTGCCAGCACAATGCCCAGCATTGTGAGCACGTTAATCGAAAACCCGCACAGGTACATGATGAAGAATGTCGAAATCAATGAAACCGGGATATCAATTAATGGACGCAAGGCAATGATCGGATCGCGGAAGAATAAATAAATGATCAGCACCACCAGCAAAAAGGAAATCAACAACGTCTCTTCTACTTCCGAAATAGAACGTTTAATGAACACGGTTTGATCAAGCGCGATGTTGAGGGTAATATCTTCCGGAACCTCCTTCTTGATCTGATCCATCCGTTTGTAAAACTCATCGGAGATTGATACATAGTTTGCTCCCGGTAACGGAACAATTGCCAGACCAACCATAGGAATGCGGCTTTCCCGTAAAATGGATTCTTCGTTTTCAGGACCGAGCACCGCCTGCCCCACATCCTTAAGGCGGATGTCTCCCACATCGGGCGATGACTTGATGGTTACGTTGCTGAAATCCTCCTCGGTATACAACCTGCCGAAGGTTCTCACCGTCAATTCGGTGTTGTTACCATAAATTTTGCCTGAAGGCAGCTCAACATTCTCACGGTTCAACGCCTGCTGAACATCAAGCGCGGTAAGGCTGTACGCGCTTAGCTTCGAGGGATCAAGCCAGATGCGCATCGCATACCTGCGTTCACCCCAAACCTGGATGCTGCTTACTCCGGGGATGGTTTGCAATCTTTCTACGAGAACATTGTTACAATATTCTGTGAGCTGAAGCTGGTTCTTTGTGCTGCTTTGAACCGTCATGGAAATGATGGCATCCGAATTGGCATCGGCTTTTGAAACCACGGGCGGAGAAGTAAGATCCTGCGGAAGCGAACGAACGGCCTGCGAAACCTTGTCCCGCACATCATTGGCTGCGGCTTCGAGGTCGATGCTCAGCTCGAACTCTATATTAATGTTGCTGCGGCCAACGCTGGAGGAAGAGGTTATGTTTTTAATACCGGCAATACCGTTGATGGCCTTTTCGAGCGGTTCGGTTATCTGCGACTCTATAATATCCGAATTGGCTCCGGAATATGTTGTGCTTACGTTAACATTGGGCGGATCAATCGCTGGATAATCGCGAACACCCAAAAAAGAAAAGCCGATCACACCAAACACAATGATGATGATGTTCATCACAATTGCGAATACAGGGCGCCTCAGGCTTAATTCAGAAATGTTCATCGATTTTCTGTTTTATTTGTTTACACGCGTTACCTTAACTTTTGCATTAGGTCTCAACACCATCAACCCGGTTGTAACGATGGTGTCGCCTGCTTTCAGGCCATTCGTGATCTGTATGTATACAGAGTCGCGCACACCGGTTTCTACCACATTAAAAACCACACTGTCTTTTTTAAGAACAGCAATTTGTTTGTTCAGGACTGTGGAGATCAGCGCCTGGGTCGGAACGAGCAGCGCGTCAAGATTTTTACCCAATTGCAGGTTAACACGTGCAAACACCCCGGGCACAAGCTCCTGGTCAATTTTATCAACCAATGCGCGGATGCGCAGGGTACGGGTTGTCTGCTCAACACTGTTTTCGGTTGCGATTACCACTGCTGTGTGCGTACGCTGGCCTCCGTCTACCCGGAATGTAATTTTATCGCCCCTCTTAACCTCTTTGGCATACTTTTCAGGAACCGAGAACTCCAGCTTGAGTTCGTTTACCTGACGCAACGTTGTAATAATATCGGTTGGTGAAATATATGCCCCCAAACTGATGTTTCTTAATCCAAGCTGACCGGTATAGGGCGCGCGAATTTCAGTCTTTACGATGGCAATCTGGGTTGCTTCAATATCAACATTCAACGTTTCAACGTTAAGCTTCACCAAATCATACTCCTGCTGACTGATACCGTTAATCTTTAACAATTCGGCTTGCCGTTCTTCCGTTGTTTTTGCAATCTCCAATTGAATCCGGAGCTTCTTGAGCTGATTTTGAAGGTCACCGTCAAATAGCTTTATCAGTAACTCCCCTTTCTGCACGAGCATTCCTTCTTTAATATTAAGCTGAACGATCCGGCCGCTTACTTCCGAACGGATTTGCGTCTGTTCGCCCGGCAGCAAAGAGCCCGGAACTTCAATTTTGTCGCTTATGCTCTGCGGACGCACGATAAAGCCCTCTACTTCGGGGGCGCGCATCTGCCTGGCCTGGCCGGTTGGCGCGGCTGCTTTCTTTTTTCCACAGGAAATAATCACTGAGCTGACAATAAGAACTCCCAGAAGTTTTAATAGTGAATTATGCATGTGTTCCCTGAAACAGTTTAATTGGTTAGTTAGTTGCACTTTTATTGTGTCATGGAAAGAAATTGTTTATGAAGTTCCAGCACCTGGGGAATTAAGGGTTTGCTCTCATCGTTAACAACTATATAATCTGCCAGCTTCAATTTTTCCTCCTCTTTCAATTGGTTTTGGATAATGTCTTTTACCTGTTGTTCCGTGCGGTGCCTGTCACGTTGAAGCGTCCGGCTAATGCGCAACTCCTCCGGGGCAGAAACAACAATTATTTTGTTTAACGCGGTGTTTGATCCCGCCTCAAACAATAATGCTGCTTCCTTCAAAACATACACGCTGCGTTGCTCCCTTACCCAGCGATTAAAATCCTCACCTACCCTCGGATGCACCAGGCTGTTCAGCAGTTTTAATCTCTCAGGATCATTAAAAACATGTTCCGCCAGATATTCACGATTCACCCCACCATCCGCACGATACGACAATACTCCGAATTCTTTTCTGATCTGTGATACTAATATTCCATCGGTGGTCATTAAGGATTTCGCCCGGCTGTCAGCATCATAAACGGGTACGCCAAGCAAACTGAAAATACGACACACCAGGCTTTTGCCTGAGCCAATGCCCCCGGTGATTCCTATTTGCAGAGGTTTTTTCAAGAATCAGAAATTAATAAGCACTGTATCTGCTTTTACTACAACCGCGTTTTCCGGAAGGCCGATGACCTTCGGAACAAGCTTATGTGTCCCCTTCGGTTTATTGTTTAAATCAACAATGGCCATTAGCGAATCGCCCGTAAAAGTTTTTGATGTGGAAACTGGCAACCGATATGTGCAGGAAATTTCCTTAATCATATCACCCTGCTTCAATCGTGAAGGAATGTTAATGATGGTAAGCGTGATCTGCCTGTCAACCTGCACAAGTTTTTCAACGTCAAACGAAACACTAATTTTTTCCGGTTCACGGGTTATCAGGTTATTTTGTCCGGGCGCAGGCGTGATGTTTTCATTGTACCCTTTCCGGATATTCTGCTGAGGCAGTATAAGCAGCAAGGTATCCGGAATACTGTTGATTATTTCAGCGGGGCCTTCCAGCCAGACCGTGTCAGGATTTAACCGGGGTTTATCCGCCAGGCCATAATCCGGATGGATATATTGCTGGACAGAGCCGACCGCAACGGTAAATTTCTTTCTGAGCTTCCCTTCGATGTGGAGGTGCACCGTGTCGGTTATAACAAAATTAATGGTGAGCCGTTCAAGCTGGCCCGCAAAAATTGCCGGCAAGGTTGCCCCCACGATTTTATGAACACTCGCAGGCTTTTCAAGCGGAACCACAAGCGGAGGTACTTTAAAGCCCAGGCTTCTTCTGAAAAGATCCCACCCTGAGCCGGTCACATTCATCCGGACAGTTGCCGGCAACAACTCCACGGGAATGTACTGTTTCTGGTCGTAATCAAACGTTACGGGAAAGTTGATGTTGGTTGAGTAGTTTTTATTAAGCGCATTAAAAAACCAGAAAACCATAGCGGCAAAGATGCACAGTACTACAGCCTTCCAGTTTTTTTTATTGAAGCGTAAAAAATTAAATATCGAATTTACAATGCTCACGTTACTTTTTAGAAGCCGCTGCTTTTGTGGCCTCCATGGAGATGGCTGTTTTGTTGAACCGGATTCTTCCGCCTTTCTCAACTTCCAGGATAAACGTATCGCCTTCCAGTTCGCCAACTTCTCCGTGCGCACCGCCAATGGTTACCACATAATCTCCGCGCTTGATCTCCTCAATAAACTTCTTCGCGTCTTTTGCTTTTTTCTGCTGGGGGCGGATCATGAAGAAATAAAACACCACAATCATACCTCCCATCATAATGTAGAAGCCATAATTTCCTCCTGCTGCAGGAGCCTGTAATAAAATTGCACTTACCATACTTGGTTGTTTATTGAATCTGTAAAATTATTGTATTAAAACAAACATCCCAATCTATCGCATGATTGATTGGGATGCTTCATTTCAGTGTCTGCTTATTTGCGAACCGGGCCTTGCTGACCGTCAGGTTTTGGTGTTACCATAGCCTTAAATGTTAATTTGGTTTGTTTTGGAAACGTGTTAGCGGTAACGGTTATGGATTTGTTTTGCGCACCACCCGCTTTCGCATCAAACTCTGCCGTTACAAAGCCACTACCTCCTACAGGAATAGACTCTTTTGAATAATTAGATACAGTGCATCCACACGTAGGCTGGGCGCTTTCTATTACAAGGGGGGCTTCACCATTATTTTTAAATTTAAAGGTGTGCGATACGGGTTTCCCTTGATCGATTGTTCCAAAATCATGTTCTATACTTTCAAATTGAATTACCGGCAAAGGTCCGTCAGGCTTTACTTCCGCTTCGGCCTTAATAGGAGCCGGTTCGCTACCTGGTGTAGCCGTAGGGGCAGCAGGATTCTTTCCCTCCAGCGAGTTAAGCCTTGCTTCCAACGTAGCAATTTTCTTCTCTGCATCACGATCTTTACACGCTGTGAGGGAAACTGCCGCAATCAATACTAAAATCAATCTTGCTTTCATATTCATTTAACTAATTATTCATTAACCTTTTTTTCCTTTTATCTGTTCCAACAGCTCATCCACATCTTCCAAAAGCTTTTCAGCTTTCAGCTTGGCTTCGTCAACCACCTTTTGGCCTTGCGATTTTGCTTCCGATGTTAACGGGGTTTCTTTTCCGTCCATCATATCTTTCAGGAAGTTCTGAAGCATGTCTTTATATTTCTCCAACTGAAAGGAAAGCTTCTGACGGGTGTTTTCACCTTTGTCAGGGGCGTATAAAATACCAAGTACCGCACCGGCTGCCGCTCCGATCAGGAAGGCGAGGAATGCATTTCCGCTTTTTTTACTCATAGGACTTCAAATTTCTGCAGGATTTTCGGGATTTACACGCTTTTTCAGCAAGAAATCACGGCCTTTCCCTGATTTAACAGCTTTTTAACAGCCTATTTATTATCGATAAGCCCCCGGCCGCTTTTCTTAACACTTCCGGTCGATTTAAGTTCTTTCGAGATAACGTCCAGGATACCGTTTATAAACTGGCGGCTTTTTGGTGTGCTGTAATTTTTGGCAAGCTCAATGTATTCGTTGATCGTAACTTTTACCGGGATATTGGGAAAAGAGATAAGCTCGGCAATAGCCATCTCGATAATAACCCTGTCCGTAAGCGGAAGCCTTTCCACTTCCCAGTTACGCGTATTGTTCGCAATCAATGCTTTATGTTCTTCACTCAGGTTGGCGCCTTCGGTGAAAAGCTTTTCAATAAAATTGCGGTCGTCTTCCCAGTTCAGGGAAAGCACGGGCAGTTGAATGGTTTTATCCTTTTCAGGATTGAATGACTTAATGGTTTTTTCAACCATGCCTTTCACGATGTCATGATCTTCCGCCCAGTACAAAACCTCCTCTTCAAAGAATTCATTGATGGAAGTCTTGCCCAGGATCACCCTTCTGAACAAGTGGTTCATGATCTTCTTCTGATCTTCAAACGAAGGTGATTTTTTGTCCAGGTAATGCATGTATTCATTGTCCTGCTTCAGCACATCCTTCAACCATTGGCGCACACGATCAAATTTCTTGTCCCACGCAATGCCTTGCTTGAGCGATTCTTTTTTCAATTCATCGCTTTTGCCCAGGGCTTTGATCCAACTGTTCCTGATGAAATTTCCGTGGTTGATTTTTTTATCAGCCTCGGCTGCATCGGCAAGCGAAAGCGCCAGGGTTAAAACGGAAATGTAGTGATCGTAAATTTTTTCGGACTGAAGAACCAGGTTTTTCTTAATAAAATCGAAATCCTTTTTAACGCCTTTTGTGTAAAGCGAAAAGGCTTCTTTCAGCGCTTTTTGAATTTTGGGATCATCATGCTCCGCGCTGGTTTGATTTTGTCTGAAGGCCTTTTCAAAGGCTTTCATCGCCTGGCCCTTTTGTCTGTTCAGTTCTTTCTTATCCTGAACTTCCATGGAGTTTAAATCCGGGGCAAAGGTTGCCTCGATTGAATCGGTGGCAAGTGTATAGCTGGCATCCCTGCATTGCTGGTAGGCAAACAGGCTTTGCATGACTTTTACGCGGAGGCTTCTACGGTTTAGCATGTGTCAAAGAACAAAATGAGGGGCAAAGATAGATCAGGATTAGGAGGATTTAAGGATTAACGGGATGAAAATTTGTACGATATGTGGTTTACACGCCTTTGTTTAGTGTTCTTACTAACAAACACATTATACCATCCAAAAAAATGCCTGCTGATGTTCAGCAGGCATTTAGAGGTGTAAAGGTGTCCTACACCTCAGAGGTGTAGGACACCTGCACATACCTATCCAGGCAAGAAATTATATGTCAAAATCTGATAAAAAGATACTTACGCTTGCAAGTTTGCATTAAAAATCTACATTTGTAGATGAGCTTATTCAAACATAGAGCTAAATGAAATTATCAAAGACAGAAGAACAGCTTATGGAAGTCATATGGAAACACGGTAAAGTTTTTATGAAAGACATTCTTGCAAGTTTCCCGGAGCCTAAACCAGCCAATACCACCATAGCAACCTTACTAAAGCGTATGCAACAGAAAAAATTTGTGGGATATACGGTGTTCGGCAATTCAAGGCAATATTATCCTCTCGTAAAAAAGTCCGACTACTTTTCTAAGCATGTTGTAGAAATGGTAAAAAACTATTTTAACAATTCTCCGCTCCAATTTGCTTCATTCTTTACTACCTCAACAAACCTGACGAGAGAGCAATTAAAAGACTTAAAAAAATTAATAGATCAGGAAATCGAGAAAAAGAAATGATTGTTTACCTCCTAAAATTTGTTTGCTGTTCAAGCTTGTTTTTGCTTGTCTATTACCTCTTGCTAGAGAAAGAGAAGATTAATCGCTTTAACAGGTTTTATTTATTGAGTGTTATCGTTCTTTCATTTTTAATACCCATTATCCACGCTCATCAGCTACCAGATGAAAGCGGAGTGCGCTATACAACAAAATTGATTGAGGCATCTATACTGAACCAAACAGCATTTCAAACAACAGATACTACTGTACCAGAAATGCCGAATGTCGAAACTTGTATATGGGTGTGCTATCTATTCATCAGCATTATCCTGCTTTTTCGCTTTCTTAAAAATCTCTTCAGGCTTTACCTAACGGTGATAAACAATCCGGTAATCGATCACCATCACGCAAAATTGGTTTTAACAAAAGAAACAATCCTTCCATACAGTTTCCTGAATTATGTATTTGTAAACAGAGATGATTTTAAAGGTAACGCAATTGAAAATGAAATACTGACACACGAGTTAGCTCATGTTTCTCAAAAGCATTCGATTGACATTTTGCTTATCGAACTCATGTTGGTAATTGCATGGATTAACCCTTTGTTATTTTTTTACCGTAGGGCCATTCGCCTGAATCATGAATTTTTAGCCGATGAGGCGGTAACAAGAATATTTGATCTCAGGCTTTACCGGTCTCTTTTGTTTAAGAAGGTTTATTTAAAGAGCACTATTTCACTTTCAAGTTCTTTTAATTATTCATTAACCAAAAAACGTTTACTTATGATGACAAAAAAAACCCCTCGCCTGCGGGCATTGCTGAAGCAATTTGCATTAATCCCCGTGTTTGCTTTTGCCTTCTATGCCTGTGGTGACGAAAGTAAATCTCTTTCCGAAAAAAGTTTAGATCTGATCTCCCCCAATGGGGAAAGAATCACTAACAGCATCGAACAATTATACAAATGGTCTTCCGAAATCGCACTGGATAAGTTGGGGACAACCGAGTTCGAAATAACAGGAATAGAATACATGGATGTGAAAGAAGGGTATGTTGCTCAAATCAACCTCGAAGCAAATAATGTTAAAACTCACTATTTACTAATGAGAATTCCTCAGACAGACCCCGTAAGTGGCCGGGTATCTCAGGCGGGATGTGATGGTACATGGCAGGTTTCATGTTCTGGAACAACTTGTTGTACTCCTAATTTTAATTTGAACACTGGATCTGCTTCCTGTATTTGCTCAGATGGAGGAAATAGCGGATGTACCTTAGGTGTAAGGTGTATCGAACAACAACAATGATCTATTCTCTAAAAAAGATAAACTAAAAAAATCATTGCTATGAAAAAGATGCTAATCGGCATACTGGCAGCACTTGTTGTCCTGCACGCTTGTGTTGAAGATCGTGGAGCCATACCAAATACAATTGATTTAACTGCACCAACCGGAGAAAAAATTAGTAACGGTATGGATGAGCTGAACAAATGGACTGCTGAAGTTGTTATTGAAAAATTTGGTAAGGGGAAGACTTTTGAAGTTACAAATATTTCTTACTATAATGTAAAACTTGGGTATGCGGCACTTATAGAGTTTAAAGTTAACAATGCACATAAAGGAAGTTATATCATCGTAAAAAACCCATCAACAGATGCGCAAGGACGTGTCCAACAAGGGGATTGTATCAGATGGTCAGGCTCTTGCCAGGGAGACGCTTGTTGTACCCCAAACTTTGACACCGGTACGATGAATTACTCCTGTTCTTGTTCAGGTGGTGGAACAGGATGCAGCATTGCGCTTAAGTGTATTGAACAGGCTCAATAGCTAAAAAATCAGGTGTCCTACGCCTCGTGTAGGACACCTGATTTTTATCTTCTCATCCGCACCTTTGCCACATCGGCAATGCGTTTCTCTGCAAGCTTAATGGCCGCTTCCTGGGTGTTTATTTTTTCCTCTTCCGCGAGCTTAAAGATGTTCATACAGGTTGTATAAATACCTTCTGCCTGTTCGAATACGCGGGCGCGGTTATAGTTGCCTAAAAACTCATTATACACATTGATCAGCCCACCGGCATTGATGAGGAAATCAGGCGCATAAGTAATGCCTTTATCAATAAGCATGTACCCGTGCTTCACTTCATCTTTGAGCTGGTTATTTGCCGCACCGGCCACCACACGACAATTCAATTTAGGAATGGTGTCATCGTTCAGCGTTGCACCTAATGCACATGGAGCATAGATATCCATGTCCAGATCATAAATTTTATCCTGTGATACGGTCTTAACTCCGAGGCGCTGCGACAAGGCTTTCACTTTATCTTCAGCAATGTCTGTGATGTACACATTTGCATTCTCTTTTACGAGATGTTCTACCAGATAGGTGCCTACCTGACCAATGCCCTGCACGGCAATTGTTTTGCCTGTAAGGCTGTCATTACCGTAAGCTTTTTTAGTCGCAGCCTTCATTCCGAGGTAAACTCCATACGCGGTAACCGGTGAAGGATCGCCTCCGCCTTTCATGGATTCAGGCAAGCCGGTAACGTGTTTTGTTTCCATGCCGATGTACTCCATGTCGGCAGTTTTCATGTTCACATCTTCTGCCGTAATATATTTTCCGTTGAGGCTGTCAACAAATTTTCCAAACCTGCGCATGAAGGCTTCGGTCTTCATGGTTTTTGCATCGCCAATGATCACTGCCTTACCCCCACCGAGGTTCAACCCGCTGATGGATGCCTTGAACGTCATGCCGCGCGAAAGCCTGAGCACATCGGTTAATGCTTCCTGCTCGCTCGCGTAGTTCCACATGCGGGTTCCGCCTAATGCAGGGCCCAGCACTGTGTTGTGAATGGCTATAATTGCTTTAAGACCTGTAGCTTCATCATTACAAAAAACTACCTGCTCGTGCCCAAGCTGTGAAAGCTTTCCGAAAATCCCGGCCTGTTCTACCTTTTCAAGTTCTTTAATCTCCATCGGATTTGTTTTAGATTTGATTCTATTACTTTTAAAGCTTTAAAAGTCCCCTGTAAGGACACACAAAATTACCCTGAAAAGTTCGTTTTTACATGTGTTAAAACGTTTGCACTGAAAATAAAGCGATTCTATGGAGGGGGCAGGAAATGGCAGAATTTTATTAAATAATTTACGCGATTGTCAAAACTTTGTGTGTGCCGGATCAGTTGAATGAAATGCTGTTTACCAGCATGTGCGCGGCCTGTTACTATGAAAGAACTTAAGTACCTCAACAAATATCTTCTCAAATACAAAAAACATCTCTTTTGGGGTATTGTGTTTGTAATCATCTCTACATTCTTCCAGATCATTCCCGCGGAGCTTGTCAGGCATTCAATCGACCTGGTAACCGATAACATTCTTATCTACCGGTCTTTTGAAGGGCTAACCTTACAGGAAAATTTCTTCAGTGTATTTGCGCTGAGCCTGCTGCTCTATGCCGCGTTGATTTTATTGATGGCCCTGCTTCGCGGATTCTTTCTCTACCTCGTGCGGCAAACGTTGATTGTGATGTCGCGGCACATTGAATATGATCTTAAGAATGAAATTTTTGATCATTACCAGACGCTTCCGCTCAGCTTTTACCGCAGGAACAATACGGGCGATTTGATGAACCGTATTTCTGAAGATGTTGGCCGCGTACGCATGTATCTCGGGCCGGTTATTATGTACGGCCTTCAGCTCATCTCGTTGTTTGTAATTCTGATTCCATACATGTTCAGGATCAATCCTACACTGACCTGGTATGCAATCATACCGCTTCCTTTTCTTTCCGTAAGTATTTACTTAGTAAACAACATCGTTGAAAAACGTTCGGAAGAAATTCAGAAAAGCCAGTCAAAGCTCTCCACCTTTGTGCAGGAAGCCTTCAGCGGGATTCGCGTTCTTAAGTCGTTTAACAGAGAAAATGAATCCATCAAGAATTTCACAACAGAAAGTGATAACTATAAAAAAGAGTCGCTGAAGCTTACGCGGATTCAATCCTTGTTCTTTCCGCTGATGACCGGGCTGATCGGATTAAGCGTGATCCTTACCGTGTATGCCGGAAGTTCAGCGGTGATCACCAGCGGCTTAAAAGTAAGTTACATTGCCGAGTTCATTATTTACGTGAACATGCTTACCTGGCCGGTGGCTTCTTTGGGCTGGACCAGCAGTTTGCTGCAACGGGCAGAGGCTTCTCAAAAAAGAATCAATGAGTTTTTGAAAACAAAAAACACGATCATCTCGGAGAAAGAAATTGTGCGGGATGTGCAGGGTAAAATTGAGTTCAACAATGTGAGTTTTACGTATCCGGATACGGGCATTAAAGCCCTGAAAAACGTCTCGTTTGTCGTTAATCCGGGGGAATCGCTGGCGATCATTGGAACCACGGGGTCAGGAAAAAGCACCATTTCCAGCCTGATTTCTAGGTTATACGATGCCCGCGAGGGCGAAGTGCGGATTGACGATATCCCGATTGATCATTACAACCTGCATTCACTGCGCACCCAGATCGGGTATGTGCCGCAGGAAGTATTCCTCTTCAGCGATACCATTTATAATAACATCGCTTTTGGCTTGACGGATTCGCATACCGAAAAAATAATGGTGGCCGCCAAAGACGCGGATGTGTACGATAACATCATGGCGTTTCCGCAGGGGTTTGAAACCCGGATCGGAGAACGCGGTATTACGTTATCGGGAGGGCAAAAGCAGCGGGTTTCCATTGCGCGCGCCATTGTACGCGAACCAAAAATACTAATGCTTGACGATGCGCTCTCCGCTGTAGACACAAAAACGGAGAACAATATTCTCAACAGTATGAAGCGGATAATGCAGGGCAGAACTACCGTGATTATCTCACACCGGGTTTCATCGGCCAAGCTTGCCAATAAAATCATTGTGCTGATGGATGGCCAGGTTGTTGAAGAAGGAACGCACATCGGATTAATCCGCAAAGGCGGCATCTATAAAGATCTGTACCGCAAACAGATTGAAACCGAAAAAGAATCAGCGTTAGAAAATGTATCGTAACCCGGCTCCCCCCTGAATTTTTGTATAGCCGGGGTCTTTCATAACATCGCAATAGTATTCAAGTTCCATAAAGGCAGAAATCGGAAGCTTGAAATAGGAATACTCTATGCCGAACACGCCCTGCACACCCTGCGTAAGGCGTTCGTATTCTTCTTGAAAAGGTTTAGGTAATCCATCTTCGTTAGCCTCATAGCTGTATTGAATTTTCAAATTTCTTATTTCCCAGCCAAGGCCAACATAAAGCTGTAAACCCGGAGAAACTTTTTCAATTCCCATTTGGTACAGAAGCTTTACTTCTCCTACCCAATCTGCTTCTACTTTATGAGAATAATAGTCTGAAGTTTCCGGCTGAAAGTCATGGAACAGTTCACGATAGTACTGGCTGTAAAGCCCGCTGGCCGAGCGGCCAAAATCCGCAGCTACTGCAAAGTGTTTATTGGCGTAATATTTATACGTGAGCGCAAACGGATCACCGACTTTAATACCTATGCCGTGATAAGGGAAGCCGCTGTCTTCGAAAATCGGGCACACCACTTTCCGCTTTGAATTCGACATGCGGATCGGGTTATGCTTGTTAGTGGTTCTCGTTTTGGTATACGTTTTTTGAGTACCGCTGACCGACCGCTGCGAATAAGCCGAAAATGCCAATAAGAGGCATAGAATAAGGGGTAAAGCGATTTTTATAAAGCGCATTAAAGCAAATATAATCCTTTTGTCTATACCTGCTTAGCCGTCAGGCATTTTAGACGGCAGGTGTCAAACAAACTCTTTATACTGCATTTTGTATAGCTGAGTATAGAATCCTTCTTTTTTCAGCAAATTGTCGTGCGTGCCGGCTTCCTTAATCTCGCCTTTGTCGAGCACCACAATGGTGTCAGCCCGTTGAATAGTTGAAAGACGGTGCGCAATCACAATGGATGTCCTTCCCCGCATCATTTTTTCGATAGCGTTTTGGATCATGTGCTCGGTCTCGGTATCCACCGATGAGGTGGCCTCATCGAGTACGAGAATTTTCGGATCATACACCATTGCCCGGATAAACGAGATCAACTGACGCTGTCCAACCGAAAGCGTTGCCCCACGCTCCATTACATTGTACGACAGTTGGCCCGGAAGACGTTCGATAAATTTTCTCGCACCTACAAGATCAGCCGCATGCCATACCATCTCTTCCGTGACATCCGGGTTGCCAAGCGTAATGTTTTTAAAGATCGAATCGGAGAACAGGAAAACATCCTGCAAAACCACACCAATGTTACTTCTCAAAAAGCCCAGGTCGTATTCGCGGATGTCAACGTTATCAACTTTTATGGAGCCGTGGCCGATCTCATAAAAACGGCTCAATAGATTTATGATGGACGATTTGCCCGCGCCTGTTGCACCTACCAGCGCAAACGTTTCACCGGTTTTAATATCCAGGTTAATATTCTTCAACACATACTCTTCACCGTTATACGCGAAAGAAACGTTTTCGAATTTTACCTCACCCCGGATCGTTTCCGGCTGGTACGTTCCGTTTTGCTGAACATCTTCCCGGCTGTCGAGCAAATTGATAATGCGCGATGAGCTGACGATTCCCATCTGTAACGTGTTGTACCGGTCAGCAATCATGCGGATCGGCCTGAAAAACTGCTGAATGAGCATGATGAACGCCACAAGTTTGCCGATGGTCATGCCTGTAGTTTCGCCATGAATAATGCTTTGCGCGCCATACCATACCAGCAACCCGATTCCCGCAGCTGCAATAATTTCCGCTACCGGAAAGTAAATGGAATAATACAATACCGAACGCAGGTTCGACTGGCGATGCTCCTCGTTGATCACCTTAAACTTCTCGAACTCACGTTTCTCACTTCCGAAAATCTGCACAATGTTCATCCCGGTAATGTGTTCCTGAACAAACGTATTCAGGCTGGCTACCGCATTCCGGACATCGTTAAACGCAACCTTTATTTTCTCTTTAAAGATGTACGTGGAAATCAGCAACAGGGGCAACGTGGCTAAGCTGAGTAACGCCATCCGCCAATCGATGTAAAACATAACCCCCACAATAAAAATGATCTGCAATAAATCACTGATGATCGCTGCAAAGCCTTCACTAAACACATCGGCTAATGTTTCAACGTCAGAAATGGTGCGTGTGACCAACCGGCCAATCGGTGTTTTATCGAAGAACCGGAGCCTGAGGTTGACTAAGTGTCCATATAATTTTGTTCGGATGTCGCGGATAACCTGTTGCCCAAGCCACCCCGACATATACGTATGGATATATTCGGCAAAAGCCTGTAGCACAAGCAAGCCCAGCAACAACAGCATCATGTAAACCATGCCCTGGTAATCCCCGGCAGCAACCTCATGGTCAATGGCATACTGAATAAGGATGGGGCGCATCGGGGTTAACACGCCAATGGTGAACGTGAGAAAAATAACAAGATAAAACCTGCCTTTATACGGCATTACAAACTTCAGCAGGCGTTTGAGTACCTGGAAGTCGATGATGTTGCCGCTGGTTGCCTGATCTTTTTCCATCTGTTACGGGTAACGCGAAGGTTACTTCAAAAAAATTGTAGAAGGATATTTCACCTTCGTTAAATATAGTCCCTCGGGCGGAACGTTTTGTCCGGCCTGTTTACGGTCCTTACTGCTGATGATGTTCTGAAAATCCTTTACCGTCATTTTACCGGTTCCCACATCGAGCAGCGTCCCGACAATGGCCCTGACCATTCCCCGAAGAAAACGATTTGCGGTGATGGTAAATTCAAGTCTGTCACCTTTTTGTTTCCACTCCGCTTTTGTGATGTCACATAAAAAGTGATTGACATTTGTTTTCACCTTACTAAAGCATTGAAAATCATGCTCGCCTAATAATAACGCAGCAGACTTGTTCATGGTTGGGATGCTGGCCGATTTAAAATAATGCAGCGCAAGACCTTCCAGCAAGGGGTTTTTTACGAGTGTAATGCGATACTGATATGTTCGGGCAATTGCATCAAAACGGGCGCTGGTTTCAGCTTTTACTTTACGGATTGATTGAATGGAGATGTCTTTCGGTAACAATACATTCAGGCGATGCTGAAAATCTTTTAACACGATTTCTTTTTTGATGTCAGCGTGAAAGAACTGCTGTTCGCAATGAACACCGGTGTCGGTACGGCCGCTGCCGGTGATTTCTGTTTTGGTTCCGGTTAATTTTGAAAGCGCGTCCTCAACAACTTCCTGAACGGTAATGGCGTTGTGCTGCGTTTGCCAGCCTTTATAGTTTGTTCCTTTATATGCTATCTCGAAGAAGTATCGCATCAAACCATTTCATAAATAACTGCTGCCCCCTGGCCAACTCCAATACACATAGCAGCCAGACCATACTTCACTTTTCTCTTCTGCATCTCGTGAATAAGCGTTGCGCTGATGCGAACCCCGCTGCACCCCAGCGGGTGGCCAATGGCAATCGCCCCGCCATTAACATTTACAAGCGCTGGATTTAATCCCAGGTCATTGATACAAGCCAGTGATTGCGAGGCAAACGCTTCATTCAGTTCAATCAATCCAAGATCAGAAATTTTCAGGCCGGCACGCTTCAACGCTTTTTGCGTAGCCGGAACCGGACCGATGCCCATGTGTGCAGGGTCAACGCCTGCAACCGCCATGGACACAACACGGGTCAGGGGCTTTAAATTATACTTAACAACAATGTCTTCACTAACGATCAGGGATGCCGCAGCACCATCGTTTATTCCGGATGAGTTTCCTGCCGTTACACTTCCGTTTTCTTTGAATGCTGGTTTTAACATTGCCAGCTTTTCAAGTGATGTTGCACGCGGATGTTCATCTTTATCAACAACAATCGTTTCCTTTCCTTTTGATACCGGAACTGTAATCAATTCATTTTTGAACTTACCGGCCTCAAATGCTTTCTGGTATTTCTCTTGTGACTGAAGCGCAAACGAATCTTGTTTCTCCCGGCTGATCTTCCACTTCTCCGCTACGTTCTCTGCTGTTTCACCCATCGAATACGGATAATATAATTTTGAAAGCGTTGCGTTCACAAACCGCCAGCCCATGGTCGTGTCAAAAATTTCTGCCTTGCGCGAATAAGCTTCCTCTGCTTTCGGCATCACGAAGGGTGCGCGGCTCATACTTTCCACTCCGCCTGCAATAAAAACATCGCCATGCCCGGCCATAATTCCGCGCGAAGCATCCATAATTGCCTGTAGACCGGATGCACATAAACGATTAACAGTAACGCCTCCAATACTTACCGGCAAGCCTGCCAGCAACAACGCCATGCGCGCCACATTGCGGTTATCCTCACCGGATTGATTTGCCGCGCCAGCAATCACATCTTCAATCAGTTGCGGATCGATCGCTGCGTTGCGCTCCGTTAGTTTTTTGATGGCGAGGGCAAGCAGATCATCCGGCCGGACAGACGCGAGGGCTCCTCCGTATTTTCCGATCGGGGTGCGAAGAATATCAACGATGTAAGCAGTTTTCATATCCGGTTAGCCGCAAGATTAAGCCGCTTAGATTTTGTAGTTTTGCCGGCAAGTTAAATGAACATCAATATGTGGCAAAGAATTCAAACGGTATTTCTGGGGATTGCAGCAATTGCATTGGTTGTGGCGCTCGTTCAGCCTCTTTGGGAGGCCCGGGCCGGTGAAGAAAAAATTGTGCTTACTCCTTTTTACCTGTTGCAAAACGGACAGTATGCATATTACCCGTACGCGCTTACAGCCGTGTTAACCGTTGCAGGCTTAACGCTGACGCTTTTAACCATCAGGCGGTACGACAATCGCATGGCGCAAATGAAGCTGGGTCTTTTCAACACGTTAATCTTAACCGGTGTGATGGTCTGCATCGTAGTATTTGTGGTGATGCTCAATAAACAATACCCGATAGCTCAAAATGGCCTGGCCATGTATTTTGTTTTTGCTGCCGTGGTTTGCAACTGGCTTGCTGTCCGGTTTATCCGCAGGGACGAAAAGCTTGTGCGTGATTCGGAACGGCTTCGATAAACAATATTTATGCGTGCGGGTGCTACTGGCTTGCTATTACTTTTGATTGCAGGGGTTTCGCATGCACAGCCTGTCGTTAACAAATGCGAACAGGCAGGCAGGCTGATCAGCCTGATTAAAAAAAATCACATTCAGCCATTACCGGTAAATGACGAATGGTCGAAGCGTGTTTTTGGAAATTTATTTGATGAGCTTGACCCACTACACCTCTACTTCACACAAGATGATATCAATACGTTTACTGCCCAAGAAAACCAACTGGACGATCTTGTTAATGATCAAAAACAATGCGCCTGGGTAAACACCGTAAGTGACCTTTTCAAAAAACGGGCAACTGATTATAAACGTTGGCTTGAGCAAGCCTTTAGCAAATCGTTTGATTATACCGCAACCGATCAGCTTGATCTGGCTCATTTTCCTCCGGAAAATTTTGCCGCCTCAACGCAGCAGCTTGAAGGTCAGCGCAGGGCATACCTCAAATTTCAGATGCTTATGCGTATGTACCTGGAAAATGTCGCTGACAGTTCCGGAAAGCCGCTAATTTCTTACGAAGCGTTTGCGAGGAAGAATGTGCAGAAAAGGGAATTGCAAAAGCTGGCTAACCTGGAGGCTGAAGGATTTGAGCACTATGCAGGAAAAGCATTTTTGAAAGCCATTGCCCGGGCGTACGATCCACATACAACGTATATGTCTTCTTCCGAGAATGAAAATTTCAACGAAGCGCTTAGCGATGAGAATCTTTCTTTCGGGTTCGCCCTGAATGAAAATGAAACCGGTTCGTTCGTGGTGACTGATATTATTCCGGGCGGCCCGGCCTGGAACTCAAATGCTATTCGTGAAGGTGATATCCTGTTAAGTGCCACGCTTCCTGATAAGCGTGAGCTCAATTCAATGGACTACGAAATTGAAGACTTCGAAGCGCTTATTCAATCTGCTGCCGTAACACAGGCCAGTTTCACCTTTAAAAAAACGGACGGCCAACTCATCAGGATCAGGCTTGTAAAAGAAAAAGTCAGATCGATTGAAAATACGGTTTCCGGTTATGTGCTGAAAGGGTCAAAGAAGATCGGTTACATTCCATTACCCAGCTTTTATTTCGATCGGGGCAGGGCATCCGGAGGCGCAGCCGGTGATGTTGCTAAAGCTATCATCAAGCTGAATAAGGAGAGCATTGAAGGTCTCATCCTTGACCTTCGCTTTAATGGTGGCGGATCGATTGATGAAGCACTTGACCTGGCCGGCATTTTTATTGATTTCGGACCGGTGATCATGTACAAGCAAGCTGACCAGACCGTTTCGGTTTTAAAAGACATGACTAAGGGCACGATTTACAATGGCCCACTGATTGTAATGGTAAATGGTTTTAGCGCATCCGCTTCCGAACTGCTTGCATCTTCTTTACAGGATCACAAACGTGCGTTAATTGTTGGCGGACGTACATACGGCAAAGGCACGGGACAGAAAATTTATCCGCTGGACGGCGGCACAACTGATTTTGCCAAGATCACCACAATAAAAGTTTATCGCATCAACGGAAAAACATATCAGCATAAAGGTGTAATTCCCGATATAACACTTCCGGATGTAACCCAAAGTCTCGGGGATCGTGAAGATGACCTTGCCTATGCATTACCTTCGGATTCCGTAACCAAAAAAGCATACTACACTCCGTTGACGATGAAAGCTTTTACTCCGCTTGCCGAAAAAAGCAGGGCGCGTATTCAACAATCGCAGGCCTTTAAAAATATTGAGAAGATGCAATTTCAGCTCCTTAAACCTGTACCGCTTGATGCCGCAGGATTTAGCCAGTATCTTAATCGTCCAAAAACTGAACCAACAGAAAATTTTCAACCACTTACGGTAACCAATACCGTTTTCGATAATTCTTTACTTGCGATTGATGATTTCCGGAAAGCCTTAAATGAAAAATCCGTTAAGGAAATCAGGGAGAGTTTTTATATTCAGGAGGCATATAATATCATGCTCGACTACATTATCCAAAAATAGTTTTATGAAAGGCTTTTATTTGATGCTTACCCTGGCTTCGAGCAGCATAACCTTCGGATATGCACAAACCAACGAAGCATTCACGTATCTCGAAACAATCGGTAACGAGTTTTATGAAATCTCGCACAGCAGCATGAGCTACACGAGTGCAGCCTCGCACGGAAAGAGCGCCCGGAAAGTTGATAAAAGACGAACGGAGCTTATCAATACGATCAAAACAGCGGAAACAAAAATCCGCAGGATGAAACCTTTCGCTGGCGATGCATCCTTGCGTGATTCTGTTGTTGCTTACCTCGTGCTGGACCGGATTGTGATGACGGAAGACTACGGCAAAATTCTGAACATGGAAGAAATTGCCGAGCAATCATACGATGACATGGAAGCCTACCTGCTCGCCAAGGAACGCGCAGGCGAAAAGCTTGAGGCTGCGTATGATCGGGTGAGTGAACAACAAAAATTATTTGCAGCTAAAAACAATATTAAGATTGTTGAGGGCACCAGCAAGCTGAGCAGGAAGCTTGAAAAGTCGGGGAAGGTTTTAAGCTATTACAACAAAATTTACCTGCTGTTTTTCAAAAGCTTTAAGAACGAGGCCTATTTGATGGAGGCTATTGAACGAAAAGATATCAGCGCGATGGAGCAGTCAAAAAATTCATTGCTTGCCAGTGCGGAACAAGACCTTGAAAAGATCGGCCCGATTCCTGCCTTTAACGGTGACAATACAATTAAAACAGCTTGCCAGCAGCTTTTAGGTTTTTATAAAATGGAAGCCTCACAAAAGGTGGCTGAAATGATCAACTTCCAGCTGAAACAGGAGAATTTTGAAAAAATGAATGCCGCGTTCGGGGCCAAGCGTCCTGCCGACCGTACAAAACAGGATGTAGACAACTTTAACAAAGCGGTTAAAGAGTACAATGATGCCGTTGGGAAGATTAATGCGCTCAATAATGAACTGAACAAAAAGCGTGATGCCTTACTGAACCAGTGGAATAATGCGAAGGAGAATTTCCTCGACAAGCACATTCCCAAGCACAACGGGTAGGGCTGCCATCCTGTCATTTTCGTACATTTGGAACGTTATTTGAAATCCTGTGGAAAGCAGGATTTTTTATTTAATCACCCAATTACTATGTCAACAGTTCAGGAAAAAGGCACAATTTCAATTCACACCGAAAACATCTTCCCGATCATCAAGAAGTTTCTCTATTCCGACCACGAGATCTTTTTGCGGGAGCTGGTAAGCAATGCCGTAGATGCTACCCAAAAGCTGAAGAAACTTTCTTCGCTTGGAGAATTTTCAGGCGAGCTGGGCGACCTGACCATCGCGGTGAGCTTCGATAAAGAAAAGAAGTCGATCACCATTAGCGACAATGGTCTTGGAATGACCGGTGAGGAGATCAAAAAATATATCAACCAGATCGCCTTTTCAGGAGCGGCTGAATTCGTTGAAAAATTCAAAGACAAAACCGACTCGAAAGATATTATCGGAAAATTCGGCCTCGGCTTTTATTCAGCCTTCATGGTGGCCGATAAAGTCGAGGTGATTTCTAAATCCTATAAAGAAGGTACGGAAGCCGCACGTTGGGAATGTGATGGTTCAACGGAATTTGAACTGGGGCCTGCAACAAAAGCCGAACGCGGAACCGATATTATACTCTACATCAATGCCGACTCGGAAGAATTCCTGGATGAATTCCGGCTAAAAGGCATTCTTGAAAAGTATTGCAAATTCCTTCCCGTGCCGATCAGGTTTGGTACAAAGAAAGAAAGCGTGGAGGATGGCGTTGACGCAGAGGGCAAACCAAAATTCAATTCTGTTGAGGTTGACAATATCATCAACAACACAAATCCGATCTGGACTAAATCGCCAAACGATCTAAAAGACGAAGATTACTTAAGCTTTTATAAAGAGTTATATCCGTTCAGCGAAGATCCGCTGTTCTGGATCCATTTGAATGTAGACTACCCGTTCAACCTCACGGGGGTACTCTACTTCCCGAAAGTGAAGAACGATTTCGAGATGCAGAAGAACAAAATTCAGCTGTATTCCCGACAGGTATTTATTACCGATGAGGTAAAAGATGTTGTTCCCGATTTCTTGATGCTGCTGCACGGAGTTCTCGATTCACCGGACATCCCGTTAAACGTTTCGCGCAGCTATTTACAGAGCGATTCGAATGTGAAGAAGATCAGCGCGCACATCACCAAAAAAGTTGCTGATAAATTAAACGACATGTTTAAAAAAGACCGTCCTGACTTCGAAAAGAAATGGGACGATGTGAACCTGTTCGTAAAATACGGCATCATCAGCGATGAGAAATTCTATGAGCGCGCTAAAGATTTTTCACTGTTCAAAAACACGGAAGGAAAGTACTTTACGTCAGATGAATACAAGGAAAAGATAAGCACGACCCAAACCGATAAAGACGGCAATGTGATCTATCTCTATGCCTCCGATGCCGGCAAGCAGGACAGCTTCATCCAGGCTGCTAAGAATAAATCTTACGATGTCTTGATCTTAAACGGCCCGTTAGACAATCATTACATCAACACGCTTGAACAAAAGCTTGAAAAAGTACAGATCAAACGCGTTGACAGCGACACGGCTGACAAGCTGATCGATAAAGGCGAAAAAGCTGAAAGCGTCCTCAGCGATTCGGAAAAAGAAGAGGTAAAAACTGTTTTCGAAAAAGCGATCAGCAATAAGAGCATGAACGTTACGGTTGAATCGCTTGCGCCTGATGAGTTACCCGTGATCATCACCATGAGTGAGTTTATGCGCAGGATGAAAGACATGGCCAAAATGGGCAGTGGCGGTTACGCGTTTATGGGTTCCATGCCGGATCAGTATGCGGTGGCGATTAATGGAAATCATGCCATCGTTCAGAAAATTCTGAAAGCTGAAAACGAAGAGCAGAAAACCACGCTGGCTAAGCAGGCTTTTGATTTGGCGCTCTTATCGCAAAACATGCTTACCGGTGCCGATCTTACAAACTTCATTAAGCGAAGCGTTGAATTTGTAGCTTAACAAACAAAATCCATTTCTAATTCTTCCTCCCCCGTTTCGGGGGAGGTGTCCGCAGGACGGAGGGGGTTAATTGCAATTTCCCTTATATTTTTTCAACTTTAGCATCGTTTCGCTAAGGTATGAGGCTTTATAATTTCCTGTTGCCGCTGATTTTATTCCTATGTGCCTCCTCCCTGTTCGCCCAGGAAAAAACTAAAAAAAACCGCAACCAAAATACACCCGCACATTTATCCATCCAAAAATCCCTGCCGCTGTACATAGGCGCCCATTGGGAGAACAACTGCAACGTAAAAAATTTGATACATACATTGCAGGACAGCCTGGCCGCAGAAGGGTTTAAAGTCATTGATAGCACAAAGGCAATGTCAATGTCACAATCCTTCTTTCGAACATTGATGGATTGGGAAAAAATCCGGGGGAAAACCCCTGATCAAGTTAAAGCCTATGGAGAAACAACAATGCGGACCACAAAGCTTTATAATGTATTGTATATCCAAAACAATTCCTGTTCAGACACGCTCCACAATTATACCATAACCGTTTATGTTTTCCCCCAGTCAGCATCCGATCTTAAAAATTCAGGTTTTACGTTGCCCTTCAACAGCCCCGACAGGATAATCGATGTGGTTTTAAGCATGATAGAAAGAAGAAAGTAGGGCTGAAAATATGTTCCGTTAATTTTCGTTAATTCAGGTATGGTTTAAATGAAGAACCCATGCTTACGAAAGTGTTTTTTATCCTTGTTTTACTTGTTTCGTGCCATAGCGCCATAGCCCAGGAAAAAACCAAAAAAAACCGCAAACAAAACACGCCTGCACATTTATCGATCCAAAAGTCCGTGCCCCTGTACATAGCTGAACACCCGCTGAACACCTGTAACGTGAAAAATTTGATACATACATTGCAGGACAGCCTGGCCGCAGAAGGGTTTAAAGTCATTGACAGCATAAAGAGAATGTCAATGACTAGATCTTTCTTTCGAACATTGATGGATGTAGAAAAAACCAGGGGGAAATCCCCTGATCAAGTTAAAGCCTATATGGAAACAACAATGCGGACCACAAAGGTTTATCAGGATTTGCTCATCCGGAACAATTCCTGTTCAGACACGCTCCACAATTATACCATAACCGTTTATCTTTTTCCCCGGCCACATCATATCGATGAGAAAAATTCAAGCTTTACGTTGCCCTTCGACAGCCCCGAGAGGATAATCGATGTGGTGTTAAGCATGATAGAAAGAAGAAAGTAGGGCTGAAAATATATTCCATTTAATTTTCGTTAATTCGTTAATTCAAGTATGCTACGCTTTCTGCTGTTATTTATCTTCCTGACCTGTGCCGTGCCGCTTTTCGCCCAGGAAACCGAGCCTGAAGACCAGCGCTTCAATGCGGATACGCCCGTTAACCTCGATTTCCTGAAAGAAGAAAAAGTTGAAGAGGCTCCTAAAAAGAAACGGGTAAAGAAGAAGGTCTTTTACGGCATCAAAACCAAAAAAGGATTTTCACGCAAAGGAACCGGCAACCGCGTTTCGTACGAACTCTTCTATTACCTGAAGAAATCAGAAATGCCCAGAACTTTTGTGCGGGATATATACTACTATGACTACGCGCGCAGGGAAGTAATACGAACCAGCAAGTTCGATCCGAAAAAAGGAGTTCTGCTGCATGGGCCGTACAAGCGCGTGATGAACCAGGTAACACTTGAGTCCGGAATATTTTACAAAGGCACCAAGCATGGCCGGTGGATGACCTACAAACAGGACAGCACACTTACCGATAAGGCCCTGTACTTCCGCGGCTGGCCGAAAGAATCGCAGGTAACGTATTACGATCCCCTGGAGCGTAAGAAAGTTAAAGAGATCACCCCGGTTGAGTTTGGCGAAAAAGAAGGCTTCTATTACATGTTCCATGAAAACGGGTTGATAGCCGTAACGGGTGAATATAAATGGGGCAAAAAGGTCGGAAGCTGGGTTGAATATTATCCCACCGGCAAACGCAAAAAGCTCGTCACATATTCAAAAGATCCGTTTGATAAGAAATACCTGCCTTACGTAAAGACTGAATGGAACGATAAAGGCAAAGAGGTGTACCGGAATAATAAGATGGTAAAATAGCCAAAAATCATTGTTCGAATCCGCATTGTTCTTCATGAAGTTGTGAAACCACCTGAAGTCAGGAAAAAATTGGTAGAACTCATCTCAAAAATAGTCTGGTCATTCCGAGGAACGAGGAATCTTCAAA
>CAZIGG010000014.1:0-7955 GCA_964538575.1 uncultured Roseivirgaceae bacterium
GGGTTGAAATTAGTTTCCCATTCAGTTTCCAGAAAAGGAATGATCTCCTTTCCCAGGGAACGAATCTTATCAATAATCTGATTAACGATCTGATCGTCCTGATCGTCCAGTAACGACACCAGTGCTTTTAATTCCCGATCGTTTAATTTATTCTCGTTCATCAGCTGAAACCCTTCCCTCAAAAATAATCATGTTTGGATAACTCCTACATTGAATTTCTCTACTGGCGCATGGTTAGCAGCTTCAATACCCATAGAAATTACGGTTCGCGTATACAAGGGATCAATCACACCATCAACCCAAATGCGGGAAGCCGCATAATATGGACTCAGTTGATCGTTGTAGCGATCTGTAATTTCTTTTAGTAAAGCCTTTTCCTCTTCTTTTTCGATCACTTTTCCCTGGGCTTTCAACGAAGCTACCCGGATTTGCAATAACGTTTTCGCGGCTGCAGCCCCGCTCATTACGGCAATCTGCGCAGACGGCCATGCATAAATCAATCTTGGATCGTACGCTTTTCCGCACATGGCGTAGTTTCCGGCGCCATACGAGTTGCCAATCATAAACGTAAACTTCGGAACAGTTGAGTTCGCCATGGCGTTCACCATTTTAGCCCCGTCTTTAATAATGCCGCCATGCTCGGCTTTGCTGCCCACCATAAATCCGCTCACATCCTGTAAAAATACTAAGGGAATTTTTCGCTGGTTACAGTTCATAATAAAGCGCGCAGCTTTATCCGCTGAGTCGGAATAAATCACTCCGCCCATCTGCATCTCGCCTTTCTTGCTCTTCACAACTTTGCGCTGGTTAGCAACAATTCCAACCGCCCAGCCATCGATCCGGGCTGTTCCGCAGATCAATGTTTTACCGTATAATGCTTTGTATTCATCAAACTCAGAGTTATCGACCAAACGTTTGATAATGTCTGATGTATCGTAAGGCTTTGACCGATCGGCAGGCATTAAACCATAAATGTCCGCAGGGTCTTCTTGAGGGGCAGCAGAAGCTATACGGTCGAAGCCGGCCTTTTCATAATGCCCCATTTTATTGAACAGCGACCGGATGTAATCTAAGCACGCCTGATCGTTCGGGAATTTATTATCGGTTACACCGGAGATCTCGCAATGCGTTGTGGCCCCGCCCAGCGTTTCGTTGTCAATGTCTTCACCAATCGCAGCTTTCACGAGATACGATCCTGCTAAAAAGATGGACCCGGTTTTATCAACAATCATCGCTTCGTCTGACATGATCGGCAGGTATGCGCCACCGGCTACACAACTTCCCATGATCGCAGCGATCTGCACAATGCCCATCGCGGACATTTTTGCATTATTTCTGAATTGCCTTCCGAAATGTTCTTTGTCGGGGAAAATTTCGTCCTGCATCGGCAGGAAAACCCCGGCACTGTCAACGAGGTAAACAACCGGCAAGCGGTTTTCCATCGCAACTTCCTGCGCCCGAAGATTTTTCTTGGCCGTAATCGGAAACCAGGCGCCTGCTTTTACAGTTGCATCGTTGGCAACAATTACGCATTGTCTGCCCTGAATGTAGCCGATACCCGAAACAACACCTGCTGACGGACAGCCGCCAACCTCTTTGTACATGCCGTCACCGGCAAACAACCCGATCTCTAAAAATTCAGATTCCTTGTCAACTAAATATTGAATTCGTTCGCGGGCGGTAAGCTTTCCCTTCTGATGCTGTTCATCAATTTTCTTTTCGCCTCCGCCCAGTTTAATTTTTTTGGATTTAGCCCGAAGCTGCGAAACGAGTTGCTTGTACTGGTCTTCGTTCTTGTTGAATTCCAAATCCTTCTCAGGCATAGCATAGTGATTTAGATTTGAAATTTATTTCTGGGCCTTCTTACGCTGACGTTCCAGGTCACGTTCGATTTTTTCACGACTCTTGCCCAGCGGGGCAAAGAAATGATTTGGGTTTTCATTCAGGTGACGCGCCAACTCATCCAAATTCAGAATCATCTTATTCAGGTTTACGTACAGGCTGTCTTCGTTCATCAGCTTACCGAGTGTATTATCTTTCCGGTTGAACTTCGAAACCGCATCATCCAGTTTACCCAATGCTTCCTTGGCTTTATTGATGGTCGACTGAATTTCAAGGCTCTTCAGCGAATCTGAAAATGTTTTAAGATTGGTTAACGTGGGTTTCAGTTCTGTTAATACACCGTTTACATTCACCGTTACCGTTTTAATGTTATCGGCCAGCGCATCAACTTTGCTGTTTGTATTGCTGAGCGTTTTATTTAAAATCTTCGGGGTTTTCTGGAATTCATCGAAGATCACATCCAGCTTGGCTGAATTAGTGGCCAGGTTATCCAGGATGGTATTGAGCTTCCGAAGTGTGCCTTCCAGGTTATCCGCAACAGGCGCTGCATTCTCCGCAAGGAAATCGGCAATGCCTTTTGCTACTACCGACCGTAACGTATCTTTTGGCTGAATCGGGCGGGCAATGCTTCCTACGTTGAGCTGGATATATTTTGTTCCGAGGATATCGCCATTCAATATCGCCACGGTGGAATCACCGAGGATGATTTCTGAATCGATTTCCATTTCAACCAGCACACGGTTTTTACTTTGCTGAAACTGGATTTTACTTACCCGCCCTACCGCATACCCGTTAATGAATACCTGGTTAGAGGGCATCAGCTTGTCAACATTCGTATACACCGCGTAGTACCGATTGGTGGACGAGAAGAAATCTATTCCCTTGAGAAAGTTGAATCCAAAATAGAGCAGCATAAGTGATACCGCCATGAACAGGCCCACTTTAACTTCTTTCGATATTCTCATGGTTTAGCGGGGTAATTAAGCTTCTAATTTATGGATTCTACTTCACTTTTATACTCTTTAAAAGCACGGTAAATCCCAGAAGCTATTAAATCCCGGCCGTTTTCGGTTCCTAAAAACTTCTCTTCAGTTTCGTTGCTCAAAAACCCAGACTCTACGAGCACACTTGGAGTGGCCGTTTTATACAGCACAACAAACCCTGCCTGTTTAACTCCCCGGCTATAACGGCCTGCTTTATTCTTGAATTGCTTCTCAATTTTATCTGCAAATTTTACACTGCTTTCCAGATAGGCATTCTGAATGAGCGACATCATAATGATTGACTCTGTACTGTTATCGAAGCCTTCGTAATGCTGTTCGTAATTATCCTCGTACATGATAACCGAGTTTTCACGCTTTGCAACGGCCAGATTTTCTTCCGATTTATGTAAACCCATAACCCAGGTTTCCGTACCATACGTTTTTGGATTTGAAATCGCATTGGCGTGAATGGAAATAAACAAATCTGCCTTATTGCGCATCGCAATTGCCGAGCGTTCGCTCAGCTCAATGAACTTATCGGTTTTGCGGGTGTAAACCACCTTAACTTCAGGTACATTTTTTTCGAGGTACTCGCCCACCTTAAGTGCGATTTTGAGCACAACATCTTTTTCTTTAAGAAACTTGCCGATGGTGCCCGGATCCTTACCCCCATGCCCAGGATCAAGCACAACGGTACGGATTTTAAACCCTCCGTCCCCAACAGGAAACGGAAAGAAGGGTAGTGCGGCCAAGGCTGATGACTTTTGGATAAATTCTCTTCTTTTCATACCGGTTTAATTTGCGGGGCTGAATCTTTAGCAAGGTTCTTGCTAAAAGAGGCTGTTAATCCAATATTCCCCGGTGTCCGTACGATGTTCAAAGTATTTGCAATAACTTTACCCAAAGTTGTGAATTTTTCACTAAAAGCTAAGCATCTGCTACTCAACTCCCGAATTGTGCGGCCTGTTTTATTCATTTTTTTACTGGTTGTTTTCACGTTTCAGGCTTCTGCAGGCCGGGCTCAGGATCGCCCCGAAAGGCCGGTCCGTGAACCCCTTATCAGGCAGCCGCAGGGTGATACCCTAAAAATTCCTTCCGATACGTTAAAAAATGTCTCTGATTCCTTAAAAAATGCTTCCGATACGTTAAAAAATGTGCCCAAGGGCGACATCAAAACAACTATCAAATATGACGCCACAGATTCCATCATCATCACTACGGGAACTGCCGGGCAGATTGTTAAACTTTATGGTGCAGCAAAAATTGTTTACGGCAACATTGAGCTTAAGGCTGATGAAATAACTATCGATTATAAAAATCAAACGATGACCGCTAACGGCAGGCGGGACTCATTAGGCAGGCGGGTCGGCTTCCCGGTGTTTAAGGATGGCGGACAGCTTTACGAAATGAAAGACATCCACTACAATTTTAAAACCGGCCGGGCCCGGATAACAGAAGTTGTAACCGAACAAAGCGAAGGGTTTTTACATGGAGAAACTGTATTTAAAAATGAAAAAGGCGAACTGTTAAGCCTGCATAACAGCTATACGACCTGTAACCTCGAGCATCCGCATTTCAGAATCCGGGCAACGAAAACAAAAGCGATACCCGATGATAAAATTGTATCCGGACCTTTTTACATGGAGTTCAATGATATTCCGCTTCCCCTTGGATTTCTGTTCGGTATGTTCCCGGCTCAGCGCGAAAGCAAGTCTGGAATCATTGTGCCATCGTATGGGGAGGAGCGCCAGCGCGGATTTAATTTAAGAAGAGGTGGTTATTATTTTGATGTCAATGAGTACTTCAAACTTGCGCTTACGGGTGACATCTATTCAAAGGGCGGTCATGCAATCTACGTTCAGTCTCCTTATATAAAACGGTATCAATACACGGGTAATCTTAACTTCAGTTATTCTAAAAATACAGTCAACCAAAAAATAGAAGATGAAAGTGAACGCAAGGACTACAGCCTTGCCTGGACACACACCCCGCAATCAAAGGGGCCTGCCCGCTTTTCAGCCTCGGTAAATATGGCAACCTCAACTTACAATCAAAACAATAACATGAACTACCTGTACAGCAACACCATGGATTCACAAGGGCTGAGCAATATTTCGCGTAAGCTGAGTTCAAATGTTTCGTACAGCCAGCGTTTCCCCAATACACCTTTCAGCATGGGGATGAACCTCAGTCACAATCAGGATTTGGAAACCCAGCAGGTTGACATGCAGCTTCCCAACCTTACCGTTAATATGCAAAACCAATATCCCTTCCAGCGGAAGGACGGGATAACTACAAAGCTCGATAACTTTTCAATTGGCTACAGCATGGCAGCCAGCAACAGGATTACCAACAACATGGGTACAAAAACCGTTAATGGAGAAACTCAGACAGAAATTGTACCGTTCAATCTTAACAATTTCAGTTCATTAATTATGAATGGGAAAAAGGGGATCCGGCATTCCGTTCCAATCAGTTATTCCTTTAAAGCCTTACGATTTTTTACGGTATCGCCCTCCATTAACTACGAAGAAAAGTGGTATTTCGAAAAGCTCGACTGGAAATACGATATCAAAAATAACTCGCCCGTCCTGGTAGCCGCGGATACCATTCATGAATTCAACAGAATTTCAAACTATTCGGTCAGCACATCCTTTAACACACGGCTCTATGGTATGTACAGTTTTAAAAAAGGAAACGTAAAAGCAATTCGTCATACCATTAATCCTTCGGTATCCTTTAATTATACACCCAACTTCACCAAAAACGACAACTACTTCCAGGCAATTAATCAAAACGGAAAAATCTTCTACAAATCGCGGCATGAAGGCTTTGTATACGGGCCATCAACTACCGGAAAATCGGGTTCCATTGGTTTCGGAGTCGGCAATACACTGGAAATGAAAGTGAAAAACGAGAAAGATACGGTAGCCCGGAAGGTAAGCCTGCTCAACAATCTCTCCATAAGCTCTTCTTACAACCTGGTCGCTGATTCGTTTAATCTTGCCAATTTTGGACTTTCCGCCAGCACCAACATCCTGGATGGAAAATTTGCCATTACCATGAGCGCAACGCTTGATCCTTACTATTACATGAAACTTAAAACGGAAGACAACAAGTCATATGAAAGAAGAATTGATGACTATGCATGGAAACACGGAAGCCCCGGAAGAATCACAAACGCAACCATTGCCATTAATACCAACCTCAACCCAAAGGCAAGAGAAAATGAACAGGCAAGCCGGGAAAAAATTACCAACTCTGACTTACCGGAACAAGACAAGCAATTTTTATTAAATGATCCGAACTCCTACATCGATTTTGACATTCCGTGGAGCTTGCGGGTAAACTACAGTTTAAGCTATAGCAGGCCAATACAGACACCAAACACAAAGGAAATATTTACCATCAGGCAAACCTTACAGTTTTCGGGTGATCTGGCCCTTTCGCAAGCCTGGAAGATAAATTTTAGTTCGGGCTATGACATTCAGGGTAAAGAGTTTACACAAACCAGTATCAGCCTGACCCGCGATTTGCATTGCTGGACGGCCGCGCTGAACTGGGTTCCCTTTGGGTATTATACTTCTTATAATTTTACGATTCGGGTTAAGGCTTCCGTACTTCAGGATCTGAAGATGGAACGCAGAAATCCTCCCAGCTTAAACTTTTAACGTTTCCGCACTCTTTTTTACGTTGGCGTGAAATTCACCCACTGCCCGTGCATGAAAAACCGGGTACAGGATTTTATCCCTGACCCAGGAACCGCTGGTGTACCACGTTTCGTGAAGCACTTCTGTTTCAGCCTCGTTAATCTTTTTTAGCTGAATAAGCTGAGTGCCAACAGAGGCTCCGTTCTGCACATAACAAATTTTAATTTGCTTACGATCTTCATACACATCCACCACTTCGTGACCAACGGCCAGGTGCGCCAGATTTGCAAATAAGTTCAAGTTCAAAAAAATAAGCTGCCCCGGCTCAATTCCGTTATATGCATCATCATGAAATGAAAGCTGGTTCCTTTTTCGGGAATACATAACTCCGAAAGAAACCATGCGTCCCTTCCAGGTATCCTGCGGGCTAATGGTTTTATACGTTTCCCAAACCTTTTCAAGCGGAGCCTTTATCTTAAAAGTTTTAAGATGTTTGTGATACTTTCTGGTATGGCCAGGATCATAGCAGAACGACTGAAGATCAGCAAGGTGTTTTAAGGTATGGATTTTATTCTTGCCGAAGAGCTTATGTACGCTCTTTTGCTCTATCCTCGAAAAATCAATCCGCGATTCTACTTCAGCCATCCTTCAACCTCTTGCATGGTAGGATTTTGTACGGTCTCCAGCTTCAGCTTCTTGCGCATGCCGCAAACATCATTGAACAATTTTGAAGCTTTGAATGACTTCAACTGCTCAACCGACTGAATGCCCATTTTCTGAAGAATCGGGAACAGGTCCATGCGGATGCCCAACTGTCCGGCATCATTTTCGGTGAAGCCTTCGCCCTGTTTTTCAGGTTTCATCTGCGGGAAGAAGAGTACATCCTGGATGGAAGGCTGGTTGGTCATGATCATAGAGAGCCTGTCGATGCCAACGCCTAACCCTGCAGTTGGCGGCATCCCAAATTCAAGCGCACGCAGAAAATCTTCATCAAGTGTCATCGCTTCTTCATCGCCACGCTTTCCTAATTCGAGTTGTTCTTCAAAACGTTTGCGCTGATCAATCGGGTCGTTCAATTCAGAGAATGCATTGCAAATTTCCTTTCCGTTACAAACAGCTTCAAAACGTTCTACCAAACCCGGAGAAGTTCTATGTTTTTTTGCAAGCGGGGACATCTCAACCGGGTAATCCATAATGAACGTTGGCTGGATCAGCAACGGCTCGCACTTCTCCCCGAAAATGGAGTCGATCAGCTTGGCTTTTCCCATCGTTTCATCGACCGGAACATTCAGCTTCTTACACGTTTCGCGCAAGGCAGCTTCATCCATCGCTGAAATATCAATGCCCGTAAAATGCTGAATCGCCTCAAACATGGTAAAGCGCTTCCAGGGGCGTTTAAAGTCAATTGAGTTCGTGCCAACCTGTACAACAGTTGTTCCGTGCAGGTCAAGCGCGACTTTTTCAATCATTTCTTCCACCA
>CAZIGG010000014.1:8055-15230 GCA_964538575.1 uncultured Roseivirgaceae bacterium
AATTTCGTACGCTTGATGAACGTATCGCGAACTTCAGGGTTAACGATCATATCCACGTACCGCATGCGGTAACGTTGCTCAGGGTCATTGAAGGCATCGTGCTTATGCGCTACGCCCTGCTCATCGGTTGTTTCTTTTACAATCGGTAACGGGCGTAATGATTTTGAGAGAATCTTTAAGTCGGTAACGTGAATGGAGATTTCACCGGTTTGTGTAGTGAATCCATATCCTTTCACACCAATAATATCTCCGATATCGAGCAGCTTCTTAAATACCGTATTGTAAAGGGTTTTATCATCAGTCGGGCAAAGGTCATCTCTTCTGAAATAAACCTGGATGCGGCCGGTCTCGTCCTGCAACTCAGCAAAAGAAGCTGAGCCCATGATCCTGCGCGACATGATTCTCCCGGCAAGCGAAATCTGCCGGTAGTCGCTTTTATGACGTTCGTAATTTTCAAGAATTTCGGCCGCGGATGCGTTTACTTCAAAAAGTTCGGCCGGGTACGGGTCAATGCCCAGCTTTTCAAGCTCTTCTTTAGCCTGCCTGCGTACGATTTCCTGCTCGGATAATTGCATTTTCTATTAATTAATCAGCAAAAATAAACAATACCGAGAGAGGGCAAAAAAGCATTTTACAGTCAACTATAAATACAAATCATAAATATAATTTATATTTGTAGTACGTATGGCAACCTTCACAAGCTCACTCCCTGATAATCTGTTAAAAATGCTTTCAGAAAAAGCAGAAAAATTATCTGTTCCCAAAAACAAGCTGATTGAAAATGCGCTTCGGCTTTACCTGGAACATCTTGAAAAAGCTGAATACATCAAGTCGTATAAACGCGCTGCTCAGGATGCAGACATCATGCTGCTCGCAGAAGAAGGGATGGAAGATTATTTAAAGTCGCTTCCCGAATGAAACAGGGAGAAATCTGGTATGCTGACTTAAATCCATCAACGGGCAGTGAGCAGGCAGGATTAAGGCCGGTGGTGATCATGAGCGGCAATTTGCTTAACGAATACATGAAGATTGTTATCGTTGCACCGCTCACTACTAAAGTTAAAAACTACAAAGGCAACCCGGTATTGAATCCAACAAAACACAACAAGCTGCAGAAACAATCTGAGTTGCTTGTATTTCATATCCGCTCTGTTTCCAAAGAACGGCTGGTTCGTAAAGCAGGAACGATTGAACCTGATCAGCTTCAACTGTCGATTAAAACATTAAACGATATTTTGAAGTACTGATTATCCTTTACGTTTTCTGCGTTTTAACTCTTTTCGAATTAAAACCAGCTCACGGCTGCTTTGTCCGGCTACCGAGGTATTTTCATCGGCCCTGCGGAACAAGTAAGGCATCACAGATTTAACCGGGCCATACGGAACATATTTGGCAACATTGTATCCCGCCTTAGCCAGGTTAAATGAAATGTTATCGCTCATTCCGTAGAGCTGTGCAAACCAAAAATGCTTGTCGTGATGACTGATGCCATGCTTATCCATTAGTTGTGCAAGCATCAGGTTGCTCTGCTCATTGTGCGAGCCGCACATCAATGCGATGCGGTCGCGTTTCTCAACACAAAATTCTACCGCAGCATCAAAAGCTTCATCGCTTGCTTCTTTTGTTGGCTGGATCGGACTTGGGTATCCGAGTTTCTCTGCCCGTTCCCGTTCCTTTTCCATGTATGCACCACGAACCAGTTTCGCGCCTACATAATAATTATTGCGTTCCGCTGCTGCATGTGTGTTTCTAAGATTTTGCAAGGATGCCGTCCGGTACAGTTGATAGGTATTAAATACAATGGCTTCCGTACGGTTGTATTTCTCCATCATGGTGTAGGCGAGCTCATCGATCGGGTCCTGTATCCAGGAGTCTTCCGCATCCACCAGTACCGGAATTTTATATTCAGCCGCCTTTGCACAAATCCTGTTAACACGATCTTTTACTTTTTCAAAAGCCGCTTCCTCAACAATACTCAACTGTTCTCTTGCCTGGATTTTTTCCAGCAATGCAATTGAAGCGAGGCCTGTTACCTTGAAAACACAAAACGGAATGTGCTTCGACTTATGTGCTTTCTCAAGGGTGAGAAGTGTTTCATGTGCAGTATTGTCAAAGCCTGCCTCCGTTTCTTCCCCTTCTACGGAATAATCCAATATCGTTCCGACACCATATTTCGCAAGCTTCTGAATGGTTTCTTCTGCTTCATCAATTGTTTCACCGCCACAGAAATGGTCAAACGCAGTTTTCCTGATAATGCCTTTTACGGGAAGGCCAACTGCAAATGCAAATTTTACCGCGCTTGTGGCCAGCTTCGAAATAAACGGATGATTGACTAACGAGAAAATAAAGTTGGCTTTCCAAAGCTCAGCGTTCGACTTATACGAAAACGCTACGGATGTATCTTCAAATGAAAGTTGGGGGCTTGGTTCCATAGTAAAATCGGCCAAATATAATTGATCAGGATTTAAGGATTACAGGATTTTCAGGATTGAAGTTCCAAAATTCTTGTTATCATTAGTTAATCTTATAAACCACATCAGGAAACCTAATATTGAAGGCATTTCTTACCTTTCGGCTTCGCAACTATGCTGCCTGAAAACATCATCCTTACCAACACCCCCGGCTCAGATCTTGAACGCTTCCTGGCACAGCGAAAATATTCAAAAATACTGGTCCTGGCCGATGAGCATACGCAACAGGCATGCTATCCCCTGATCTCGGAATCATTACCGCCCCACGGGGTTTTAACCGTTGACAGCGGGGAGGAAAATAAAGTACTGGAAACCTGCGGGGTTATCTGGCAGACGATGACCGATGAAATGCTCGATCGTCACGCAGTGCTGATAATTTTAGGGGGCGGAGTGCTGGGTGATATGGGCGGCTTTTGTGCGGCAACATATAAACGCGGCATTGATTTTATTTTAATTCCTACAACGCTGCTTGCCCAGGCCGATGCCAGCATTGGGGGGAAGCTGGGGATTGATTTCAATAATTTTAAGAATCAGATCGGAGTTTTTAAGCAGCCGGCATTGACGGTGCTTCATGCGGGTTTCTTAAAGACGTTACCAGAAAACGAATTGCGATCCGGATTCGCAGAAGTGATTAAGCATGCCCTTATCTCGGATAAAAAATTATGGGATGATATCCGTACCAAAGATTTAAAGAGCCAGGATTGGGATTCTTTACTTAGGCAATCGGCTGAATTTAAATACTCCGTTATTGAACAGGACCCATACGAGAAAGGGCTTCGCAAAATTTTGAATACAGGACACACAATTGGCCATGCGCTGGAAAGTTATTTTCTGGCTGCAGACAGTAAGATCCTTCACGGGGAAGCCATTGCTGCGGGGTTAATTGCCGAAGCGCGCATTGCTTCTCAAAAGAAAATACTGGACGACCAATCCTTAAAGGAGATCACAGGCTACATCCTCAGAATTTTCGGAAAATTAACGATTCCCGAAAATGCCTTACAGGAAATTGCTGCCTTGTGCCTTCAGGATAAAAAAAATAAGGGAAATAGTGTGCTTGGCGCTCTTCCGGAGGGAATCGGGAACGCAAAATGGGATGTCGAAATCAGCTCAGCCGAGATTGTGGATTCATTACAATTCTACCGTTCATGCTAAATGTAATGAACATCAGAATCCACGAATGCTTCGTGCTTCTTTTCTTTTTTCACCGGGCTCAGGCTTTTGGCGCTCTTTGCAACGAATGCTTTGGTTTTTTCCTTACGGCTTCCGGTAAGAAGCCATGCCGCCAATAATGCTCCGGAGGCCAGCCCGACTCCAATCATTATTTTTCTTGTTGTACTCATACTGTCAATAACTCTAATTTACCTATAATTGTTTCACATCGTCACATTAAAGCATCATTAATTTTTCATTACCCCATCCCTAACACACGATAGTTTTGAATTCCGGCATCACTTTATATAAAACCAATCAGATCAGCGGGCTTGTCAAGAACCTGCCCTCCTCAAAAAGTATCAGCAACCGGGCAATCATTATAAAAGCACTGGGGAAAAATTCAACACAGCTATTAAACCTCTCCGATGCAAATGACACCCGCCTGATGCTGGAATTAATTACCTCAAAAGATCAGGTGCTGGACGTTGAAGATGCCGGCACAACCATGCGTTTCCTGACGGCTTTTAAATCCGTAATCGGTGAACCTTGTGAAATCACCGGAACAGACCGGATGAAACAGCGGCCAATCAAACTGCTGGTTGATGCCCTGCGCACGATCGGGGCAGATATTGAATACGGAGAAATTGAAGGGTATCCGCCTGTAAAAATCAAGGGCTTTCCGGGCCAAAAGAGTAAGGAAGTGACCATCCGGGGTGATGTGAGCAGCCAGTATATCTCAGCCCTGATGATGATCGCGCCAATCCTCCCGCAAGGGCTTTTAATCCGGTTTGAGGGCAGGGTTACGAGCCGGCCATACCTGGAAATGACAGCCTCGCTGATGCGCCAGTTCGGGGCTGTTATTGATTTTAGCGATGCCGGAATAAGCATTCCGCATCAAACGTATCAGCCTGCAACAGTAACCGTTGAATCCGACTGGTCAGCCGCGAGCTATTGGTTTGCCTTTACCGCCCTGGCAGAAAAAGCAGAAATAACACTACCCAACATTACGCTGGAATCGTTGCAGGGCGATCGCGTAATTGTTGACATCATGAACCAACTTGGGGTAAATGCTGAACTGAAGGGAAGCAACTTAATGCTCACTAAAAAAGATCATCAATCTGAAATCAATTGGGATTTTACCGATTGCCCCGATCTTGCCCAAACCGTAGGGGTTGTTTGTGCCGCGAAGGGCATCACCGGTAAGTTTACCGGACTTGAAAGCCTGAGGATAAAAGAAACCGACCGTATTAATGCATTACAAACCGAGCTTGGAAAAATTGGTGCATCGTTTACAGAAAAAGACGGAAAGTGGGTGCTGACTCCTGCTTCAAAAGAAATTCCGAATGGCATATTATTCAACACTTACCTGGATCACCGAATGGCGATGGCGTTTGCCCCGCTGGCAACATTGACAGATATTATTATCGAAGACCCGGCAGTAACCCGGAAATCGTACCCTAAGTTTTGGGAGGATGTAGCATTAACCGGCATTCGTATGATCTAACGGGGTTTCTAAAATTGACTTGACTTGCAGTCAATTTTTTACTATTTTTGACTTGAATTCAAGTCAATTTATGGACCGGCTGTACTCTTTTCAAAGCAACGTACTTAAAGCCACCGATAACACGTTCGTCAGGTCATTGTTCCAGCATATCAATTGGAAACAGCGCATGATCGGCATTCGTGGATTGCGTGGCACAGGCAAAACCACCCTGTTACTTCAATACCTTAAATTTCACCTCAAGACAAAAGGATTATACGTAACTGCAGACCATCCTTACTTCTACGACAACAGCTTACTCGAACTGGCCGACCAGTTTGAAAAAGATGATGGAACTGTCCTCCTTATTGATGAAATTCATAAATATCCCCGGTGGTCTTCTGAATTAAAAAATCTGTACGATGGTTACCCGAATTTAAAGATAATTTTTACGGCCTCTTCTGCACTTGAAATCCAAAAGGGAGAGGCTGACCTGAGTCGCAGGGTTATTACGTATGAATTATCAGGACTTTCCTTTCGGGAATATTTACACTTACACCATCAACGTGTATTCAATTCAATTTCATTAGAAGAAATTTTTAAGAAAAGCGATGCCGTTACTGAAGAAATCCTGAGTGAACTGAAGCCACTGCCTCTTTTCAAAAAATATTTAATAAACGGATACTTTCCGTTTAGCAAAGAAGACTCTCAGGCTGAGTTTTCAGTTAAGTTAAACCAGGTTATTAATACCGTGCTCGAAAGTGACCTTGCAATTATTGAAGGATATACAGCAGGAAACGTAATCAACTTAAAAAAACTGTTAGGAGTGCTGTCCGAATCGACACCGTTTACTCCAAACATTTCATCACTTGCAACCAAATTAAAACTGGGGAGAGATACCATTAATATCTTTTTACTTCACTTAGAGAAAGCACGGATGCTCAACCTGCTCCACCAACACACCAAAGGAGTAGCCGCCTTGCAAAAGCCCGATAAAATATATCTCGAAAATACTAACCTCAGCCACGCGTTAAAAAATCAGCCTGACACCGGTTCGTTACGAGAGACATTTTTACTGAATCAGCTTAAAAATGCCGGACACGTTGTCGCGCTGCCCTCTGCAGGTGATTTTATTATTGATGGCAAGTGGACTGTTGAGGTGGGTGGAAAAACCAAAGACACGAAACAAATAAAGCAATTGAAGAATAGTTTCATCGCTTCTGACAATATAGAAATTCCTTTCCAAAACAAAATTCCGCTGTGGCTGTTTGGTTTTCTGTATTAAGAAAATCGCACGTGTGGTTAGGGATGACATACACTTTACGGAAATCAAATCAACAGTTGCTTAAGCGATTTGAAATACGATACAACCCTTAGTATCCGGCTCCCATACCAGGAAAACATCTCTCCATCCACAAGAAGAATTTTTGCGTTCGGACAAAGCTGTTGCAACTCATCAATGTCCTTCTCCTTGAACGGATAAGGCTCCGAGGAAAGAAGGATCAGTTCGGGATTTAATTTTTTGATGCCGTCAGAAGTTAATTCCGGGTATCGGATTTTGTCGTTCAGACAATTTTGCAGCCCCGACATGCTGATCATTTCATTTATAAACGTTCCGGGAGCAGCAGCCATCCAGGGGCTTTTCCAGATCAGATAAAGTGTGTTCAACGGTTTTAACTTGACAATTGAATCAAAGTCAATTTTAATTCTTTTTTCCAACACAACAGCCTTCTCAGCCGTGCCTGTAAGTTCACCAACTTGTAATATCATCTGGCACGCATCGTCAAGCGTAACAATGTCACTCATCCAGACCGGATAGTGTTTCTGTAACTCTTCAATTCCTTCCCGGTAGTTTTCTTCTTTGTTGCCGATGATCAAATCGGGCTTTAGCGATCGAATCACATCGAAATCAAACTTTTTAGTACCGCCAATAATGGTTTTTGTTTTGCGCCATTCTTCCGGATGAATGCAGAATTTGGTGATACCAACTACGCGGTCTCCCAGGCCAAGATCAAACAATAATTCGGTTTGGGAAGGAACTAATGAAATGATCCGCTGAGGCGGAAAGGAAA
>CAZIGG010000014.1:15330-23572 GCA_964538575.1 uncultured Roseivirgaceae bacterium
AATAATTCGGTTTGGGAAGGAACTAATGAAATGATCCGCTGAGGCGGAAAGGAAACCTGTACCTGGTTTCTCGTCTGATCGATAAATGATCTAAAGTTCAAAGAAAAAAAATGTCCTGCTCAATGAACAGGACATTCGTTAAGTAATGATTTGTTATTTAATATACCGGAAATCATGCCCTGGCTTTACCTGGAGCAGCACTTCATAAATCAGTTTGATCACATTTTCCACATCATCTTTATGCACCGTTTCAACCGTAGTGTGCATATACTTCAACGGCAATGAAATCAAAGCCGAAGCAACACCTTCTGAAGAATACGCAAACGAATCGGTATCGGTTCCGGTTGACCGGCTTACCGCCTGCCGCTGGAACGGGATCTTCTTCTTATTCGCCACCTCAATAATTTGTTTCAACACATTGTTTTGCACGGCCGGGCCATAACAAACAACAGGACCCAATCCGCATTTCAGGTTACCGCTCTCCTTCTTGTTGTACATCGGTGATTGCGTGTCGTGTGTAACATCCGTACAGATCGCCAGATCCGGTTTTAATCTCCTGGAAATCATCTCTGCGCCTCGCAATCCAATTTCCTCCTGAACAGCGTTAACAACGTAGAGGCAAAACGGAAGTTTCTTTTTAGTTTCCTTGAGTCTGCGGGCCACTTCCGCGATCATGAACCCGCCCATGCGGTTATCCAACGCGCGGCCGGTCAGGTAATTTTTATTGAGTTCAATTAATTCATCCTCGAACGTTGCCACCGTGCCTACGTGAACACCCATTGCTTCAACCTCTTTTTTTGATTCAGCGCCAATATCAATGAAGATATTTTTTAAGGAAGGCGGTTCTTCCTTGCCTGCGTCACGCACGTGGATAGCCGGCCACCCAAACACTCCCTTCACAATTCCCTTATCTCCCTGCAAATTCACTCGCATCGAAGGTGCAATCTGGTGATCCGAGCCCCCATTCCTGCGGACGTAAATGTAGCCTTCTTCGGTGATGTAGTTTACAAACCAGGAAATCTCATCCGCATGCGCTTCAATGACAACTTTGTACTGGCCTTTTGGATTAATGACACCAACTGCTGTTCCGTACACATCAACCATGTATTCATCGATGTACGGCTTCAGGTAGTCAAGCCAGATTTGCTGCCCGGAATGCTCGAAGCCGGTTGGCGATGCGTTGTTAAGATATTCAAACAGGAAATTTTTACTCTTCTTATCCATACGATTTTATTTCATTACAATTTTATAAAGGAATGTTGTCGTGCTTTTTCTTCGGTAACGTGGCAACTTTATTCTCGAGCATCTCAAACGCCCGGATAAGCTTCTCACGGGTTTGATCCGGGTATATCACCTCATCAATGTATCCACGATGCGCTGCCCGGTACGGGTTCGCAAATTTAGCCGTGTACTCATCCACTTTTTCGTTGAGCTTGGCAGTTGGGTCGGTCGCCTCAGAAATTTCTTTTTTGAAAATAATTTCAGCTGCGCCTTTGGCGCCCATTACCGCAATCTCGGCTGTTGGCCAGGCGTAATTTAAGTCAGCGCCGATATGTTTGGAGTTCATCACATCGTATGCACCGCCATACGCTTTTCGGGTAATAACGGTAACACGCGGAACGGTTGCTTCCGAAAATGCAAATAACAGCTTGGCTCCATTGGTAATGATTGCGTTCCACTCCTGGTCGGTGCCCGGTAAAAATCCAGGTACATCTTCCAACACAAGCAAGGGAATATTAAAGCAATCGCAGAAGCGGACAAAACGGGCTCCTTTCACACTGGCATCAATATCTAACACGCCCGCAAGCGAAGCCGGCTGATTGCCGACAATGCCAATGCTCCGACCGGCAATGCGCGCAAAACCAACAATAATGTTCTCCGCAAAATTCTTATGCACTTCAAAAAAGCTTCCGTCATCGACAATACCGTTCACCACTTCGCGCATGTCGTAGGGCTGGTTCGGATTCAACGGAATAATATCATTCAACAAGGCCCTGCTTTCATCCGATACCGTATATGAAACACGGGGAGCATCGTCTTCACAATTTTGAGGAATATAGCTGAGCAACTTTTTAATGTGGTCAATGCACACCGCTTCATTCGCGCATGAAAAATGGGTTACTCCGCTTTTCGTGCTATGGGTTGAGGCCCCGCCTAATTCTTCAGGCGTAACATTCTCGTGTGTTACAGTTTTTACAACATTCGGCCCCGTCACAAACATGAACGATGTATTCTCCACCATGAAAATAAAATCCGTAATCGCGGGCGAATACACTGCGCCACCGGCACACGGTCCCATAATAGCGGAGATCTGCGGGATAACACCGGATGCCAGTGTATTCCGGTAAAAAATATCCGCATAGCCGCCCAGGGAAACAACGCCTTCCTGGATTCTCGCTCCGCCAGAATCATTTAACCCGATGACAGGCGCACCATTTTTCATGGCAAGCTCCATAACTTTTACAATTTTTTCCGCATGGGTTTCAGAAAGCGATCCGCCAAAGACGGTGAAGTCCTGCGAGAAAACGTAAACCAGCCGGCCGTTTACTTTTCCGTATCCGGTAACAACGCCATCGCCTAAGTAATATTCCTTATCCAACCCGAAATCCCTGCCGCGGTGCATGACAAATTTCCCAAGCTCTTCAAAGGTGCCCTCATCCATCAGCAGTTGAACACGCTCACGGGCCGTAAGCTTGCCTTTGGCATGCTGCTGTTCAATTCGCTTTACGCCTCCGCCTGTCAGCGCTTCTTCATTCTTTCGGTGAAGCTCGTCATACTTAGTCTGTTGAGCAGGTTCTTTGTGCTTGCGCTTTGCCATGATAGGTTACTTAGCCGGGAAGGTTAAGCGATTTTTACAACCGAAATATATTGCGATTTATTGAATTTAGGCGTGTCTTCAAGCTCTTTTAGAACTTACTTTTCCGGATTCAGGGCTATTTTGCAGAATGAATCAAAAGCTTGCTGTAATTGATCTGGGCACCAATACATTTCACCTCATGATCGCAGAAACCAACGGCAGGAAGAATCACATTATCCATCGTGAAAAGGTTGCCGTAAAGCTGGGTAAGGCCGGGATTAATCAGGATATCATCCAGAAGGACGCGGTTGACCGTGCGATCTTCACGCTTCAGGATTTTAAGTCAACGATGGATCGTGAAGGCGTGACAAAAATTCACGCATTTGGAACCAGCGCGCTGCGGAATGCAACAAATTCCGATGTTGTTGTTAAGAAAATAAAATCATCTACGGGTATTGATGTATCAATTATCTCCGGTGATGAAGAAGCAGAAATGATTTACAAAGGCGTACAGTCTGCGCTGGATTTAGGAAATGAAACTTCACTGATTATAGACATTGGTGCCGGAAGTGTTGAATTCATTTTGGCAAACCAAACAAAAGCGTTATGGAAAGGAAGCCTTGAAATTGGCGGGCAGCGGATTCTTGAACGCTACAAGATTCACGATCCGATTACACCTAAAGAAATTCAACAGCTCGATCAGTTCTTTGAATCTTCCCTTGCTGAAGTTCACAACGCTATCCGGTTGTATCCGCCCGGAACCCTTGTGGGATCATCCGGAACATTCGATACGCTGAGCGATCTTTATTGCGCAGAGAATAACATCGCCAAAAATGAGTCAGATAGTGAAACGCCATTAACCATCGGGTACTTCCATTCAGTCTATCACCGGCTTATTAAAATGAACAGAGCCGAACGGATGGGTATGGCGGGTATGATTGAACTCCGGGTTGATTTGATCGTTGTCGGGTGCTGCTTAGTTCGTTATATTCTTGAAAAATACAAGCTCAGGCAAATCCGGGTGTCCGGCTATTCGCTGAAAGAAGGAGCCCTGGCAATGTTATCAAACTAAAACAACGCATTATCTTTGCCGACAAATGACAGAACAAACCTACTCTTTCGAAACGCTTAAAGCCTTTACCCTATCAGCCTTTAAAAAAATAGGCTGCAGCGATGAGCATGCCAGGCTCGCCACAGAAGTTTTACTTTCAGCCGACCTGCGGGGAATTGATTCCCACGGGCTTGCGAGACTTTCCGGATACATCCGCTTGTGGGAGGCTAAGCGCATTAATGCAACACCCGACATTAAGGTCATTCACGAATCGCCCAGCACGGCAGTTGTTGACGGTGACGGTGGCCTCGGATTAGTGGTCGCACCGCACGCCATGAACATTGCCATTGAGAAAGCAAAGCAATGCGGTACAGGCTGGGTTAGTGTGCAGCACTCCAATCATTTTGGCATTGCCGGGTATCATGCCATGATGGCTTTAGAACATGATATGATTGGCATTGCCATGACGAATGCAAGTCCGCTGGTAGCGCCCACCTGGTCCGTAGAAAGATTGCTCGGCACAAATCCGATCGCGGTTGCCATCCCTGCGAATAAGCAGCCTGCTTTTGTTGCCGATATGGCAACCACTACGGCAGCCAACGGCAAGCTTGAAATTCTTCAGCGAAAAAATAAAGAAGCGCCCGAAGGCTGGATCCAGGATAAAACCGGAAAGACTTCAATCAACCCGCACGAATTAAAAGATGGCGGTGCACTCGTTCCGCTCGGAAGTGATTTCGAACATGGAAGTCATAAAGGTTATGGATTAGGGTCAATCGTAGATATTTTTTCAGCGGTGCTGTCGGGCGCAAATTATGGTCCCTGGGTTCCGCCATTCGTAAGCTTCCTTGCTCCTCCGGCTGATCCGGTTGGAAAAGGCATCGGACATTTCTTTGGTGCGATGCGCGTTGATGCGTTTCGTCCGAAAGAAGACTTTAAAAACCACATGGACAATTGGATCAACCGTTTTCGTTCGGCTAAGCCGGTTGAAGGTCAGCCGCGTGTATTAATTCCCGGTGATCCGGAACGTGAGATGAATGCAATCCGGTTAAGGGAAGGAATTCCACTCAACTCAAAAGTTGTAGAAGACCTGAAAGAGCTTGCTAAAAAGTTTGAGCTGAAATTCTAAAATCCTACGGTAATACCTCCGCGAAGAACAAGCGGAGTAGTATAGGGGGAATATTGACCAGGCTGAACATCCCGGTAAGAAAAGTTATACAAGGCTAACAGGTAAAATGCCGCCTTATCACCGATTGGTTGAACAAAACCCCCGCCCGCCAAAAAGCTGTTATAGCCTTGTCGGGTAGTTTTTTCCGGGCTTATCGGATCAGGAAATTCGTAATTCAGATACTCGTACTCCGTATGTAAAAAAATTCCATTGAATATCGTATACCTGACAAAAGGGTTAAATCCGTAATCAATCAGTTTAATGGCCGGAGAATAATACTTATATTTTGTATAGCGATAGGTAATTCCTGTTCCAGCCAGCATTCTTTCGGTAACTTTATAGCCAATCATGGGAGCGATTGAAAAAAAGTCCTGTTGACTGCTGAAGCTAAGGCCTAACCCACCCCCTACAACAATTCGTTCTTTAAGCGGAACCCCCTTTAAACTGTTGTCATAGCTATCGCCTTTTCTTGATTGTGCATATAACGATGTCACCCCAAAGAGAATTAACAGGAAGGATGTAATAAAGCGAGTCATAGCTGGGAAGTTTTATCTACTCTTCAACGACAACAAAGATATCCTCGGTGCTCTTTTTCATTAAATATTTTTCGCGCGCGAATTTTTCGAGCAATTCGCGGGTACCCATGAGTTCCTCATGATCCTTCTGAACTTCCTTGATTTTCTCCGTATAATATTCCTTTTGGCTTTCTAACGAGCCCAATTTGGCGGAAAGCTTATAGCGTGATACAAAATCATTGGAGTCCAACACCAGCATCCAGATTAAAAAAATACCCCCGGTTACAATGTAAAAGTTGCGGAAGGCCTTTGGCAGTTTCTTCAACATACAGCTTAAAAAATGATGACTAAGGTAGATAAAATTTCAATAAAAAACCCTGTCACCCATTTCGGGGTAACAGGGTCATCATTAAATCAATCAATTTTACATGTTTTTACCGGGGAAGTAAGCAGTTTCACCCAGTTCTTCCTCAATGCGGATAAGCTGGTTATACTTCGCCATCCGGTCTGAACGGGATGCCGAACCGGTCTTGATCTGGCCGGTATTCAGCGCAACGGCAAGGTCAGCGATGGTGCTGTCCTCAGTCTCACCCGAGCGGTGTGACATTACGCTCTTATAAGAATTGCGCTTCGCGAGGTTAACGGCATCGATGGTTTCCGTTAATGAACCGATCTGGTTTACCTTGATCAGGATTGCATTCGCGACACCATCATCAATTCCTTTTTGCAGGCGTTTAACGTTCGTTACGAAAAGATCATCACCAACCAATTGAACCTTATCACCGATCTTCTCTGTAAGTGCAGTCCAGCCTGCCCAGTCGTCTTCGGCCATACCATCTTCCAATGAAATGATCGGATACTTCTTCGCCCAGTTTGTCCAATAATCAGCCATTTCCAATGGCTTCAATTTTTTGCCGTTAGACTTTTTGAAGTGATACAGTTTCGTTTTTGAATCATAGAATTCAGAAGCTGCAGGATCAAGTGCGATGAACACATCTGAACCGGGTTTGTAACCCGCTTTCTCAATTGCTTTCAACACGATCTCAATCGCTTCTTCATTCGATTTGATGTTTGGAGCAAAGCCGCCTTCATCCCCAACATTGGTTGAAAGACCTTTATCGTGAAGAACTTTTTTCAGCGTATGAAAAATCTCAGCCCCCATTTGAAGCGCTTCAGAGAATGTATCAGCCCCAACCGGCATAACCATGAACTCCTGGAAGTCAATGGAATTATCGGCATGGCTGCCGCCATTTAAAATGTTCATCATCGGCACCGGGAGCGTATTCGCACTCACGCCACCAATGTAGCGGTATAACGGAAGGCCTGCATCCATCGCACCTGCTTTTGCAATCGCTAAGGATGCTCCCAAAATTGCGTTTGCACCAAGCTTACCTTTGTTGGCAGTACCGTCAAGCTCAATCATGATTTTGTCAAGCAGATTCTGTTCATAAACAGAAAACCCGACAAGCTCTGCCGCAATTTTTGTATTCACATTCTCAACCGCTTTGAGAACGCCTTTGCCCAGATATTTCTTTTTATCGCCATCGCGAAGCTCAACCGCTTCGTGTGATCCGGTAGAAGCACCGGATGGAACAGCAGCACGGCCGTATGCACCGCTTTCAGTTACTACATCAACTTCGATGGTTGGGTTTCCACGGCTGTCAAGAATCTGACGGGCATGAATGCTTTCGATTAAACTCATAATTATTATTTTAGAATTTTGATTTTAGATTTATGATTTTTTGTCTACACTTAACGTTTTGACTGAAGCGGTGAATATAGCAACGAATTCATCGGATTCTTTAATCAGGAATTCAATTTCATCATCTTTTGATAATAAACCAACGTCAATTATGAATGTTAACCAAAAGTTACTTTCATCAGACTCCTCAAGAACAATTTTTAGCTTATTACTAAAATCTTTTCGTGATTTAGCCCGATTTACTGCACGATAATTTGCAGCGACCGATGACGCTGATTTTAGAAGTTGAAATGAAACAATCTTTGAGGATTCAGTCTTAGGTAATTTGTCAACCAGCTTAAAAACCCTGATTGCAAATTGCCTTGTTCTTTCAACTAATTCCCTCTTATTCATTGGTCAGGCAAAACAAAAATCTAAAATCAAAATTCTCAAATCTTAATTGACCTCTTATCTTCTTTGATCATCCCAACAAACTGATCAAACAGGTAACGCGAATCATGCGGGCCTGGTGAAGCCTCGGGGTGATATTGTACAGAAAATGCTTTCTTGTTCTTCACCCGGATACCCATGATGGTATTGTCGTTCAGGTGGAGATGTGTCACTTCAACATTCGGATTTTTCTCGATATCTTTTTCAGATACAGCGAAGCCGTGGTTCTGCGAAGTCATCTCACCCAATCCGGAAATTAAATTCTTAACCGGGTGATTCAATCCGCGATGGCCATGGTGCATTTTATACGTGGATACACCATTCGCCAATGCCAGTACCTGATGACCCAGGCAAATGCCAAAGGTAGGCTTATTGGCATTTAATGTTTCCTTCACCGTATCAATCGCGTAACTCATTACGGATGGATCGCCAGGACCATTTGAAATAAAGTATCCGTCTGGCTTAAACTTTTCCATCTCTGAGAATGGAGTCTTTGCCGGAAATACTTTTACATAACAGCCGCGCTCCACAAGATTCGTCAGAATACTTTTTTTGATCCCCAGATCAAGCGCTGCAATTCTTA
>CAZIGG010000014.1:23672-40364 GCA_964538575.1 uncultured Roseivirgaceae bacterium
ACAAGATTCGTCAGAATACTTTTTTTGATCCCCAGATCAAGCGCTGCAATTCTTAATTCTGCCTTCTTCTCATCTCCAACGGTATAAGCTTCTTTCGTTGTTACGATAGAAGATAACTCAAGGCCATCCATAGACGGAACCTTTTTGATCTCTTCCCGCATCTGGTCAGGCGTAAGCTCCGATGAAATCAGCGCATTCATCGCACCCCTGCTGCGGATATACCGTACAAGCATGCGTGTATCCACTCCGGCAAGACCAACGATGTTATGCTTCTCTAAATACTGCTGAAGACTTTCTTTTGCTGTAAAGCGACTGAAGTCATTTGAGTAATCATTTACTACCAGTCCTTTAATCTTAGGATCAGCGGACTCTTGTTCTGCATCCAGCGTACCGTAATTACCGATGTGTGCTGTAGTGTTAACAATGATCTGGCCGTAGTAGGAAGGATCGGTGTAAATCTCCTGGTAGCCGGTCATTCCGGTGTTGAAGCAGATCTCTCCGCCTGTAGTGCCCTTTTTGCCAATGGCGATGCCCTCTACAAGAAGGCCGTCTGCCAGAAGTAAGTATGCTTTACCCACGCTTTTTATAAGTTTCACAAAATTAAAATTCCCATGCGATTACAGGGGATAAACCCCGGATTTTTCTCCCCAAACGTTTGAAAACAGGGCCGGGCGGAAAATAAAAAAGGGATTGAACCGAAGTCCAATCCCTCTCTTATGTATCTGAATACTATCACTAGTCTTCTTTCTTCTTTTTAGAAGCTGTTTTCTTGGCAGGAGCCTTCTTTGCCGGCTTTTCTTTAGCTTCAGCTTTCGCCTTTGGCGCTGTTTCTTCTACGCCTTCCTCAGTTCCTTCAGTTTTCTTACCGGAAGATCTGCGGCTTCTGCGGGTCTTCGTTGCTTTTCCAGCTTTCTCGTCTTTCGAGTAAAGCGTGTTGAAGTCTACCAGCTCGATCAGGCACATCTCAGCGTTATCGCCCAAACGAACATCGGCCATCTTGATGATGCGGGTGTAACCACCTGCGCGCTCAGCGATCTTCGATGCTACTGAACCGAACAATTCCTTAACCGATTCTTTGTTCTGAAGATATGAGAACACTGTTCTTCTAGAATGTGTTGTATCGCTTTTTGCTTTTGTCAGCAAAGGCTCAACATACTTTCTCAACGCTTTCGCTTTAGCCACCGTAGTGGTAATGCGTTTCTCCAAAATAAGGGAAGATGCCATGTTGGAAAGCAATGCTCTCCTGTGGCTGGCGGTTCTTCCTAAGTGATTTACTTTCTTACCGTGTCTCATGATCGGTTATTCTTAATCTTCGTCCAGTTTATATTTTGAGAGGTCCATACCGAAAGTAAGGCCTTTCTCTGCTACCAATTGCTCCAATTCAGCAAGTGATTTCTTACCGAAGTTTCTGAACTTCATCATGTCAGAAATTTCAAGCTCAACCAGGTCACCGAGTGTTTTCACATCAGCAGCTTTCAGGCAGTTGTACGCACGAACGGAAAGGTCAAGATCATGCAACCCTGTTTTCAGCAGCTTGCGCATGTGCAGCATTTCTTCATCAACCTGTTCGATCTCAGCATCTTTGCCGGTTTCAAGCTCGATTGATTTATCGGAGAACAAGCGGAAGTGCTGGATCAAAATGTGGGCAGCGCCTTCGAGTGCTTTCTCCGGATGGATTGAACCATCGGTTTGAATTTCTACAACTAATTTTTCGTAGTCAGTCTTTTGCTCAACGCGGGTGTTCTCCACGCTGTACTTCACATTCTTTACAGGTGTGAAGATCGCATCGATCGGAATGAAGCCGAATACTTGTTCCGCAGGCTTGTTCTCTTCTGCAGGCAGATAGCCTCTTCCTTTCTCAAGTGACAATTCGATTTCGAACTGAGCTGATTCATCGATGTTACAGATAACGTGCTCAGGGTTCAGAATCTCAAACGCAGAGGTGAACTTGGCGATGTCGCCAGCCTTGAACTGCTTTTGCTTTTTAATGTTTACCGTGATCTTGCTTTCGAAGCTGTCGGTCACTTTTTTCAACCGAACCATTTTCAGGTTCAGGATGATCTCGGCAACATCTTCCACAACACCTTCGATGGTTGAGAACTCATGCAATACTCCCGGGATCTTAATGCCCGTGATGGCATATCCTTCCAGTGAAGATAACAGGATTCTTCTCAATGCGTTACCGATGGTAACACCATATCCTTTTTCTAACGGCTTAAAAGTGAACGTACCATGGAAGTCATCGGATTTCTCCATGACAACCTTATCTGGCATTTGAAATGCTAATATTGACATACTTTCTTGCTGATTAAATGATAGAATTATTTTGAGTACAATTCAACGATCAACTGCTCGTTGATGTTCTCCGGGATATCCTCACGTACCGGCACGTGAATAAGCTTGCCTGAGAATTCGTTGTTATCCCACTCCAGCCAATGATATTTTTTAGCACCCTGGATGGAGAGACTTGTTGTAATTGCTTCAAGTGACTTGGAACGTTCACGGACACCCACTACATCGCCAGCTTTCAGTGTGTACGAAGGAATGTTTACAATCTCTCCGTTTACCGTGATGTGCTTATGCGATACAAGCTGACGCGCTCCTCTGCGGGAAGGCGCAATGCCTAAACGGTATACCGTGTTGTCTAATCTTGCCTCAAGCAACTGGAGCAATACTTCACCGGTTACGCCTTTCTTACGGGTTGCTTTATCAAACAACTTCGCGAACTGACGCTCCAGCAAACCATAGATGTATTTTGCCTTCTGCTTCTCAGCAAGCTGCGTAGCATATTCAGAAACCTTACGTTTCTTCGCTTTGCCGTGCATCCCCGGAGGATAAGCTTTCTTTTGAAGAGCTTTGTTTTCACCTAAGATAGGCTCTCCAAATTTTCTTGAGATTCGTGCTCGTGGGCCTGTGTATCGTGCCATTTTTTTATTGTTGATTTTGGATTGTAGATTTTTGATTTTAGCTCATCTACCGACAATCAATTTATTTTACTCTAACCCTGATCTCAAATCTTAATTCTAAAATCTGAAATCTGAAATTCTTAAACTCTTCTTTTCTTAGGAGGACGGCAACCGTTGTGCGGAAGCGGTGTCTCATCCCGGATAATCGTTACTTCAATACCTGAATTCTGGATAGTACGGATAGCAGACTCACGTCCGGCACCCGGTCCTTTCACGAATACTTCAACTTTGCGTAAGCCGAGTTCGAATGCTCTGGTTGAACAATCCTGAGCTGCCATCTGTGCCGCATAAGGAGTGTTCTTCTTCGAGCCTTTGAAACCCATTTTACCTGCAGAAGCCCAGGTGATAACCTGACCGGTAGAGTTCGTCATCGAAATAACGATGTTGTTGAACGTTGCGCGGATGTGCGCCTGGCCCATCGCTTCAACTACTACTACGCGTTTCTTCGCTTTATCTTTTCTTTTTTCTACAGTAGCCATTATTCAGCTTGTTTTGTAATTATCGATTAACCTTTCGTTACCTTCTTCTTGTTAGCAACGGTCTTACGCTTACCCTTACGCGTACGCGCGTTGTTTTTGGTTGTCTGACCGCGAACCGGCAAGCCTTTACGGTGGCGAAGACCACGGTAGCTTCCGATGTCCATCAAGCGTTTAATGCTCAACTGAACTTCAGAGCGAAGTGTACCTTCAACTTTAAAGCCTTCAGAGATAGCCGTACGAATCGCGTTAGCTTCTTCGTCACTCCACTCTTTTGCTTTTTTGTCCCAGTTAACACCGGCTTTCGTAAGAATCTGCTGAGCTCTTCTGCGGCCAATACCGTAGATATAGGTCAGGCTGATCTCGCCTCTTTTGTTGTCCGGAATATCAACACCTTGTATCCTTGCCATAATATTATCCTTGTCTTTGTTTAAACCTTGGATTCTTCTTGTTAATCACATACAGCTTGCCATTGCGCCTGATCACTTTGCAATCAGCGCTGCGCTTTTTTATGGATGCTTTAACTTTCATTTTTACTCCTATTTATGAGACGCAAAATTTTGCGTCTCTACGTTATTTATACCGAAATACAATTCTTCCTTTTGTCAAATCGTACGGTGACATCTCCAGCCTTACCTTATCGCCTGGCAGGATCCGGATGTAATTCATCCTCATCTTACCTGAAATATGTGACAGAACTTCGTGTCCGTTTTCCAGTTGCACCCTGAACATTGCGTTTGATAGTGCTTCTAAAATTGTTCCGTCCTGTTCTATCGACTTTTGTTTCGCCACTTATACGAATAGTTTTCTTCTATATACTGATGTGTCGTTAGCACCTCTGTTTTTTCTTCCAATACGGCCACCGTGTGCTCAAAATGAGCGGATGGTTTTCTGTCGGCTGTACGGATCGTCCATCCGTCATTCTCCTGGACCACGTTTTTCGTCCCTCTGTTAATCATCGGTTCGATCGCGAAAACCATTCCAGGCACCAGCTTCACTCCTTTTCCCTGCTTTCCGAAGTTCGGAACCTCAGGATCTTCGTGAAGATTCTTCCCAACACCATGCCCGACAAGCTCTCTCACCACTCCATATCCAAAGCTTTCAACATAGCTTTGAATCGCGTGGCTTACATCGCCTATCCGGTTTCCTGCTCTCGCCTTTTCGATTCCCTTAAAGAGAGAGTCGTAAGTTCTTTCGAGCAGTAGCAGCGTCTCTTTCTCTACACCCTCCAATGGATAGGTGTAAGCCGAGTCGCTGTGAAATCCTTTAAAGAACACTCCGCCATCAACCGTGATGATGTCCGTTTCCTTTAACTCATAGTTTCCAGGAAAACCGTGCACCACTACCTCATTGACTGAGATACAAAGTGTCGCAGGAAATCCGTTATAGTTCTTGAAGGATGGTACTCCTCCACTATCCCGGATGTATTCTTCCGCCACTTTATCCAACGCTGAGGTTTTTACTCCGGGCTTTACAAGCCTGGCAACTTCTCCGTGAGCTTTCCCCAGAATCTGGGCGCTCTCTTTAATAAGTTGTATCTCCTCGTTCGTCTTTAAGTGAACCATTCAGCACTTAAGCCGCAGCAATTTGAGAACGTCCTTTTATCCTGCCCGATTTCATCATTCCTTCGTAATGACGCATCAACAGGTAGCTTTCAATTTGCTGAAGTGTGTCGAGGATAACCCCAACCATGATCAGCAACGAAGTACCACCGAAAAACTGCGCAAAACTCTGGCCGATACCAACCTTCACTGCAAATGCAGGAAGAATCGCGATCGTAACCAGGAACAATGCACCAGGCAATGTAATTCTTGATAAAACTGTATCGATAAAACCAGCCGTGTCTTTACCCGGCTTAATGCCCGGTACGAAACCACCGTTACGCTTTAAATTATCAGCAATGTCGTTTGAGTTAATCGTGATCGCAGTGTAGAAAAACGTGAAGATCAAAATCAGCAAACCGAATAATAAGTTATACTCCCATGTTGTAAAGTCAGCAAAGGCAGAGCCTATGTATGCCCCCGCGTCTGTATCTTTCCAGATTCCGGAAACCAATGCGGGGATGAACATCAACGCCTGAGCAAAGATGATGGGCATTACACCCGAAGAGTTAAGCTTCAACGGAATAAAATCGCGTTTGCCACCGTACAATTTGTTTCCAATAACCTGCTTGGCATACTGGATGGGAATTCTGCGGGTAGCCTGTGTGAGCATAATCACAGCCATTACCACAAAGAATAACGCAATAATCTCTACCACAAACAGGATCGCTTGTTGCATTCCACGTTGATTCACCATTTCGTCAATGATCGCACCCGGGAAACGGGACACGATTCCGATCATGATCAAAACAGAGATACCGTTACCGATACCTTTGTCTGTGATTCTTTCGCCTAACCACATACAAAACATTGTTCCGGAGATCAGGATAATGATTGACGATGCGTAGAAGAAAAGGTTGTTGTTAATGATCGCAGCCGGATCGATTGTACCCCGGATATAGCCGTAGGCCTGGAATGCGGTAATGAAGATCGTTAACACGCGGGTGATCTGATTCATGCGCTTGCGGCCTGAATCTCCCTCCTTTTGTAATTTCTGAAAATACGGTACAGCGAATCCTAACAATTGCACAATGATCGATGCCGAGATGTACGGCATGATACCCAATGCAAAAATGGATGCACGGCTGAATGAACCTCCTAAGAAAGTATTCAGCAAATCAAGAATTCCTCCCTGCGCGCTGTCTCCTAACAAAGTAGGATCAATGCCCGGGAGTGCAATGAATGATCCCAACCTGAAGATGATCAAAAACCCGATTGTGTTCAGGATTCTGACTCTGAGGTCCTCGATTGAGAAGATATTCCGTATCGTTTCAAAAAAGCGCTTCATGCTTAGATCGTAGTTGCGGTACCACCGACTTTTTCAATTGCTTTTAAAGCAGTTCCAGAAAAAGCGTGTGCCTGAACATTAACTTTTGATTTCAATTCTCCCCTGCCCAACACTTTAATTTTATCGTTACGGCCGATGATTCCATTGTCAACCAGTAACTGGAAGCTGATCTCAGCCCCTTTATTCTTTTCTGCGATCTTCTCTAATGAGTCCAGGTTAACTGACTTGTAGTAGATCTTGTTATTGTTCTTGAAACCGAACTTAGGCACCCTGCGCTGTAACGGCATCTGACCACCTTCGAAACCGAATTTCTTCGAGTAACCTGAACGTGACTTCGCACCTTTATGTCCGCGACCTGCAGTGCTGCCACCTGAACCCTGGCCACGGCCAAGTCTCTTGTTGGTTTTTGTTGAACCGTCAGCCGGCTTTAATGTATGCAGTTTCATCTTAAATCTCTTTTACGCTAACCAAATGATTTACTTTCTGAACCATGCCTTTGATTTGCGGAGTGTACTCCACTTCAACTGACTTGTTCACTTTTCCAAGACCAAGCGCACGCAATGTCTTTTGCTGTCTTTCGGGTCTTTTAATATCGCTGCGCGACTGTGTGATCTGTACTTTCGCCATGATCTTATCCGTTAAATACTTTGGACAATGAAATACCTCTGCTCTTTGCAATGGTTAATGCATCGCGCATGCTGGTTAATGCTTTAAAAGTTGCTTTCACCACGTTGTGCGGGTTAGAGGAACCTTTAGATTTTGCCAGTACATTGTGAATACCTGCGCTCTCCAATACAGCACGCATCGCACCACCGGCAATTACTCCAGTACCCGGAGATGCCGGTTTCAACAATACGTGACCGCCATCAAATTTTCCGATCGCTTCGTGCGGAACGGTTCCTTTAATGATCGGAACTTTCACCAGGTGCTTCTTCGCGTCATCAACGCCTTTCGTGATCGCATCGGTAACTTCGTTTGCTTTTCCGAGGCCGTATCCTACCACACCATTTCCATCCCCTACGACTACGATAGCTGCGAAGCTGAACCTGCGACCACCTTTCACCACTTTCGCTACACGCTCAATGGCTACAACCTTTTCTTTAAGATCGATTTCGCTGGCCTTTACTGTACTGATATTGCTTACTGACATATCTTAATTCTTAGAATTTCAATCCACCTTCTCTTGCACCTTCTGCAAAAGCTTTAATGTTACCGTGATAGAGGTATCCGTTTCTGTCAAACACAATGGTTTGAACTCCGGCAGCGATTGCTTTTTCAGCAAGCTTTTTACCTGCATTCTTAGAGTTCTCGACATTTAATCTTGTCTTATCTCCAAGTTCGGTTGTAGAAGCTGATGCAAGGGTTACGCCTTTCAGGTCATCAATAACCTGAGCATAAATACCCTTATTGCTTCTGAACACAGATAATCTAGGACGGTCGGTTGTACCTTCCATTCTCTTGCGAATACCTGCTTTAATGCGTGTTCTTCTTTCGTTGTTCTTGCCTGCCATAGTGTTATTTATCTATGATGCTTAATTATTTAGCAGCAGCCTTACCAGCTTTTCTGCGTACGTACTCACCCGTGAAGCGGATACCTTTACCCTTGTAAGGCTCAACCTGACGAAGGGATTTTATCTTAGCGGCCACCTGGCCAACCAGTTGCTTGTCAATTCCTTCCAAATAAATGGTTGGGTTCTGACCTTTTTCCTGAGTAGCCTGAACTTTGATCTCACTCGGAACAGCCAGGAATACGTTGTGTGAATAGCCAAGGCTAAGCTCCAGCACGTTTGATTGTGCTGTTGCTTTATAACCAACACCTACCAGTTCAAGCTGAGCTTTGTAACCGTTGCTTACGCCTTCTACCATGTTGGCGATCAGCGCGCGGTATAAGCCATGCATCGCCTTGTGGCGCTTTTGTTCAGTTGGTCTTTCCACGGTAATCACTCCTTCTTCCTGCTTAACAGTAAAGTCAGAATCGATTACCTGGTTAAGTTCTCCCTTGGGTCCTTTTACGGTTACCTTATGATTCTCTTTAGAAAAGGTCAGTGTTACGCCTTTTGGTAATGAGATGGGTTGTTTTCCTATACGTGACATGGCTTTCTATCGATTAATACACGTAACACAATACTTCACCGCCCACATTCAGTTTGCGGGCTTCTTTATCGGTGATCACACCTTTCGAAGTCGAAAGGATGGCCACGCCTAATCCGTTTAATACTTTCGGAAGATTATCCGTACCGCGGTACTGTCTCAAACCCGGTGTGCTGATACGCTCCAGACTGGAGATAGCAGACTCCCTGGTTTCAGGGCTGTACTTAAGCGCGATTTTAATCGTGCCTTGCGGATTTTCACCTTGTTCGAACTTATAGTTCAGGATATAACCCTTGTCAAATAACACTTTGGTTATCTCCTTTTTAAGGTTTGAGGCCGGGATTTCAACCACTTTGTGGTTGGCCTTAATGGCATTCCGAAGCCTTGTTAAATAATCTGAAATTGGATCCGTCATTTTCTTACTCCTTTTATAAAAAGCAAACCCGTCTTTTGAACGGGCTGCAAAGATATTGAACATTTTTTAGTATTCAAAACTGTCATCTGGTTTCGTCCCGATAGCTATCGGGGCCGACCTTGACACTCAGCAACTCGATATGTTAATCCGGGGTCTAACCCCGAAATTTGTGCGTTTTAAGCGATTACCAGCTTGACTTGGTCACTCCTGGGATTTTACCGTCAGAGGCCATCTGGCGGAAAACGTTCCGGCAAACACCGAATTTCCCAATATATCCTTTCGGACGACCTGTCAGCTTGCATCTGTTTTTCAGGCGAACCGGGGATGCGTTACGCGGGAGTTTATCCAGCGCTGCGTAGTCTCCGGCTTCCTTCAAGGCTTTACGTTTCGGGGCATACAATGCCACGAGTCTTTCTCTTTTTGTCTGCCTTGCAATTACTGATGTTTTAGCCATAGCAATTCTTAGTTATTGTTTTTATTAGCGAAAGGCATTCCGAGTGCTTTCAGAAGCTCGAAACTCTCTTCGTCAGATTTTGCAGTGGTTACGAACGTGATGTCCATACCGCTGATCTTCGTTACTTTATCAATTGAGATCTCCGGGAAAATAATCTGCTCCTTCACACCCAGTGTGTAGTTACCACGGCCATCGAAACCTTTAGGGCTTACGCCTTTGAAGTCACGTACACGTGGAAGGGCAATGTTCACCAAACGATCGAGGAATTCATACATCGTGTTTCCGCGAAGTGTTACGCGTACACCGATCGGCTGATCTTCTCTCAGTTTGAAATTAGAAATCGCTTTCTTCGACTTGGTAGAAACTGCTTTCTGACCGGTGATCGTAGTGATTTCCTCCAGGGCAACATCGATAAGCTTCTTATCGGTTACCGCGATACCCATTCCTTTGTTGATACAGATCTTGTCGATCTTAGGAACCTGCATGACAGAAGAGTATTCAAACTTTGTTTTCAAAGCCTGAACGACCTCTTTCGTGTATTTTTCTTTTAATCTGGGAGTTGCCATTATTTTATGAATTCTCCGGTTGTTTTTGCGTAACGCTGTAATTTTCCTTTGTCATCTGCCTTACGGCCTACACGCGTTGTTTTTCCGCTTGCAGGATCAACCAGCGCTAAATTGCTGATGTGAACCGATGCCTCAGTTTTCTTTATTCCACCCTCAGGCTTGCCTGCAGATGGCTTCTGGTGTTTTGTAATAATATTAACACCTTCTACAATCGCTCTGTTCTTGGAGCCGATCACTTCAAGCACTTTGCCTGATTTACCTTTATCATCACCGGCCATCACCTTAACGGTGTCGCCTTTCTTGATGTGTAGTTTTACTCTCTTAGTTTCCATGACTACTTAAATTACTTCCGGAGCTAATGAAATGATTTTCATGAACTGCTTCTCTCTAAGCTCACGGGCAACGGGTCCGAAAATACGGGTACCGCGGGGCTCGTCCTGAGCGTTCAACAGAACAGCTGCATTATCTTCAAAGCGGATATACGATCCGTCCTTTCTCCTGATCTCTTTTTTAGTTCTAACAACCACGGCTTTAGAAACTGTTCCTTTCTTAACCTGGCCATTAGGCATTGCCGATTTAATCGTAACAACGATTTTATCTCCAACAGAAGCGTAACGCTTACCGGTTCCTCCCGGGATGTGCAAGCAAAGAACTTCTTTTGCTCCGCTGTTATCTGCTACGGTAAGTCTTGATTCTGTGCTTATCATAATTACTTAGCTTTTTCAATAACTTCTACTAATCTCCAGCGCTTCAGCTTGCTCAACGGACGGGTTTCAGAGATACGAACTGTATCGCCAATGCCTGCCTCGTTTTTCTCGTCATGCGCCATGAACTTGGTTGTTTTGTGAACAAACTTGCCATAGATCGGGTGCTTTACACGTCTGTCTACCGCAACGGTGATGCTCTTCTGCATCTTGTTGCTCACTACTTTACCAATTCTTTCCTTACGTAGGTTTCTTTCCGTAGTTTCCATAGGAATTATTTTTGAATTTCTTTAGCTCTCAGCTCAGTCTTCAGGCGAGCGATAAGCTTACGTGTTTCCTTCATTTTCATCGGGTTCTCGATAGCAGATACCTGGTGCGCGAATTTCATCTTACGCAGGGTCTCTTTCTCTATTCCGATTTTTTCATTGAGCTCCTTAGCATCCAATGACTTTAATTCTTTTGCCTTCATGACTTATTAATCTACGTAGTCTCTTCTAACTGTGAACTTCGTCTTGAACGGAAGCTTACCTTCAGCTAAGCGCAATGCTTCACGTGCAGTCGCACGATCAACACCACCCGCTTCGAAAAGGATAGTACCCGGCTTGATTACCGCTACCCAATATTCAGGAGCACCTTTACCTTTACCCATACGAACCTCTGCGGGCTTGCGCGTAATCGGCTTGTCAGGGAAAATACGAATCCACACCTGGCCTTCACGCTTCATCGCACGCGTTACCGCGATACGGGCTGCTTCTAACTGACGAGCTGTGATCCAGCCTGCCTCCAGTGATTTAAGTCCAAATGAACCGAAAGCCAAAGAGTGTCCACGCGTGGCAATGCCTTTCACGCGGCCTTTCTGCATCTTTCTGAATTTGGTACGTTTCGGTTGTAACATTACTGTATACTTTACGAGTCCTTAATTAATTTTTTCTCGGGCCACGACCTGCTCCAGCACCTCTGCTGTCACCACGGCCGCCTCCTCTGTTTTCGCCACCACGGCCGCTACGGTTATCTCCGCCTCTTCCTCTTCTGTCGCCACCGCGCTCATTGCCACCACCTCTTGGTCCGCCTTGCTGGCCTCCGCCCTGCTGTGCATTGGCTACTGCTCCGATGTTAGGGGAAAGATCACGCTTGCCGTAAACTTCACCTTTGAAGATCCATACTTTGATACCGATCTTACCATAAACAGTTTGCGCTTCAGAAATTGCGTAATCAATGTCAGCACGCAAGGTGTGCAATGGAATACGTCCTTCCTTATATTGTTCCGTACGGGCCATATCAGCGCCAGCCAAACGACCTGACGTTTTAATCTTAATACCTTCAGCACCTACACGGATCGCTGAAGCAATTGCCTGCTTCATGGCACGCTTGTAAGAAATACGCGCTTCGATCTGCTGTGCGATAGATTCACCTACCAGTTTCGCATCCAACTCAGGACGCTTAATTTCAAAGATGTTGATTTGAACATCCTTGCCGGTAAGCTTTTTCAATTCTTCTTTAATCTTATCTACTTCTGTACCGCCTTTTCCGATAACTACACCCGGACGTGCAGTGTGAATAGTAAGGGTAATGCGCTTTAATGTTCTTTCGATAACAACTTTCGCGATACCACCTTTCTGGATACGAGCGTCAACGTACTTGCGGATCTTGTGATCTTCAACAAGCTTGTCAGAGAAGCCATTGCCTCCGAACCAGTTGGAATCCCAACCGCGAACGATGCCTAATCTGAATCCTACAGGGTTAATCTTTTGTCCCATTCTTACTTGGTTTCTTTTTCAGTAGTTGATACTTCAGTTCCCACCTTCTTTAAGCTGTCAACAACCAATGTTACATGGTTTGAACGCTTGCGGATACGGTGTGCACGTCCTTGTGGAGCCGGGCGCAATCTTTTAAGAATGCGGCCACCGTCAACAAAAATTTCTTTCACAAAAAGATCAGCTTCTTCAAGCTTCTCTTCAGCGTTCTTTGCTGACCAGTTAGAGATCGCTGAAAGCAAAAGCTTTTCAAGTTTCTCAGCACCAACTTTCGGTTCGTACTTTAAGATGTTGAGTGCCTGGTTAACCCGCACACCGCGAATCAAATCAGCAACCAATCTCATTTTACGGGGAGAAGTAGGAACGTTAACCAGGCGAGCCGTTACCGGGCCAGTTTTCGCTGCTTCCTTCCGCGCATCACGCTTCTCTCTTTTGAGAACCGATCTTTTCGTTTTTTTAGCTGTAGCTTCCATGATATTCACTAAGCGGCTTTATTAATCTTTTCTGTTTCCTGAGTGACCTCTGTAGGTACGGGTCGGTGCAAATTCACCAAGCTTGTGTCCTACCATGTTCTCTGTCACATAAACAGGAATAAATTTATTTCCGTTATGCACTGCAAACGTGTGGCTGATCATCTCAGGGATAATTGTTGATCTGCGCGACCAGGTCTTTATCACTGACTTCTTGCCAGACTTTTCTGCGACTTCTACTTTTTTAGTAAGTCTTGCATCGCAATACGGTCCTTTTTTAATCGAACGTCCCATTATTTTTTGCGTCTAGAAATGATCAAACCATCAGAATACTTATTCGGGTGACGGGTCTTCTTGCCTTTAGACAACAAGCCGTTACGTGAGCGTGGATGTCCACCTGACGCACGTCCTTCACCACCACCCATCGGGTGATCAACCGGGTTCATCGCTACCGGACGTGTACGTGGACGGATACCCTTCCAACGGTTACGACCAGCTTTACCCAGACTTTCGTTCATATGATCAGCATTTGAAACTGTTCCTACAGTTGCCATGCAACGATCTAACACGTTACGCATTTCACCTGAAGGCATTTTCAATGTCGCCACTCCGTTTTCACGGGCAAGCAACTGAACAAATGAACCAGCTGAACGAGCAATTGCTCCGCCTTTACCTGGCTTAATCTCCACGTTGTGTACGATTGTACCAACAGGGATCTTTGCCAAAGGCAATGCATTGCCAACTTCAGGAGCTACATCTACACCAGAAACAATCTGCTGACCAACTTCTAATCCTGCCGGAGCAAGAATGTAAGCCTTCTCACCATCTGCATAGTGCAGAAGCGCGATACGTGACGTACGGGTTGGATCATACTCGATGGTTGCTACCGTAGCAGGAACACCAGTTTTTTCACGCTTGAAGTCGATGATACGCAGCTTCTGCTTGTGACCACCGCCAATGTAGCGCATTGTCATACGGCCTTTGCTGTTACGACCACCTGTTTTCTTCAGGGTAACTACGAGTGACTTCTCCGGGATGTTCGTTGTAACATCTGTAAAAGATGCTGCCACTCTGTGACGAGTGCCGGGAGTCATCGGTCTTAATTTCTTCAACGCCATTGTCTAAAAATTATACGTTGCTATAAAAGTCTATTACTTCGCCTTCAGCCAGCGTTACGATGGCTTTCTTGTAGTTCTGCTGGCGGCCAGCGAGAATACCGGTTTTTGTGTAACGGGTCTTTAATTTACCCATCGCACTCATCGTGTTTACGCTTACCACGTTCACACCATATTGCTTTTCAACCGCCTTCTTGATCTCTACCTTGTTGGCGTTGAGGTCTACGAAAAAGCCGTACTTACCCTTTTCGTTCAGGGCTGATACTTTTTCAGTAACCAATGGTTTCTTAAGGACGCTCATCAGTCTTTATTTAAAATGTTTTCAACCTTGCTTACAGAGCTCTCTACGAAAACGATCGTGTTAGCATTCATCACATCGTAGGTATTGATCTGATCGGCAGTTGTGATTTTTGAGTTCTTAATATTTCTTCCGGACAGAACAACGTTCTTGTTGTTTTCAGGAAGCACGAACAATGTCTTCTTATCAGCCAACGAAATAGCTGAAAGCATTTTCACGTATTGACTTGTCTTAGGGGAATCAAAAGAGAAATCTTCCAAAACAGCAATCGCATTGTCTTTAGCCTTGTAAGTAAGAGCCGACTTACGCGCCAGGTCTTTTACTTTCTTATTCAATTTGAATGAATAATCGCGCGGTGTAGGACCGAAAACACGGCCACCACCTTTGAACTGAGGATTCTTGATGTTACCCGCACGGGCTCCACCGGTTCCTTTTTGCTTCTTCAGCTTTCTGGAAGAACCTGAAATTTCGTTACGCTGCTTGGATTTGTGTGTTCCCTGGCGCTGGTTAGCGAGGTAACTTTTCACATCCAGGTATATCGCGTGGTCGTTTGGCTCAATACCAAACACAGTCTCCGGAAGTGTTACCTTCTTGGTTGACTTCTCACCACTGTATTTTAATAATGCTACTTCCATTATTTCTGGAGAATTACAGTTGAATTAATAGCGCCCGGAACCGAGCCGCTGATCACGATGATATTCTGCTCCGACATGATCTTAACAACCTTCAGGTTGGTAACTTTCACGCGGTCGCTACCCATACGGCCAGCTAAGCGCTTACCTTTTGGTACACGTGATGCGAAAGACGCGTTACCCATTGAACCGGGTGCACGCAGACGGTTGTGCTGTCCGTGAGTTGCTCCACCCACCCCGCTAAAGCCGTGGCGTTTCACAACACCCTGGAAACCTTTACCTTTTGAGGTACCGATTGCATCTAAGAAGTCGCCTTCCTGAAAGATGTCCGTGATGTTGATTTGCTTTCCAAGCTCGACCATTCCATCGAACTCCTTACGGAAGTCGCGGAACTCAGCGATAGATTTTTTTGGAGTAGTGTTCGCTTTCTTGAAGTGACCAAGAGCAGCTTTGGTAGTGTTCTTCTCTTTCTTTTCACCGAAAGCGAGTTGAACTGCACGGTATCCGTCAGTTTCTACGTTTTTTACTTGTGTGACGGTGCAGGGTCCCGCTTCGATCACAGTACAAGCGATGTTCTCGCCTTCCGGACCATAAACGTTCGTCATCCCCACTTTGCGTCCTATAATTCCAGGCATGGTTTATAACCGTTTAATGTCTGTTTTTCAGGATTTTGGGCCTATGTGGCTCCAAAAAGGACTGCAAAGATAGGAAACAAAGGGTACCTAACAAGGGGCCGTTCCAAAATTTTCAGGGAAGCAAGGCTCCAACGGGCCTGCTCAATAAAAAAACCCTGAAAATCAGTATCATTACGCGGTTTTTAAACCATTCTGATGAAAAACAGCCTGCAAAAGTACTGGTGGATTTTGTTGCCTTCGGTGCTGGTTGTGCTGTTTTTGATAAATATTTCTCTGGGGAGCGTAAAGATTCCACTCACCGACACCCTGAAAGTTTTGACTGGTGGCGAACCTGCCAAACCGGTTTGGGCAGATATTATTTTTGATTTCAGGCTGACTAAAGCTTTTACGTGCTTACTCGCGGGGGGTGCACTGGCATTGGGCGGACTGCTTATGCAAACCCTGTTTCGAAACCCGCTGGCCGGGCCGGATGTTTTGGGATTAAGTTCGGGTGCCAGTCTGGCGGTGGCCATTGTGGTTATGACCGGAGGCATGGGGTCGCTATTTTCAAGCTCTCTTAGCCTGGCACTGGCGGCAAGCATTGGGTGTGCGGGCATCTTTTTATTGGTTCTGGCCATTGCTCACCACATCCGTGACAATGTTTCTCTGTTAATAATAGGGCTGATGATTGGAGCGGCAACCTCCTCGATTGTCAGCGTGCTGCAGTTCATCAGCCGGGCTGAGGATATTCAATATTACCTGATCTGGACCTTCGGAAGCATGAGCAGCCTGAACTGGACTGAAATCCTGATTTTAGGAATTGGCACTGTAATCGGACTTGCAATCGCAGTTTTTTCTATCAAACCATTGAATGTATGGTTGTTGGGGGATAATTATGCTATCAGCCTGGGCATTCAGTTAAGAAGATCACGCCTGCTCATTATTATAGGTACCAGTATTTTAACCGGAACAGTAACGGCCTTCTGCGGACCAATTGCTTTTGTGGGATTGGCGGTTCCGCACTTAGCGCGACTGGTGATTGACACTACCAATCATAAGACATTGATTCCTGCGGTGATTTTAATGGGCGGAATCGTTATGCTGTTTTGCGATATTCTAACCCGGCTGCCTGGGAATGATTTTGTAATCCCGATCAATGCGGTAACCGCGCTGATAGGCGCCCCGGTTGTGATCTGGGTGATTGTGCGAAGTAAAAAGATCAGGATATGACGGGTGAGGTTTTACTTG
>CAZIGG010000015.1:0-30432 GCA_964538575.1 uncultured Roseivirgaceae bacterium
AACAAATCAAGAAACCTGAAAAGACTGACAGGAAAATCCATAAAGGACCTGGAAGCAGACTGGCTTACAAAAATAAAGACAGTTGAATACAAAGAAATTAAATATTGAAAACGCCCGCTGACTAAAAAATAAGTTATGCCCGGCAGGGGTTTGATGATTAATTATTAAATTAGTCTGCCGGCACACGCTTTATATGCAACGTAATGCTGACGGAATTACAACCAATAAAAATACTCAATGATGAAAAGATCTGCATCAGGTAAACTAATTTTTTTAATCTTGTTTTTCGTTTTGATTCATTATGAATTAGTTGGACAAACTAATTTACCTCCATCCATAAATCAAAAGCAGGAAATAATTGTAAAATCAAAAATTAATGGAACCGCTTATCATTTGAGTGTATCGCTGCCTCAACATTATTCATCAAAGGACACGATTCATTACCCGGTTTTATATATCCTGGATGGCGGGTTAGCTTTCCCGATAGCACATTCTGTCAGAACAGCTTTAGACATGTTTGGCAATTTAGAGGATGTTATCATTGTAGGAATTGAATACGAATGGGAGGAATCCCTTACACCCTGGTTCACACAACGGGCAAAGGACTACACACCAACTAAAGATGTGAATTTTGAAAATAATCAGACGTATTTAAGAGTATTTGGATTGACTAAAGGTTCTTTGCTATCGGGAGGAGGTTCTGTTTTTTTAAATGTAATAAGAAAAGAAATTATTCCTTTAATTGATAAAAAATTTAAAACGACAAGCGACCGTGGTATTTCCGGACATTCTTTTGGCGGTCTCTTTGCCGGTTACTGTCTTTTTGAAGCAACCGACTTATTTAATAAGTTTGGTATAAACAGTCCTTCCTTTTGGTGGAATAATAAGGAAATGTTTAAAGTGGAGAAAACATTTTCAGAACACAATCAATCATTACCTGCTCAGGTTTTTATGTCAGCCGGTGGCCTGGAGGGGAAATCGATGACTCCGGTAATTACAGCTTTTGCCGACTCCCTGAGAAGCAGGAATTACAAAGGCTTAAATCTTACGATACACATATTTGAAGACGAAACTCATATGTCAGTTGTTCCTGCAATGACCAGCCGGACGCTTCGGGTTTTATACACTAAAAAGGAGTAGCCCTATAGGATTGCGTTATTTGATAAGTTTGCAGACTCAAAGATTTAAAATATTCTTGGAGCAGAATGAAATGAAATAACCCTTGAGAGGGGAAATAATTTATGAGGCCGTATTTTAAATAAATAGAAATGGATTGGAATGTGTACTTGTTCATACAAAAACCTGCTTATCAGGCACTGCTGTTTTTGTTACTCACACCTGTACTTATTATTATAATTCAGCCTAAGAGCGCTGATATGGCGTGGCTCATCGCGGCCTATGCATTCATCCTGTTTCTGATCGTCAATGCAGTGTTGCTGTGGTTTAATGATAACCCATGGCGCTATTTCTTTTATTCGATAGGTTTTGCTGTGGGTTACCTACTGCTCACCGCAATGATTATGGCGGGGTTGCTCAGCGTTTTGAAGTTGAAAGGTTCGGGGGAGAGCGCTATGGCTTTTTTGATACTGATCTATCAGCCTTTTGCCCTACTGTTGGTAATGCTGGCAAAATGGATAGCGACAAAGTGGTTTTAACCCAAAACAGAAAGTATGCCTTTTTAACAAGAAGGTTGCAGAATCGGAAAAGCTTATTCCATATTCATCTCATACCAGCTATCCGCAGGAAGATTTCCGCTCTGCGCGGCCTGAACTGCCAGTACATCGCATCGTTCATTTTCCGGATGCCCGGCATGGCCTTTAACCCAGACAAACTTAGGCCTGAACTTTTTGTGGAGGGGTATGTAACGCTGCCATAAATCCGGGTTGGCTTTTTTTGCAAAGTTCTTTTTCTCCCAGCCCCAGATCCAGCCTTTCTCAACAGAATCGACAACATATTTAGAGTCGGAGTAAATGGTGATGGGTAGACCGTCTTTTTTAATGGCTTCAAGTCCGACAATTACCGCCATTAACTCCATCCGGTTATTGGTGGTCAGGCGAAAGCCGGCTGAGAATTCTTTCTCGTGCTGACCGTATTTCATAATTGTTCCATAGCCGCCCGGACCGGGATTGCCCTGCGCTGCGCCATCGGTATAAATGCGGATCATTCTTTAATAATCTTTAACGTCTTCAACCGGTTGCCCGATTTAAGGCGCAAGATATAAATTCCCGGAGGGTTGTTTATCAGCGACAACTGTTGTTGCCTCACATTAGAAAATGTCTGGATCGGTCTTCCCAAACAATCCGAAAGCACAATCTGCTGAATCGGGTAAGGTGAATCGATATATAAATAATCGTTAACCGGGTTCGGGTAAACGCTTACTAACATATCTTCCTGCTCAATGCCGGTAATGATCTCGTTCATGGCCCCGGGGGTGCTAACGGGTGTGAATATAAACGGCCCGGTTGCATTCGGGATGCGGCTGAAGGAGCCTTCAAACAATTGCGCATTAAAAACGTACTCATCGATCATGTGAATATGTTCACCCATCACCTGGTAGAGCCCGATGGCTTCACCGTCATTCGAAAGCTTGAAATCCAAATGGTCAGCGCCCTGCCCAAGGTCTTCATCGGCCCAGAGGATTTTGTATTCACCCGGCCGGAGGATCATTTCATCTCCTTCTCCGGCAGGAAGCCGGTGCTTGGTTCTGTTGTTCAGGTTATCGGTCAGGTATAAGCCTGCAAGATTTACTGGTTGTAAGCCTGCATTATAAAGCTCAATCCAGTCTTCGGCTTCCCCCGCATTGTCGAGCAGGCCGGAGGGGCGTGTGCTGATTTCGTTGATCACGATGCCGTTAATAATTGTTCCGGAAGGTTCAAAGTAGGCTTCATAGCTGATGTCGGTAAAGGCTGTATCAAGTTGAAGCGGTGTGGTGGAAGTTTCAACAGTTTCGTTACCCAGCCGAGCGGTGCTGAGCGTAAGGTCGAAGCTCAGGTCAGAACTTGTTACACTATTCTGATGCACTTCAACAGCCAGCACGTTGTTCCCCGGTTTGATCAGTCCTTTCGGGATCGTAAATCCGGTGTACACGCCTTCCGCAGCTGCATCAAGCGCAAGCGTTGAGTAAACAATTGTTCCGCCTGGCATATTCGTTCTCATCATTTCTACTCCGTTGAGGTAGATCACCGCGCCATCATCCACCAAAATGCTTCCGGTTAATTGTACAAGTCCGACTGTATCGGCTACGGTAAATGATTTCCTGAAGTACGTAGTCACAAACTTGTTATTCGGGTTGGCGCCAAAGCTTACCACGGTTGCCTCATCGCCTTCGCCATAGCCTAATTGTGCAGGACCCTGTGCCCAGGGTGCATCGTTAAAAGCAGTTGTGTTCCATCCAGCAGGCATACTTCCCTGATCAAAATATTTCCAGGTAGCGCCTGCCTGAACAAGCGAAATAGATTCAGATTGTGTTTTTTTGATTCTCCACTCTTTGAACGCGTACCCCAGGGCAGGCACCGGCTCAATTCTAACCGGCAGGTTTCTGAAATACCGCTGGCTTGGATTCGCGTCAGCGGTGACCTCATTCATCCTGAATTTTCCTTCGCCTTGCTTTACCGCGGTTGAAATGTTTACAGTTCCGTTCAATCCAAAAAACTCAGCCATGTGCTGGCGCATGAAGGTGTTACGGCTTATTGCAAAATCGCGCATACGCTGCACTTCATAATTCCAGCCATTCATATCGCCCCACCAGCGGGCTTTATGATACGGCATCTCCGTTGCTATGCGGGATTGGAACTGATTGATCATGCTGATAACGCGGTCGGGCTGAAACGTTGTATTTAATGCGGTGTTCATTGTTTGAATAAACCGCTCACGGAAAATCGGGTTCTCCAGCAGCATGCGGATATGCTGCGTTGACCAGGGCGGGTTCGGCCAATCGGGGCCATTGGTTGCCGTTACAAAATTTAATGTCGGATGCGTAGGCCAGCTTGAATCTTGATATAACGCAAACCCGAAATCGGTATCCCATAAGATCCACCGGAACTTGCCGTTCACGGAAGCATCGCGCCAGAACTTCATGTTGTTGCCCGGCCAGTCGGTATTGGCAAAGTAAATCTCAGCCACCAGGTAATTGATAAATTCCTGGACATCGATGTGCTGATCGATATAATTATAGGAGGCCTGCGTTGTGCGGTTCATTCCGGCAAGCGTGTTTTTGTAATTTTTGTAAGCATTGGCAGATCCTTCCAGCGCATTCTCATACGTCTCAATCAGGTCGAGATCGTCTTTGTCAACGTTGTAATTGCTTTCAATAAAGTCGGCATCAATTTTTTCGCGGAGGTTTTGAATGCCCATGTATTGACCGTTCAGGTACAGAATGGTGGGCTGATAATCCATGTAGTCAACATCCATCTGGCCAACAGGAAGCGCCTGCATAAACGCATCGCGGAACATGGTTATATTAAAATCGTTGCCGGAGTTGCGCAGCATGAGTCCTCCAAACTGGTTAACGCTTTTGCTGAAGAACTTATAGTTCATGATGTTGCTGCCGTATTTATCGCGCGCTTTTATTGCAAAAGATTTCTGCGCCTGGTTACGGGAACAGTTACCGCCAATGCGAATGTCAACCGATTGATTGAACAGCCGGGTTCCGTTTTTGTCATAGTATTCAAATACGGCATGCCGTTCCCAATCCTGGTTCCAGTTTACCGGTTTGTTGCTGCAATAGCCTCCCGCTCCATTGGTACCCTCGACATAAATGCCGATGGTGTTGTCGTACAGATAATCAGGCCGGGTGGAGATAGAGATTACAGGCAGCGAAAAGGTGTGCTCATTAATAAAATAGGTTTGTGTTTCAGTTTCACCGGGAAGAAAACCGTTTAAAAAAGCTTTGGCCTTAAGCGTTTGGGTTTGACTGACCGGTATAGGAGTTGAAAATTTTGAAGAATTAATGTTAGGCTCACTGCCATTGGTTGTGAAGCGGATTTCCGCTGCCGGATTGCTGTGCGATAACGAAACCTGAACTGTGGATGAGTACCGTCCTCCCGATACCGAGAAGTTTGGTTTGGTGAGCTGCTGTGATGCGGTTGTAGCATTATTCCCGCTTCCGGCCGTAGGCACGGAAAGATAAGCCCATGTGCCCGTGCCATTGGTAATTCTTCCATACGAGATATTCGTTAACTGTTTGGGATACGAGATTTTATCAAGCAATATCCCCGCTCCGTTCGAAAGCACAACATCTTCACCTTCGCTATCTAATGAAAAGTTAGCGTGCCTGCCCGTGTTCATGTTATCGCACCAGAAGATTGCGAAGCCGTTGGCAGAAATGGATGTGCCGGGAGGAATACGCCATTTCAGCGGATTATTTTCATCATCGGAGATGTAGTATCCGCCAATGTTTACGTTTGAAGAGCCTGCATTATAGAGTTCAACCCAGGGAGAGTAATTATAGAAATTCGGATCGTAGATGATATCGGCATTAGCCGGGCAAATTTCATTCAGCACCACCTGCCCAAAGGTTGTTGATGTAGTGAACAGGAATAAAAATAAAAAAATTCTTTTCATAAGCTACAAGCTGTAAGCCGCAAGTTTCATTCGCTATGTAACGTTAGCGTGAAGCCTGAGGCTTGTGGCTATTTTTTAACTGTCAATCTTCACCCAATAACTCATCCGCTATTCCCGGTAAACTCCTGTTTAGGGAGCGTATTGTTAATAGTCACATTCAAAACGTGGTAACCCTTAATCGTTAAGCGTTTCCAGGTTTCGCGATAAATAGTTGGTGAGCGGCAATTGCTGCAGCGCATCGGTGCTGGCAAGCCACTCGGTATAGGTGATTAAAATATTCTGTTTCAGCTTCAGGGCAAGCTCCTCCAGCTTAATGAGGTTGCCCTGAAATTTTACGCCCGCAACCGGGTTGCTTTTTTGCATGGTGTTTAACGTGCGGGCCAGTGAGCTAACGTTTAACGCTTTAATTTTTTCTTCAATCTTGCGGTGGCTTGCAATCAGGTCGCGGAGTTGCTCCCGTAGCCGGGCCTGGTCTTTATCCATTTCTACTTTTGCTTCCTTAAGCTCCTGCTGCGATTCGATCGACTCAAGCTTGCGTTTAGTCATGTCGCCTTTGTTGGGATTAAAAACCGGGATGGTCACACCCAGCCCTATGCTCCACGGCTTACGTCCCTGCTCGATCCGGAAGTCCTGATACTTGGCCTGGAGGTATCCAAAGTTGATGTTATTTCGTTCAAGCAGGTATTCACGATCGGCCAGGTCAATTTTTTTCTGGTAGTAGGAGAGCGATGTTGCTTCCGGTAAAGCAGTCTGTAAACTGTCGAGTAATTTTTCAATTTGCTCGATTGAAACGACTTCAGCGATGTTCCAGGTTTTTGCAGATAATGCTGCGTCCGGAAAAATAGAACTGACCTTTCGGATTGCATTTTCAGCTTCGTAAGCAGCTTCATCCATATCTACCGACTTGTCCATCTCTTCGAGCTTCAGGTCAACATAGTCTTCACCGTCAAAATACCCGGAGAGCTGCTGTTTCTCCAGCATCGATAACGATGTTTGGGTAAGCTCAAGCCTGCGCTGCGCGAGGTCGCGTAAGCCGGCATAGGTGACTAATTCTATAATTAAAATGTACCGTTCAGTCAGAACTTCTTTCAGGACAATACCTTTTTCAAGCGCGATGCTTGATTTCAGTTCTTTAAAATACCGGTTATTCTGCCGCAGTTCCCACGGATTTGTTGGATTAACGCGCAGGGCATACTCCTGACGAACAAGATCAAGCTGATTGCTTTCTGTTCTGAACTCAAGCTTTTGTACCGGGGCAAGCCGATAGGGCTTGCCATTTAAGTACGCTACCTGTAAGTCAAACATGCTTACTGCCGGAGCATCTTTTGCAGCCCGGATAAATTCTCCGAATCCCGATTGGGCGGAAAGATTGCAACATGCGAAAAAGAAAATGCAGAGTAAAGCCAGCCTCATGATTGCTACCGGATTAACACCTTTTCGCCATTGGCAAAATTATTATGCGGTGGAATTTCAATGAAGATTTCCCGGCCAAAAGCTTTCACGGCCGTTGATTTCTGTAAGATTTCAGGAAGTTCCGTAACCGACCCGTACCCGATTACACGTCCGGTGATTTTAATTGAACCGTTTCCATATGCTGATACGCGTACAGAATCGCCCACTGCAAATGCGTTGTTATTCTTTTCCGCGAGGTATCCCGTCACCATCGTTGGGCTAACCGGAGTGATGGAAAGCAACGGGGCATAGGAATTAACCTGCTCGCCCGGCTTAATAAAAACACCCTTCACTACGCCATCCGCTGTTGCATATTTCACGAGCTTACTTTTTTCAACTTTTAACAACTCCAGTTCCTGCTCAAGCAAGCTGATCTGATTTTTCAACTGCTGCTGATCGATATATCCCTCCTGTCGGATATCGGTTTCTTTAATGCGTATAGCCTGGTTGTGTTTTGCTTTTTGTTTCTCCAACGAGCTTAGCTTTACCTGGAGCGGATTGTCGGCCTCGTTCCAAACCGAAGTGTCGCTGTTGGTAGCCAGCTCTTTTGTCAGCTTTTTGTTCAGCTGGATCTGACTTTTTGTTTGTTCAATATCTGTTTCTATTTCCTCCAGCGGAATGCCGAGGTCGGCATGGAGGTAATCAACCTGCGCCTGGATCAGTTTTGCTTTGCTTTGCTGCTCTGTTTTCAGAAGTGAAATCCGGCTGGAAGTCTTTTCAATGTTCATTTCAAGCTCTGCACTGCTAAGATCAAGCAGCAGTTCACCGGCCTTCACCTGCTGGCCCGGAACAACGTGTACGGATGTTACCAACGCTGATTTCTCGGAGTTGATTTTATATTCTTTTACTTCGGTTATCCCGATGGAGGAGTAATCGCTGCCGCGAAAATACTTCGCGCTGATCCAGAGCATGGCTGCAAACACCACCACAATCAATCCGTAAAACCAGTTAGTGCCCGAAGTGTGTCTGTCGTTAGCCATTGGCAGGTTCGTTTACGGTAATCTTCGGCTGGCTTAACCCGTCCACAACCACCAACGCGTTAAAAAGAACATCCTTTTCCTGCTCCTTGTGAAAGGTGATGGCGTATTGATAGCGCGTTGCATTTTCTTTTGTAACCGTGATCGTAACCAGCCGGTGAGCGGCTGTGTGCTGCTCAATAATTTTAATCACGGCATCCAGATCTTCCGTGTTCTTGAGATTGAAGAACAGCATGTTCGGGCTGGTAAAGCTTCTGAAAGGCGAGATGTGCAGCAATACCGCCACGGTACAGAACAAAATTGTTCCGGCAAAAGAAACTGTAAAGCCGTACACACCAACGGCAAGCCCGGTGCTTAAGGCTGCAAACAGAAAAAGCACATCGCGCGGATCATCGATGCGGGTGCGAAAGCGGATAATCGCCATCGCGCCAAAAACACCCAGGCCGCGGGCCAGGCTGTCGCCAATGGCCATCATTACCATAGCGGTTACAATTGAACCGAGAATTAACGACTGGAAAAAGTTTTTTGGATAATATTCACCCGTAAAGGTAAGCCGGTGGGTAATGGCAATGATTGACGAGAGTACAAAACCCCACACAAAGCAATAAACGACATTTACAAGCTGCGGATATTCGTATACAGGTTGGTCGGGGAAGAGTTCTAGCATCTGTACTATATGGTTAAGCAGGTTTAATTATTGGAAGCGCCCGGTGTGGGTGTATTAAATGATTGCCAGGCACCTCCATCAGGCTTAAGTCCGTATGATTTGTTATCGTCTTGGGAAGTAAATGTTTTATCATGAATTGTTCTGCCATCGATATAGAAAAGCCCAACGGCCTCACCACCCTTACCCAGCTTAAAGTTTAAGTGTAAAGGCCCCTGGCTTCCCTGTTCATCAGCCCAGAAGACCAGGAATCCTCCGGCCGGAATTGTAATGCCGTTCGGGATCTTTGATTTGAACGGATCGCTGAGATCATCCGATAGGTACATTCCGCCCAGGTCGACCGTTGAAGCGCTTGCATTATAAATCTCGATCCAATCATCAAATTCGCCAGCTTCGTCCGGGCAACAAGTTGTCTGGGAAGCCATAAACTCATTAATAAAGAGTGCGGGTAATGGATCATTGTTTAATAAATAATGATAAGCATCACCGGGCGCATCGAAAGGTTTATAGGTTGTAGTGCCTGTAGTCGCCTTGGCTTCTACATAGTATTCCATCTTTCCGGTTACACCGGCTCCCTGTGCAGGAATTGTTGCTGTGTAATAAGCCCCCGGCTTAGTCATAGCAACTTCGGTGTACGCACTTCCTTCAAAACGATAAAAAAGCTTAACGGTACTGATTACGAGTGAAGCAGGGATCTGAATCTCTGCGTTAATGATTACAGCCTGGTTAAGCGCAGGAACGGTTGGCGTACGAAACACGGTAGTAATAGCCGGAGCATTTGATTCATTATTGGAAATGCCACGACTGGTTACTCCTGAAATAGAAAGCTCGCTGGACCCATCCGGATATCGGCCGTAGGATTGCCCATTATCAAGTTTCGGATACGTAACGGCTTCTGCTATTTCGTTGTTTGCATTTTTAAGGGTTACGGTTTCACCGTCTGAAGAAAGCTTGAAGTTGGTATGCAGACCCGTGTTTTCGTCATCGCAGAAGATCACAAGAAAGCCCTTGGCGGGGATTGTTGTTCCTCCAGGCAGTTTATACGCTGCGCCATCATCAGAAATAACGTATCCGCTGATATCCTTAACGTTGCTGGTTGAATTGTAGAGTTCAACCCAATCATCCCCCGAGGCATAAATCTCATTAATAAAGAGTCCTTCGGCTGCCGTTATGTCCGGATCGGTGTCCTCATCGGAGGAACAAGCAGAAAAGCCTAAAAGAGCGCTGAAAACAAAGAAAGACAGAGAGAGCTTCACAAAATTCTTCACAACCATTTTCCCGGAATAAGTTCTTACTTAACAATCCGTTAAAGGTAAGGTAATATTCCAAAAAATGCACACGCTTTGTCACGTGCGGCTTATGGGCGTTAGGAAGGGAACACGTTGTCTTTGAAAATCTTTACGGCAATGGCCAGCAGGATAACACCAAAGATTCTGCGCAGTACGGCAAAGCCTGCTTTACCGATTACCCGTTCAAGCCAGGCCGATGAACGGAGCACGATGTAAACAAAAATCAAATTGATTACAATGCCGGTAAAAATGTTCACTTCGGCATACACGGCACGCAGGGAGAGAATAGTTGTGAGTGTTCCTGCTCCTGCAATTAACGGAAACGCAATCGGTACGATGGAGCCTGTTCCTTTCGCATCGGGATCGTCTTTAATGAGTGTAATGCCCAGGATCATTTCCATCGCTACGATAAAAATCACAATGGCCCCGGCTACTGCGAAGGAGGCTACGTCTAACCCGAAGAGGTTAAGAATGGACTGACCTAAGAACAGAAAAGCAATCATCAGTACAGCCGAAATGATGGTGGCCTTCTCGGCATGGATGCGTCCTTCGCGCTTGCGGATATTAATGATAAAAGGAATGGAGCCCAGGATGTCGATTACAGAAAAAAGGATCAGGGTTACGGAAAAGATTTCTTTCAGGTTCATAGGCAAAGTTAACTAAACTTAGCTTTCTGGTTTTATATGTCTTGCAACGTTGACTTGCTAAAGTGTTTTTGCGGACTCCCTTATTTTTTGCAGAAATTCTTTCGAAAGCGCATGATCCGGATCAATTGAAAGCGCCCGGTTAAGATATTCCTTTGCGGTATCCGGGTTGCCGAGGTTCAGGTAACACTCTCCGGCAGAGAACGCAGCCAGCGCACTATAGGGATGAATCGTTAGCGATAAGTTGAAATCTTCAATCGCTTCCTGCCAGCGGCCCAAATCCATTTTGCAGAATGCGCGGTTATCAATAGCCTCGTATAAGGTTGGATACAGGTTAATGGCCATTGAGTATTTCTCAATTGCTTCTTCATGCTTGTGCTGGTCCGTCAGCGCATAGCCTTCGTGAAAATACCGCGTGGCTTCCCCGATAATCGAATCAATGTTTTGTGTTTGCCGCAGGTATTCGTGATAGCCCGTAAGCTCTTCATCGCGCACCGCGCTCTTTTTAAAGAAGATGGGATTTTCAAATCCATTCTTATCGATCGGGAAGTGATAGATAAAAACGGAAAGCTCGTCTGATTTTTCCGGATCGGGCAGCGTATTCATGGGTGAATAGCCCAGTACATGGTATGTATTTAAATCCTTATCGGCTTTTAATACCTTATGCAAATGGTATTTATTCTCAAGGATGGTGTAGAATATATCGCCTTCGGTGAATTCCATGGCAGAAATTTCGGAAACGAAGATACTGATTCTTTTAACATTATGGCGTGTTCTATTTTACGCGTTTATTAGCTTTTTGCATCTGCGTAAGCCTGCTCACGGTTAGTCCTTGTACCACAATCGAGAATACAACCACATAATAGGTAATGGCAAGAAACAGGTTATGATGCAGCCTGTCGTCAATCGTTAATGCGAGTGCAACCGAAACCCCGCCCCGCAATCCGCCCCATACGAGGATGGTAATTGTCCGGGTATCAAAGGTTCCTATATTCGGAACAAACTTGATCGGCAGCCAGATGGAAAAGAAGCGCGCCAGCAACACAATCAAAATTGTGATTGGGCCGATAAGCCAGTATTGCTGTAAATCCGGAATTAATAAAAGTTCAAAGCCGATAATCAGGAACAGCATGGCGTTCAGGATCTCGTCAATCAGCTCCCAGAATTTATCGAGATAATCTCTATCGATTGCCGACATCGCGATGACTTTGCCATAATTGCCGATAACCAGGCCCGCTGCTACCATGGTTAATGGCCCCGAGATGTGTAAATACCGGGTAACGAGGTACCCGCCCATCACTACGGCCAGCGTGATTATCACGGTAACGTTGTAGCTGTTGATTCTTTTAATTCCCTGTGAGGCTATGTACCCGAGCAACAAGCCCATGATCAGGCCGCCACCGGCTTCCTGGAGAAATAATCCGCTGATGTGAAGAAATGTAAAGTCAGCCGAGGGTCTTTGTGCGAGCTGAAGCAATACGGCAAAGAGCACCACGGCCACACCATCGTTGAACAGTGATTCTCCGGCAACTTTTATCTCCAACGATTTGCGAATACCTGCTTTTTTCAGAATCGCGATCACTGCAATCGGATCGGTAGGCGAGATGAGCGCCCCAAACACAAGACATTCAATAAACGGAATTTCAACTCCCAGGAGCATGAACGTAAAATACATCAGGGTTCCCACGATGATGGTGGAAATGATCACACCCAACGTAGAAAATATCATCACCGGAACACGCTGCTTGCGCAAATCATGCAGACTGATATGAATCGCCCCGGCAAACAGCAGGAAGTTCAGCATGGCACCCATCAGCACTTCGGTAAAATCAACGCTGGCAATGATGTCCGTAAATCCCGTAAACATATGCGGATAGGACCTGCCCGCAATTACCAGGCTGATCGACACGATCATGGCGAGCAGCATGATGCCGATCGCAGACGGCAGCTTTAAATACCTCAGGTTCAGGTACGAAAAAATTGCCGTGAGGACAATGAGAACAGAAAATGAGTAGTATAGCTCCATAAACCCGTTTGCCGGACTTTAAAATTAAGGAATTGCGGGGAATGATGAAAGGTTGCTAATAAGACAAAACTTTCATCAGTCTTTTAACCTCTATATCTTTTAAGGCCGGGAAATTCGCAATCCGGAGCGTAGTAGGTTTCAGATCTCCATACCCATCGCCCAATAAAAAGCCTTTCGCCTTCGCTGATTTTTTAATCCTTTCAATGGTTTTTTTGTCGGCTTCCAACGGAAGTACGGTAAATGAGTGAACAGCTTTATTTTTAATAAGATGATGCAAGGCTGAAGATTTTTTAAAAGTTTTCATCCAGTCCCCATAACGCTTTTCAATAAGTTTATGAACCGTGCCGATCGGCTTGGCATTGCCCATAACCCGCATCAGCAAATAAATGCCCAGCACATTGGGCGTATAAGATGTCTGCCACTTTTCAGCCATGCCGGCCATTAAGACTACGCTATTATAAAACCGTGTGTTGTTGATGGCCCGTGCGCGTTTGATGGCCGTTGGTGAACAAATCATAATTCCCAATCCTGCCGGCAAGCCAAAACATTTTTGTACAGATCCCAGCCAGATATCCGCTGCAGTAAAATCAAGCTTGATACCCGCCAGCGAGGAAGTTACATCCACTGCAATGATATGATCCGGACTGCCTTCGCGAATGGCGCGGATTATTTCGTTACTAACCTGCGTTCCGTTTGACGTTTCATTTTGCGTAATGCAGATTACATTTTCACTGCTTTCGAAAACCGATTGACCGGGATTCAAAACTGTTTCGCGCCCGAAAGGCAGAGCAGTAGCGCCTGTTTTAAGCTTGTAGGTGTACTCGTACCATTTTTGCCCAAAGGCTCCGTTATATAAATGGAAGCTTTTATTGGTTACCCACGATTGGGCAACAATCTCCCAGCATTCCGTAGCGGATGAAGTAAATAAGATTGTATAGTCCTTTGGAATGGAGAGCTTTTGCTTTAATAAGGTCACTGTCTTTTTCATCAGCGCCATGAATTCATCGCTGCGGTGATTCATGCTCAGGATGCCTTTCGCATGGGCGTCTCTTACATACTTCGGGATGTCATCGTAAACGCGTGAAGGGCCGGGGTAGAAAGAAACCGTCATGATCCTAAAAAGTAAGTATTCAGAAATTCTTCTGAAGTCATCACCGAAAGCTCTGAAAAATAAAAATCGTTCTTGTCTTCCGTTACAATATGCGAGCAGCCCGCCTGTTTGGCGGAATAATATTCAAGACCATCTTCAAAATCGTGAATGGCTTTATGTTGAGCGGCTGATACGACTGCTTTTTTACCGGTTTCTGCAATGCCGATCTTTGAAACGAGTAGCGCGATCTTTTCCTTTGCCTTGGCCGATCCACTTTTCTTTTCGGCAAAATAAAATGCAATGGCCAGGCAGATGGGAGAGGTATAAATCTTCACCCGGTCAGGCAGGCTTAAAATTCTGGACGAATAGCTATAAACAGGATATTCCCTGTTAAGCACTGAAACCAGGATATTGGCATCCAGGAAAATTTTCATTTCCGCGATTTTAAATATTCGCGCTTCATGGATTTTCGCGTTCGGGGTTTTGTTTTGTATTCAGTCTCACCTTCCGCAAGCAGATTTACCCAATCTGCGACCGGAAGCGATTCGAGGTCTTTATAGTTTTCGCTGGTGATTTTCCGATACAGAAATTCCGTGAGCCGCGAAAGACTGATGTTTTGCGAATCGGCAAATTTCTTTGCCTTTTCAATCACATCCTCGTTAAATGATAAGGTGATCTTGGAGTCCATGCTTGCAATTTATACGACAAAAATATAAAATTTATACGTATAAATTAAAAGTATTTTCCAGGCATTTAAAATTCTGATTTTCAATGTTTTGTATTAATTATCCATTGCACGGCCAGTGCATACCCTTCCATGCCAAAGCCGGTAATCAGCCCCGCGCATTTTGAAGTGATCAGGCTGGTGTGGCGAAATTCTTCGCGCGCATAAATATTAGAGATGTGAACTTCAACAACCGGGGTTTTAATTGAAGCAATGGCATCGTGGATGGCAATAGAGGTGTGGGTGTAAGCTCCTGCGTTCAATATGATACCATCAACCGAAAAGCCCGTTTCCTGGAGCTTGTTAATGATCTCGCCCTCAACATTCGATTGGTAGTAGCTAAACTCAATTTTCGGAAAACGCTTCTTCAGCTCATCATAAAATGTGTCAAAGGTTTTATTACCGTAGACTTCCGGCTCGCGTTTACCGAGCAGATTCAGATTGGGGCCATTGATGATTTGCAGCTTCATGCGACTAAGTTAAAATAATTTGCACATTTGTGCAGATAATCAGACACGTGAACTGGGATTTGCACATTAAGGGATTTGGCCATTACCTGAAGCTGGAGCGTTCGCTTTCTGAAAATTCCATCGGTGCCTATGTCCGGGATGTGGAGAAGCTTAAGCAATTCATGGAAAAAGAACATCCTAAAATCAGTCCGCTTACGGTAACCCAAAAGCATTTGCAGGGATTTCTCCAGTTCATAAACGAGCTGGGCATGAGTGCGTACAGCCAGGCACGGATTCTCTCGGGCATAAAAAGCTTTTATAAATTTTTGTTGTTTGAAGAACTGATCACAAAAGATCCAACGGAATTAATTGAAGGGCCTAAGATCGGCCGCAAACTGCCCGACACCCTGAGCTATCCGGAAATCGAGAACCTGTTAAATGCAATTGACCTTTCGAAACCGGAAGGCGGAAGAAACCGGGCAATGCTGGAAGTTTTGTATAGCTCAGGGCTACGGGTTTCGGAACTTGTTGAGTTGAAACGAACGAATATTTATTTCGATATCGGATTTCTGCGGGTGATTGGTAAGGGAAACAAAGAGCGTCTCGTACCCATCGGGCGCGATGCGATGAAGCATCTTAAAATTTATCTTGAGGAAATCAGGGTGCATATTCCGGTGCAAAAAGGTTTTGAAGCCGATGTTTTTTTGAACAAACGCGGCAGGCGAATCAGCCGGGTGTCGGTTTTCAACATTATTAAAGAACTGGCGCAGCGTACGGGATTAAAAAAAACAATCAGCCCCCATACGTTCCGGCATTCTTTTGCAACGCATTTAATAGAGGGCGGGGCGGATTTACGGGCGGTTCAGGAAATGCTGGGCCACGAATCCATTACCACTACCGAAATTTATACGCACCTCGACCGTGATTATTTGCGGCAGGTGATTACAGAATTTCATCCCCGCAGCTAAAAGTTGTATATTCCCTAAATCGTTCGGTATGAAAGCATTTATACTTTACAATGTTGTATTCCTGTTGAGCACAACTGCGCTGGCGCAGGATTTTAAATCCTCAACCCAAAAGGGTATTGACCTCAGGAAATACGAAACGTTTACCATCGAACAGGGAGAAGTGATGATGAGCGAGGATAGTAAAGTTGATAAGGATCAGTTATTTAAAGATTTTAAACGGGTTACTATTTCTGAAATGAAAAGCCGGGGCTACAACTATGTGGAAGACACAACCGCGCAGCTTTCGGTTTCATACGTTGTGGAAACTTCGCGCGTAATTGAATCAGAGGATGTCGGGCCGCTGGGTGAGATGCCGCAGCGGAATGCGGGCGATGTGCAAACTCAAACCTGGTCGCGGGATTTCACGCGCGGCTCATTAATCATGTCGATGAATGCCGGAAAGAATAACCTGGTGTGGACATCGGAAGGTACTATAGACGGAGCCCGTTCGCGGGGCGGAAATGTGCTGGAGTATGCCATTAAAAGCGCACTCAGCGATTTCCCGGACCGGAACAAGAAGACTAAAAAGAAGAAGCGCAATAAAAAAGGCTGACGCATGATCAGCCCTCTTAATGTTTCTAATACGGGGTTTGTCAGAGCTTGAATTTCACCCCAAAGAATATTCCAAGCTGGTCAGCATCGCCAATAACAAACTTCAGTTCCGTAAACGGTTCCCAGCTTTTGCCAATGTCGAAATTTGCACCGACACCAAGATTTAACCCTACCTCACTTTGTCCGTCACCATCTTCAACCTTATAGCCAAAAAGATTAAGACCCGCTAAGCCATAAAAGTCGGCAGTCCCGGCCTTTGTGAAATAGTAATTTACGTTCGCGTTAAATTCCCACCAACTGAGCGGATCTTCCGGGAACCAATAAACAAAGCTTGGTGCAATGGAGAATTTATCATTGATATTGAATTCCCCGTTAATACCGATTCCGAGTTCTTCTACTTCTGTGCCGTACCCCAGCATTACACCAATTTTCTGGGCAGACGAATCCACCGCGGCCATCATACAAACGATAAAGGCCAGTGCTACTCCTGATTTTTTCATACGTTGAGTCATATTTGGTTTTTAATTGATTACAAAGCTATACTTTTGAGCCGAAACAGTGCGCATCATCATGTATAAACTCTTCATTCGCCCGCTTCTTTTTTTACTTGATGCTGAGAAAGTTCACCACCTGGTTTTTAAGTTCTTAACGTTCAGCGGAAAATTGCCCGGATTGAAATCTTTACTTGGATCAACATTTCAGTATAAACATACAAAGCTTAACAGAAACTTGTTAGGGCTGCACTTTGAAAACCCCGTTGGACTTGCAGCCGGTTTCGATAAAGACGCTAAACTGGTCGATGAGTTGAACTGCTTTGGATTTGGTTTTGTCGAAATCGGAACACTTACCCCGAAACCACAGTCCGGGAACGATAAACCCAGGTTGTTTCGCCTGAAGGCTGACCAGGCATTGATTAACCGTATGGGATTCAACAATGGCGGTGTGGAGGAAGCTGCGAAAAGATTGAAGAAAAGAAATTCAAAGGTTATTGTGGGCGGAAATATTGGTAAAAATAAACTTACCCCGAATGACCAGGCATTTCAGGATTATGCGTTGTGTGTCGAAGCGCTCCACGGGCATGTTGATTATTTTGTTGTAAACGTGAGTTCTCCGAACACGCCCGGCCTGCGCGAACTGCAGGAGAAAGAACCGCTGCGAAAATTACTGGCAGATGTAAAGTCGCTTGTCATGTCAAAGCCAAACCCGAAACCTGTTTTGCTCAAGATCGCACCCGACTTAACCTCTACGCAGTTAGACGATATTGTTGAAATCCTACAAGAGACCAAGACAGACGGAGTGATCGCAACCAACACAACGATCTCCCGTGAGAATCTGGTTACTTCAAAAGAACAACTCGAAAAAATAGGCAATGGCGGACTCAGCGGTAAGCCCGTGGCGGACCGGTCGAATGAAGTAATCCGTTATTTAAGAGCAGCGCTTGGGCCGCATTATCCCATCATCGGGGTGGGAGGGGTTATGACCCCGGAAGATGCGGTTGAAAAAATTGAAGCCGGTGCCGACCTGATTCAAATCTACACCGGCTTTATATATGAAGGGCCGGGGTTTGTTAAACAAATAAACAAGGCGCTCGCGAAGCTTTAATTTATTCTTTGATCCCTGCTAAGCGTGGTTCTTTGTGCGACAGGCGGAGCAAGCTCTGCTTGCTTGGTTTGAAACGATTCTGAAGCTTAGAAATTGCCGATGGTTGTATCGTGGAAAGAGAATACCGATAAGCGCACGCCCAGCGAAATTTCGTGCGTGGTAAAGTTTGTGCCGACCGAGTTATTGGTCGGTAATTCAAATACATACCCGAACCTGAATTTCTCCCGGTAGAGTGTTTGCAACAACAGGCCATAGGTTTCGAAGTTTCGTGTAAATACGCCTGCCGTATGAATGCTGTTGAAGATAAAGTTTGCCCCAACATCAACAGAACCAGGAGCGCCTTGCACCGCACGCACCAGTGCAGTGGGTTTGAACTTGATTTGTTCGTTCAGGTAAAAAACATACGCTCCGAATAAATAATAATGCTGGTTATACAATTCAAACTCACTTTCCCCGGCTTTGAATTTTGCGGGAAGCATCCGCGGAACGGAAAGCCCGACTAAAAAATCCTGGCCTTTAAAAATCAACCCTGCTCCAATATTCAGTGTTGTTCCGTTCTCATTGTTCATGAATGCTTCATCATCGGCATCGTAGATGTTCAGGTCGGAATTATCTATCCGGTAATTCAGTACACCGGCTTGCATGCCAAAGCTGAGCGTGCGGTCGTGACCCAGGTCGAGCTTGTACGCAAACGATGCATTAAACTCTGTGTTTTTTGTGTTGCCGATCTGATCATGCGAAAACGTAAAGCCTGCGCCAACTTTATTATCAACTAAGGAGGTGCTGCCATTCAGGTTGAATGTGTTGGGCTGCCCTTCAAGCCCCATCCATTGTAACCGGTAGCTTCCGTTAATGTTCAGGTTATTCGGTAACCCCGCATACGCAGGATTAATCACCAGCGGGTTCATGATGTACTGCGAATAGATCGGATCCTGCTGGGCCATTGCCGGAAGGCTGATGATGAGCAAAACAAGGGGTAGAAGTTTTTTCATGGTGCAGGTGATTTTGACAACCCAAGGTGCTAATAAACCCCTTGCCGGTAAATCGCATAATGATGTGAGGGAACCTTATTTCCCCGCTTCCCGTTGAAACTCCTTTGGCATTTTCATGAGTGACCGGCAGAAGTACTACTTTTTCATTATCCTGATCCTCGGGGCGCTGGCTACCATCAGCCCGTTCTCCATTGACATGTACCTGCCGGGTTTTCCGGCCATTGCCCTCGATCTGAATGCACCCATGAGCCAGGTGCAGTTATCACTTACCGCCTACCTCGTGGGAATAGCGTTTGGTCAGTTATTATACGGGCCGCTGCTGGATCGTTTCGGAAGAAAGCGGCCGTTATATGTTGGTCTGGCCGTTTATATCCTGGCCTCTGTCGGTTGTGCCTTTACAGAATCCATGAATGCGTTAATTTTCATGCGCTTCCTGCAGGCGCTTGGCGGATGTGCTGGAATTGTTTCGGCCCAGGCATTGGTGCGGGATTTATTTCCGGTTAACAAAACTGCCCAGGCATTTTCATTGATCACATTGGTGATCTCCGTATCTCCGATGATCGCCCCAACCGTGGGCGGATATGTTACGGCACATTTCGGATGGCAGTATGTGTTTGTGATCCTTGCCGTCATTACACTGCTCATTCTTATCACATCGTATTTCTTCCTCCCAAAAGGGAGAGGGGCTGATCCGTCTGTTTCACTTAAACCCAACGCGGTTGCGAAGAACTTTTATTCCGTTGTTCGCAATCCGCAATTTTTGATTTATGCGGTTACCGGGGGTATTGCCTCGGCTGCACCGTTTGCGTACATCGCGGGCTCGCCTAATGTGTTCATGAATCTTTATGGACTTTCCGAACAGCAATACGGCTGGGTGTTTGCCTTGCTGGCTTTCGCGATGATAGGGTCAACGCAGTTAAACCATTTTATCTTAAAACGATTCACCAGCGAGCAGGTAATTCGTTTTGCGCTTTTCTACCAGACATTCACGGGGATCGTGCTCGTGGCAGGCGTGTACTTTCAGTTATTCAACGTGTATACCCTGATCGCGATGATGTTTATTTTCTTTTGCGGCCAGGGAATTACCGGGCCAAATGCAACGGCTTTATCGCTTGCTCCTTTTTCAAAAAATGCAGGCAGTGCATCGGCTCTGTTTGGCAGTTGGAGATTAGGCGCGGGCGGAATTATTTCTGCGATCGTCAGCCTGTTTCATAACAATACGGCTTTGCCGATGGTGATCACGATGGCCGGGTGTGCGGTTATCGGTTTACTGATTTTGTCGCTTGGCAATTTCCGTGTCAACTATAAAGCCCGGAAGAAGCAGGTTGAAGAAGCCACTTCGATCATTCACCCGGCTTCGCAACCTGATTAGGTCTGTTATTCTTTGATTTTTATTGTTCCGTTCCTGTATAAGTCCAACGCTTTTTGCAAAATGCCTTCAATTGTCTTTAGCGGTAAATCGTTGTTTGGATTGACCCTGAAAATTTTCATTCTTGTACGGTCGCCTTCTTCCAATTCAGGGAGGCCAAGGTATTTCCCTTCTACCATAAGAATGTATGGTTCGTCTGTTTTTTTATCTGTCCACAAATAGCAAAACATCTTTTTCTTATAACAGAAGCAGGGCATTCCCCACTTCTGCGTTTCCGTAATGTCTTTATCTTGATCAAGAATAATACTCCGCAACGCAAGCAGGCAACTCTTGTTTGGCTCTTCTTTATTCAGGTAGTAGTTATGAAGTTCGTCAACCATTTTTCTATTTGGTTTCTGCCGGCTGCGGGGTTACTCATAATATTCTTTCATCAGGCTTTTACGTTCTCCGGTTTCAAGATTGATGCAGTCAAACTTTTTGTATTGGCAGAATGAGCCCATGTCCTTATCGCCATTGATGAAAACCGCACCCACTAAAATCACATACTTACAATGATAGTCCGCTTTTTTAATCAATACTTCAATGCGTTCGTCAATAGCTTCGTACATTACTTCCGTAGCTTCGAAGATTTGATTTTTGCCTGTCACTATCCTGTTTTTGCTATGTAGAAAAATCTGCTCAATGGTGTTCATCTGAAAATCCAGCGAACTGATGTTACCTTCGATGATTTCATTGTTGAGCAGCTTTGCCAAAGCTCCTTTTGCCGCTCCGCAACAAGCTGAATTTTTGCTTTGCCCAATCCTGCCTATTTCACCGATAGCCCCGTCTTTGGTAATACCGATATGCGGTGCGTAGAAAATAATTACTGCACCATCTTCAGGAACGTGGTGGGCAAAGGCATTCATACCTGTAATGCCGGCAAACGGATAGCCGTTCAATCCGCCCATTTTGAAAGGGCCTAACATTTCATACGCCCGTGGCGGGTATTGTATAGCGTTCACGTCATCGCAACACATACTGTCTGCGTGCATCAGTTGGTTAGGTTTCAAATTCAAATGTTTTTCAATCGTATCCAATAAACGGTTGACCGTATCGATTGAAGTCAGTGCCTGGGGATACCACTTCCTTACCGTATCAAGATGTTGTTTACTCATCATTTTTACATTAAAATATTGTTCACAGGGGTTATCGGTTCGGGTAAATTTTCTTCTCCTAACATATCTCTCAAATCTATTTCTATGGCACGGCTCATCGAAGTAACAGGAATGTCGTTTGCCCCGCCTTCAAATGGATTTTCGGTGTTCTCGCCAATCTGCTCCAGCACTAAAAACACCCAGCCAACCAATACGCTGAACGGAATGGTGAGCCAGATATGGTGTTCGCCTAATTTTGAAAATTCATTTAAAAACCCAAGTGGCAATAAGATCGTCAGCACATACACAAAGTAGATGTTGATACTCGAAAACTGCCGTGGATACGGAAAATTTTTGATGCGCTCATTTTTTCCCTGTTGGTCGAATAAGTCTTTAAGAAGATTAACCATTTCTACATAATTCAAATCTGAAATTTTTCTTTCTTCGTTTAATGCCCTGATTTGCGTGGATTGCAACGCAATAATCTGCGCTGCCCTGTTTTTCTTTTTGAGGATAAATTTATGTTCTTCATCGTTCAGGTATTTTTTCAATTCATCGCCTAAATCGCTTTCCCACTCAGGTACTTTGTAGTATTTCAGGTATTCCCTGTTGTAGCTTTTGGTTTTGATGTTTTCCCAATTTCTGCTTTCCCGCAACTGGAAGCGCAATGCCGTAAGCCACGCAAAATGCCGGTAAATCAATTGCCTGTGCAGTTCTTTTTCTTCTGCTTTATCGTTGATTCGCACAAAGTCTTTAACCATTATTCCCCAGGTACGGCTGTTGTTCACGATTGCTCCCCAAATTTGCCGTGCTTCCCAAAGCCGGTTGTAGGTTTGTGTATTTCTGAAACCGGCAATAAATGCGGCTGCCGTACCCACCAACGCCACAGGAACCCAGGGGATAGCCAGCCATTTCCAGCCGAAAAAGTAAAACAATGCCGTTGGTGCAATGCTTATGAAAAGCATATAATAAATCTTTTTCCGTGTCCACGGAATAAAGTGTTTGAGCTTATAATGACTTCCTGTATTCATTTTATTTAATGTGCTGTTCCACTTATTTTCGCTTCATCAAAATCAAGCTGGTCGGCTTGTTTGCGGAGCATTTCGTCTGTAAATATTTTTTCATTGCGTAATCTTGCGAGCTCTGTTCGCTGTACCTGTATTAATTCTCTTAACAGGCTATGATAAGCAGCTATTTTCTGTTGTTGGGCTTCATTATATTCCAAAGACCGCAATTTCTCTGTCGTAAGTGAAATATCATTTTCCAATTGTAATTTCAGGTTGGCTATCAATTCGTTTTCTTTTAGCAAACCTTCATATTTATTGGTCAATTCCTGCAAAGCAGCTTTTCTTAACCGCAGCCCGATACCTGCTCCCTGCTCCTCTTCGGGAGCAATGTCATCGATCTCCCGAATGTTGATGAGCTTTAGAACAAAGGGCAACGCCAACCCATGTCCCACAAGCGTAACAAGGATGACAATAAAAGTAATAAAGAGAATGATATTGCGTTGCGGAAATGCTTCGCCCGAAGGGAGCAATAACGGGATCGCAAATGCCGCAGCTAACGAAACCACGCCACGCATAGCGGCAAAACTTACTACAAAAGGTCCTTTCCATCCGGGGCTTTTTTCTTTTTCACGGATAGTTTTGAATAAGGCTCTCGGTAAGAAAGCAATGATGTACGTCCATACAAAGCGGATAGCAATAGTAATAACAGCTATGAGCAAACCGTATTTGATTACTTCGGGTTTGGAAACACCGTCTAAACCTTCTGTCACAACAGGCAATTCTAAACCGATGAGAATAAAAATGGTACCGTTAATGAGGAATATCAATGTATGCCATACGCCTGTAGCCTGCAATCTCGATTGATAAGTAAGGATTTTATGTGAACGATACGACAGGAAAAGCCCCCCGCTTACCACAGCCATTACACCCGAAAAATGAAAATGCTCGGCTACGATATACATAATGTAAGGCGTGAGCAAGGTAAGGGCTGTATCAACGCTTGGTGAAGTGGGTAAAAACCTGTGGATGGCATAAATGATTAGTGCTATGGCAACACCAGCGATAATGCCCATTCCCGCAAGCAGGAAAAAATCACCAACAGCTTTTTGCAGTACAAACTGCCCCGTAACAATGGCAGCCAGAGCAAACTTAAAAACTATTAAACTCGATGCGTCATTGACAAGGCTTTCGCCTTCTAAAATGCTCAAAAGTCTTCTCGGAATTTTTATGCTTTTCAATACAGATGTAGCAGCGACCGCGTCAGGCGGGGAAATAATACCGCCCAACAAAAAGCCCAATGCCAATGTAAACCCGGGTATAACGGCTTCGGATACAAAAGCGATTACCGTAGCAGTGAAAAACACCAAACCAAACGCAAGCAGGCTGATGGGTCGTTTCCATTTCCAGAAGTCGTGCCACGAAGTGTACCAGGCAGCTTCATATAAAATAGGTGGCAGGAAAATCAGGAAAACCAGTTCGGGATCAATCCTGATGTGCGGAATACCCGGAACGAAACTGATAAGCAGCCCCGCAACAACCAGGAAAATAGGGTAGGAAATTTTCAGCTTTTGACCTGCCATTACGAGAAGCAAGACAGCTAACAATAATGCAACAATGAGCAGCAGGTATTCGTGTATCATAAGCCTAAGCGTTATCGTGCCTGACCTATATCAAGGCGGTTGATTTTTTCTTCATCGCTGATGTGAAACCTGAAATAAACCCTGAATGTTCCCCATTGCCCTGCATAGAAGTTTCCGTAAACGTCTTTCCCGCTATTTTCTACTTTATCGATGGTCAGGAATTTTTCTTTCTTATCGAAAGCATTGTCGAAGAATGACTTGAAATCCAAAGTTCTGCCATCATCGGTGAAAACTGCATCATTCGTAAAATAGGAATACCACGCTTGCTTATCGCCTTGCTGCAAAGCATCAATGGCTTTTTTTATGGTTTCGTTTGTCAGTTTTGATGTATCCATTTTTGTTTTCTGTTTTACTCTCCTGATTGTCACTTTTTCAAAGGGTGCTGCAAGTAAATGATGATTAAATTCAGTAATAAAAATGGAATTTCAATTACAGCCCCTTTCAGGTCTTTGTGAATTAATTGCAAACAAATAATCATCAATATTCCTGCTGCCATCAGGAAATTCCCCCAAACAAATGTTTTAGGAAAAAGGATTAGAATCGCACTTGTCAGTGTTATTGCACCGTTTATCATTACTGCATTTTTACTAAAATTCCATTTACCAAACATTTCCAGCATTTCGGGTTTTGCAGTCAGCATATTCCAACCATGCTTAATGCCCATAAATACCGCAAAGAGTATCAGGATTGAATTGATTATTTTAAGTATCATAAAAGTTACAAATTTAAAGTGTGGCAAAGGTTTGTATAACAAACGGTTTTATTATGGTGAACTTTTCGCTTTTTTTAATCCTGTTCTGTATTGTGAGGGCGTTAAGCTTTCGTATTTCTTGAAAAACTTGGTGAAATTTGATGGGTCATAAGTCAACCTGTGCGCTATTTCGGTAATTGTCCAATCGGTGCCGGAAAGCAGTCGTTTAGTCTGTTCTAAAATTTTCCTTACATAAAAGTGGCAGGGGTGATTTCCCTTTGTTTCCTGTATGATTTTGATAAGGTGCTTCTGAGATACGCAAAGAATTTTTGCAATAGCATTGAGTTCAAACATTATGTCTGCCCTGCGGCTTATCAGGTCGTTCAAATGTGTGTCTAACAATTCAAAGTATTGGGTTGTGATTACTTCGCTTCTTTTTATGTTTCCGTTCACCTGTATATTTTTAGTCGTCTATTTGATGTTTGCACTGCCGTTGGTCAGGCTTACTGCTAACACCAGTGGAAGATATTTTTTTTATATCATTGAGACTAATTTTCAGTCTAAAAAAAGTAGAATAGGCGCATTCTTACTGATATTTTTTGAAACGCTTGTTTTTTAGCACTCACCGGATTTCACAATCGGAATAGAACTTACGGCAATTTTTTAATGCCGATGTTCCGGTATTGATGCTTTGCCCCGGGTGCCCACGAGCTTAAAGGTTCCCACCGGCTCGGCTGAAGCGCAGCGTGTTAAAATTTTTTTACCGGACGTGCGGCTACTCACCCGCAATCAGCATTTCAATTTTTTCCAGCGCAGCTTTATCTTCCCATGCGTTAGAGGCTGTAAACTCAAACATCCCCTGAAAATGATTCAGGAACAGCACGGATGCTTTCGATGCTGATTTGAGCGTAGTGACATACTCCGGAACCGTGAAGGACTTTGAGGGTGCATTCAGGTGTTTTTCTTTGTGCTGACTGAGGAACCTGCGCCAGTTCTCATTCGGCACCTTAATACGTTCCGGTATTTTTATCTTTCCATCATTTTTTAATACCCGGATAACGCTAAACACGCTTCCCTTTTTAATAAAAGGCGGAAAGCTGCCTGAAACAACTGCCGAATCTTTAGGTGCAAGGGCAACTTCTTCCTGGTATGATTCTATAAGCTTAACCTCCACCACCAGGTTTGAGTCTTCAATCACCTCCGATAAGGACATTTCACGGTACTGTATTCGGCTCATGTTGTTTTTTTTGAAAACGGGAGCTTCAATATAGCAAAACAAGAGGCGATAAATGATTACCTTGGACTCATGCTCCGGCAAAATCAGGTAAAAGGTTCAAAATTATCACGTTTTGCTTATGGCTGCATTTGCCGTTGGACTAACCGGACATTTTATACCGATCACCCGCGAACGCTATCAGGATAAAAGAACTTCAACCGAACAGGTTGATAAAAAGCGCAAGGAGGATTAGTACTTAGAAGCCATCTCAAAAATCCTCCAGTCTTCGCGGCCCTGCCCGTCCGAATGGATTCATCCGGGCGGATGCCGCGATCCCCTTTTTGTGCGTGCTATCAGGGGATGCCGGAACAGGTCCGGCAAGGATCATTTTGGTATTTTGATTTTTGAGATGGCTATAGTACTTATTTTAAATATCCGATTTCTTCAGCTTCAGGTAACTGAGGTAATTGAAGGCGAACGTCCAGCCAAGGGCAATCGCCACCGAGCTGAGCTTCACATAATCCTGGATCTCCATAAAACCATACCGGTAAACCGGCAACGGTACCAGGGTCGAAATAGATTCCAGCGGAAAGAATGGAACAGCATCCGGGAAGTAATCGTCAATGTTTAATTTAATGATCAGCTCGAGCATGCCCGAAAGCAGCAGGAGAATTATCGTTAGCCCCGAGCGCCTAATCAGTATGCCTAATAACAGCGCAAACGACAGGTATTCAAAAATTTCCAGGAAGTAGGCCGGAAAAAATTCAAGATCGGTGAACACATATTTCCATTGGATCTCCGGGGTATAGATGAAGCCTGTAATGGTTGCAACCAGGAAAATCAGCAATACACTGGCTAAGCTAAGTAAGCCGATCAGCAGTATTTTAGAAGCCAGGAATTCCCACCGGCTTAAACCGTCAATAATGTTTTGCCTGACCGTTCTGTAGGAATATTCATTCGTAATGGAGATCACGACCATAATTCCCAGCAGTACCTTGAACAGTCCGCTCCACCATATCAGGTTAAGCCACACATCGGGAAAATGATAGAGCGGAATCCGGTCGATGTTCAGCTCTTCGCCAAATCCGTCAATGAAGGAAGCCAGCCATTTCAAAAATTCCATCCCGCTTGCCGTGGAGAAGCCAATGGTGATAAAATACAATCCGCATACTACCCAAAACGTGCGGTAGTTAGTCATCTTCTTAAGCTCAATTTTCAGCAGGTGCAGCATGGCAATTACTTTTGAGGATTGTTGGCCAGGATTTCCAGAAACTGTTTCTCTAAGCTTCTCTTCCGGGTAACAAGATGAGTAGCAACTACATTCTTCTCAAATAAAAACCGGTTCAGGTCCTTGCCATGAAACCCGTCCCGCAACGAAACCTGGTAAACACCTTCTTCTTTGCTGATGGAGGATGTTCCGACGAAGGCTAATAAAATTTCATTCAGGTTTTCAGCTTCAGCATTTACCTCAACGGTTTCAGTGCCTTTACCAACATCACCTACCGGGCCGGAATGAATCAGGTTTCCGCGCTGAAGAATGGCAAAGTGCGTGCAGACTTTCTGTACCTCATCTAATAAATGGCTCGCCAGGATGATGGTCTTTCCGTTCGCTGCAATCTTTTTAATGATCTCCCGGATTTCAGCAATTCCCATCGGGTCAAGCCCGTTCGTAGGTTCATCAAGGATCAGCACCGTGGGGTCGTTGAGCAAGGCAGAGGCAATCGCCAGCCGTTGCTTCATTCCCAGCGAATAGGCTTTGTATTTGTGATCTTTTCGGGGTGTCAGCTCTACCAGTTCCAGCACGTGCGGAATATTTTCCACCGGGCACTGCTTAACCATTGCGTTCAGCTCCAGATTTTTCTGGCCGGTGAGGTAGGGATAAAAAATCGGATGCTCCAGCACGGCCCCGATCTTCTTGCGAACCTGGTGCGTAGGATGCTCGCCAAACCAGGTAAACTCTCCGGCTGTCGGGTTTACTACACCCATCAGCATGCCGAGGGTGGTTGTTTTGCCGCTTCCGTTAGGTCCGAGCATTCCAAAAACCTGCCCCGCTTTTACTTCGAGCGCGATGTTGTTGACTGCCCGGATTCTTCCAAAGTCCTTGATCAGTCCGTTAACGGAGAGTACTGTTTGCACGGGAATGAGTTATGATTAATCAGTCGAAGGTAAGCAAAGAGAATTACGTCATTACTGCTGTTTATTCATCATGCTTTTGAACTTTTGGCCGATATCGGAATTGTTATCCAGCGCAGAGAAGAAACTGGTGATTTGATTTAACGCAATTTTGCCTACAATATCCATGACGTATACATTTTCCCCGTCATCCACGGTAATCACCACTCCCTTTGTATCTCCATCCTTCTCTTTGATATACGCATTGAAGCTTTTACCCTCGTGCTTCGTATTCATAATTTCTTCGAACTTTTCAGCCTGGTAGCCCGCTACAAGCTTCTTGTACTGCTCCGCGCCAAAATTCTTGTTTTTTTTACTTACCCAAACAACTTTCATCTTTTCAATGTCTTTGATAAGCTCATCAAACGCTTTGTCGCCTTTCTGATTAATCATCCGCAAGGTGTTGTTGTACAGGAAAAACGTCCGGGATGAATACATGCGGTCGAACTCATTGGTTGTTTCCGTCTGCGCCAGGCATATAGAAGTGATGAAAAGAAACGCTACAGCAAGAATAGTTTTCATAGACAGGGGTTAAAAATTAAACCTCACGCATCGCGGCAACCGAAGCGTGAGGCTGGAATATGTTGTGAAGAAATTAATTTCCTTTCTCGCCCATTTTCTCAAGCTTATCGAGGCCGCCTACATTCAGCTTACGGCCAATCTTGGAAATTTGTTTCAAATCAATTTCGCCAAAGAGGCTGATGATCATAAATTCCGTGTTGCTTCCGATCAGCATCACGAATTCACCGATTTTCCCGGGGCTGGTTTCCTTGACGTAGAACTTCATGTCCTTGTCTTTATCCCGAACCGACATCAGCTCATCGTATTTGTTTTTACTAACAACCGACAACGCTTCGGTATAGTACTTACGTGATCCTTCCGCCTTGTCCTTACCGAGGATACGCAGCCCTTTTAATTTTGAAATGGCGTCAATTACCTCCTTGTCTTCCGCTGTCGTTGCGTCCATGTTCGTGAACAGGCTGAACATTTTACTTGAAATGGTTGCCTGTGTGGTGAACGTTTCATCTCCGGCATACTTATCAAAGAACTTCGTTACCGCTTCTCCCTGTGCAAACGCTCCGGTTCCCATTGCGATCAATGCCAATGCTATAAGTATCTTTTTCATAATTGTTAAGTGTTTCAATAGTTGGTTATAAATTCTTTTCTTCCGTTCCTTTTACTTTATCCTCAGCTTCATTGAGCACGTTGATTTTTTTTGCCTGCTCTTCTGCAGAATTAAATCCTTTCGAGATCATCATCAATGCTTTCTTCGTTTCTTCAAATGCCTTCTGCGGATCTTCAATGGCTGCCATGTCGGGCTTGTCCTGGATTTCCTGCTGCACAAAGAAAATCGCTGCTGCCACCACCGCAATTCCGGCTGCAATGCGTAAGCTCGTTTGCAACAGACTTACGGTTTTGCCTTTTGGCGCATTCAGTTTTTTAACAAGCTGCTTGTCAAAATGTTCACCGGTTGCTTTTTGCTTCTGCTCATCAAAATAGCTGAAGAGTTTAGCTGTTTCCCTGAAACGTTCCGGCACTTCGTGCGTGCGAAACCATTCACGCAAACGCTCTTCTTCTTCCAGGGATGTTTCGCAATCCCAGTATTTCTTGATCAGCGTTTCTAATTGGTTATAGTCCATACGCGTTCATCTTAATCAGTTTTTCCTTCACGGAGTTTCGGGCGCGGAACAGGTTTACTTTCACCTGGTTCATGTCGATCTCCATGATCCCGCAAATTTCGTTATACGTGTACCCTTCGACATCGCGAAGGTGAATTACCTGCCGCTGTTTTTCGGGCAGCGCGGCAATCAATTGGCTTACGTGTTGCATACTTTCACCCAGTTCTGTTTTAACATCAGGTGTTTTGTCAGTAACCTGGATGTGAAAGCTTTTCTCGAGCGATTCGGTCCCCTTTCGCTGGTTAGCCCTGAGCTTGTCGAGCGAGAGGTTTTTAGTGATCCGCATGCACCATGCCTCCATATTTTCGATGGTATGCATTTGCTCACGGCCGTTCCAAACCCTGATCAAAACTTCCTGAACTACATCCTTCGCATCATCGTCATTACCAAGCATGCGCAGGGCAAAGCGAAAAAGCTTGTTTTTAGCAGGCAAAACACGTTCTTGAAAAGCCTCGAGGTTCATGTATTCAAATCCGGTAACGAGACGCTGGGTCG
>CAZIGG010000015.1:30532-39588 GCA_964538575.1 uncultured Roseivirgaceae bacterium
TCTTGAAAAGCCTCGAGGTTCATGTATTCAAATCCGGTAACGAGACGCTGGGTCGCGACAGTTGTTACAAGATCGGCAGAACTTTTTATAAAATAGTTACAGTATAGCTATTCCGGAACCCCGGGTTCGCTTTTTACACCCGTTCTCTCGATAAAAGGAGAATACGAAAAAGCAAAACCCTGCGCTTCGTGCCTTAAACTTACAGTTTTTGGGTCTCGCCCGGAAGTTGTAACTTCATTTGGCTTTTATGGAGAAGAAAGATAAAATTGTTGTATTCCGGGAATATGAAACCTCTATTGACGCAAACGTAGCCAAGACAAAACTTGATGCGTACGGTGTCCCGTGTTTTCTGACCCAGGAAAACCTGAACACGTTAATGGCTCAAAACCCGTTTTTGTTTACCATCAAACTCCATATTTTCGAAAACGATGCGACACGGGTTCGCGAAGTTCTGGATGAACTATTTGATTATGAAACACCCCTAACCTGCCCGCAATGTGAATCAACCGAGATTATGTACAGCGAAAGCAGGAAAGGGTTCAACAAATTTGCAGCCGTTGCTTTCGGTTTCCTGTTCCACATCCGGATGACTCCCAAAAAGGTACATCATTGCCTTGACTGCAAGCTGGAGTTCTGAAAATTCACAAATATTTAATCCTCTTGTTTCCTCCTAACGCTTGTTATCAAGCTTGAGTGCTTTATTTTAGCTTTAACTAGATGGCTATGGGTACAAAAATTATTGTCGGATTGATGGGGCCGGGCGAAACGGCCACTCCGGAACAAAATGAAGATGCCTTTGAATTGGGAGCCGCCATCGCGCAGCAAGGCTGGGCATTGCTCACAGGCGGACGTGCTTTTGGTGTGATGGAGGCTTCCATGCGTGGCGCCTCGTTGCATAACGGACTTACCATCGGAATTCTTCCGGGCGACAACACCCAGGCTTCCTCTCCGTACACGCAAATCCGGATTGTAACCGGTATGGGCAGCGCCCGGAACAGCATCAATGTATTAACGAGTCACGTGATTGTGGTGTGCGGAATGGCAGCCGGTACAGCCTCTGAAGTTTCGCTGGCGATCCGGGCCAATAAAAAGGTGATCTTCCTGAAACAGGATAACCTCACCATAGAATTTTTCAAAAAGCTTGGCACGTACCGGGTTATTGCCGTAGAAAGCGTTGATGAAGTCATCGAGCAAATCAATGACTTCATTTCACTTAAGCAGATTTATTAGCGTCAGACGGAGCCGAAGCCTGAAGCCTATTTCTTCACCACCGTAAACTCTACCCGCCTGTTATTGGCACGACCGGCTTCGGTATCATTTGTATCGATCGGGTTGCTTTCACCATATCCATGAGCTGTAAGGCGGAACGCATCAATACCCTGGCTTACGATATAATCCACTACGGATTGCGACCGGCCCTGCGACAAATTCAAATTGTAATCATCCGAGCCTTTGCTGTCCGTATGGCCGGAGATTTCAATCTCAACAGTTGGATTGCTCTTTAAAAAATCCACAACCTTATTAAGTTCAACAAACGATTCGCTTTTCAGGGTTGTTTTATCAAAATCGAAGTAAATATTTTTCAGGCGAACGGTTAAGCCCACTTCAATCGGCTGCAAGTACAGGTCTTTAATAACAGGCGTTGTTTCTTCATCTGCAACTTCTGCGCTATCGGTTGCATTCAGGTAACCTTCCGCGGAAGCGGCAAGGCGGTATGTGCCGAGCGCTTTAATTTCCTGCTCATACTTTCCTCCTGTGGCGGAGATTTTAAAGTCAACCTTTTTATCATTCTTCAGCACGGCATTAACTTTTGCATTGATCGGCTGATTGGTTTTACTGTCGTAAACCGTACCGGCCAGCATAAGTTTTTTGGCAATGGGTGTGAGGTAAATATCAACCACAACCGTTGTGTCGTTGCCCAGTTCGGCCGGAAGTGTCAGCGCAAGGTCTTTCGGCAAATACCCTGCCTGTGAGGCGTTGATTGTATACGTTGTTACTTCAGGAATCCGGGTTTCAAATTTTCCCGCAACCGATGATTTTAAATTGACTGGCTGACTTTGCCCCGCGGTCACCACAACATTTGCCTGGATCGGCTGCTGGTTTTTTTCATTGTACACGGTTCCCGTAATCATGATCTTAATATCACGCGGAATGAGTTTAAAGATATCGAGGTTACCGCCATCGAGTGTGCTGTTTGCGCGGCTGGTAAACACTTGACCTTCCCGGTCAATGCAGAAATAAAATTCATCAGCCGCGGTATTGATCGGTGAACCCATATTTACCGGTGTACTCCAGTTCTGCCACGTATCATCGAGGCGTGTTGTTTTATAAATATCGGCTTTCCCTTTTTTACCAGGCGCGTTACGGTCGCTGGCGAAATACAGTGTTTTATCATCGAATGAAATATATGGACCGAAGTCATCATCTTTTACAGAGATGTTTATTTTTTTAGGAGCCGTCCAGTTTCCATTGGCCTCCAGGTTGCTTACGTACAGGCTGCTGCGGGCGCTGCCGGCAATTGTTCCGAAGAAAATAATCATGTGCCTGCCATCGGAAGAAAGGCTGGCACCATAGAACTTTCCTTTATTGAGTTCCTTAAAACCCGGTACTTCCAGTTCTTTAATCGAATTGCCCGTGATTACTGAAAAACCCTTTGAATCTTTACTACGGCCACCTTTAATGAAGAGCGAGCCGTCTGGCAGCGCGCTGAACACCTGGTTGCTGTGATGGATATTATAGGGAGCAGTTAAATGTTTTGCGGTGCCCCATTCCCCCTTGTCGTTAAGCGTTGACATCCAGATGTCATCGCTTCCTTCTTTACCGAATGTGTTTTCAGGATGATTGTGTACAAAAAAATACAGGTTCTTTCCATCCTGCGAAATGACAGGCGCGGCTTCGTGATAATGTGTGTTAATTCCTTTGTCGAGCTTTACAAGCTCATAACGCGGAGCAAAATCCTGTGCGAAAAGTGAAACGGATGAGATTAAAGTGACAAAAAGGAAAGCAAGCTTTTTCATAGGCAGGGTTAACAACAAGATTAATAAAATCCGCGGCCGCTCATCTGAATCCCAACCAGGATCAGCAATAAGGCGATAAGGTTAAAAATAAAGAGACGTTTATGCTTAGCGCCTGAGCCAGGTATTTTCTTTGCGGAAATTCTTGCCAGGGTAATCAATACAACAGCAATCAGCATGATTAAAATATGCTCGACTGTCCAGTAACGGGTTATTTTGTCTTTCATGGTTGACCCGTTGAACTGCACAAAAGGACTGACGATATAAAGAATCAGCCCCAGCAATAATTGAAGATGCGTAGCAATAAATAAGGACAAGCTTAGCTTATTGTCCGTACCGGTATAATGCTTTTTGCCCAGCCAGCCCACAAATGAGGTGATCACAACCACCACTAATAAAATCAGCACGGCATAGCGGACGTAGGAATGTGAATAAAGTAAAGCTTCGTACATAGTTCAGATTTTAGGCGAAAATAGCACAGGAACCCTAAAGTTACGAACACGGCCATAACTCCCATTCTAAATAATGTTTAAAAAGCTATATTTTTGAGTATTCCTTCCCTATGAGCCGTTTTTTAACCCTGTTGTTAATCCTTTTCGCTCCGGTTTCACTGCTTGCGCAGGATGAAGATGCAGACGAGCCTAAGCCCGATACAGTTTCTATTGGCGCCTATATCATCAGCATTCACGACATTGACTTCCATAATAAAGAGTATACAACCCGGTTCTGGCTCTGGGTGCTTTATAAGGATAACCATAAATTCAACTTCCCCACACAGATCGATATCCCGAATGCTAAAGACATTGCCCAGCCCGAAGTAATTTCCGATACCATTGATAACCGCATCTGGCAATTGCTGAAAATGAAATGTGTGATGAAGAAGAACTGGAAAGTAACGGACTTTCCGTTTGATAAGCAGCAGCTTATTGTTCATGTGGAGAACTCTATCTATGACCGAAACAGCCTGGTGTTTGTGCCCGATGAATTGGGGAGCACGTATGACCGGGAGCTTACACTTGACGGCTGGCGCATTGCCGATTTCAAGGTAACGACAGGCGTCAATGAGTATACGACAGTATTCGGAGACCCCAGCAGTGACATGCTTCACTCCGAATATGCTTCTTTTAATATTGAAATCGACATTGAACGCGATGCCTGGGGTTTATTCATGAAGATTTTTATTGGCATGTACATTGCCTTTATGATTTCCGTGCTAAGCTTTACAACACAACCCTCTGAACTTGAGCCCCGGTTTGGGTTACCGGTAGGTGGGTTGTTTGCTGCGGTGGGTAATAAATATATTATTGATTCCCTGTTGCCGGAATCATCAACCTTTACGCTGGTCGATTCTCTCCATGCAACAACATTCCTGACCATCTTTGCAACCTTATTAGTTTCGGCCATTTCCCTGCATTATTACGATAAAGGGAAACGTGTCTCTTCACAAAAAGTCAGCTATTGGGGTTCACGGATTGTAATTCTTGCCTTTATTGCTATTAACGCAATCTTAATTTTGTCTGCCGTTTAGCTATGCGTACCGCGCTGGGGTGTGTGGGACTGATTGTGATAGCCGGATTTTTTTATCACGGCATTACACCGGAGAAACGGTTTGATACCATCATCCGCCAGGGAACAATTTATAATGGCTCCGGAAATAAGCCTTACGTTGCCGATATTGGCATCCATGCCGACACCATCGCAGCAATCGGTGATTTATCCGATGCAGTTGCCAAAACAGAGATCAACGCAAAAGGATTGGCTGTCGCGCCAGGCTTCATTAACATGCTGAGCATGGCGGAACGCTCCTTGCTGATGGACGGCCGTTCGATGAGCGACATCCGGCAAGGCGTAACGCTGGAAGTAATGGGCGAAGGCTGGAGTGCAGGCCCGGTAAAACGAAATTTGAAAAAACCGGTTGACAGCCTCTGGACAACATTAGACGGCTATTTCAAATGGCAGATGAAAAAAGGCACGAGCACTAACATTGCTTCCTTTGTAGGCGCAACAACCGTTCGCAATTACGTGCTTGAAAAAGCCAACCGGGCACCAACCTCTGAAGAACTCAGGCAGATGAAAATGCTTGTACAGGAGGCGATGCAGCAGGGCGCGATGGGACTGAGCACCTCGCTAATTTACGCCCCTGCAGACTATGCAAAAACGGAGGAGATCATTGCACTCGCCCAGGCGGCCAGCGAATACGATGGCCTTTACATCACCCACATGCGCAGCGAAAGCGATCACATTTTAAAAGCGTTAAATGAAACGTTCCGGATTGCGAAGGAGGCAAAGATCCGTACTGAGATCTACCACTTAAAGATTAACCACGAGCGAAACTGGAGCAAGATCGATCAGGTTTTAGCTAAAATTGACAGCGCGCAAAAAGCCGGTTTAACGATAACTGCAAACATGTATCCGTATGCGGCAAGCAACACAGCGCTCACCGCAAGGTTGCCGAACTGGGTTCAGGAAACAAGCGCTGACGAAATGCGCAAGCGGTTAAAAAATCCGGTAACGCGAAAAAAAGTGCTGGAAGAAATGCGGCTCGGAATTCCGACCAAAAACTCCGATCCGAAAAGTGTTGTCATACTTGGCTTTCACCTGGATTCACTCAATAAACTATACCGCGGCAAAAGGCTGGATGAAGTTGCTGCAATACATGGTAAAGATGCGGACGAGACATTGATTGACCTGATCGTGACGGATAAATCGCCCGGAGCTGGCATTTACCATCTTCAAACAGAAGATAACGTGAGAAGAATTTTTCAATTGCCGTACGTAAGCTTTGGATCGGATGGGGCTTCGTTTTCCGATGCAAAAATCTTTGATGAATGGGCTATTCATCCGCGGGCGTTCGGCACATTCTCCAGGGCACTGGGGAAATACTCGCGCGAGGAGAAGCTTGTGCCGCTCGAAGAAGTTATCCGCAGGATGACTTCTCTGCCGGCAGACAACCTCAAAATTAAAGACAGAGGAAAACTGCAAGCCGGTTACTTCGCTGACATTGCCATCTTTGATGCAAATGAAATCATAGACAAGGCAACGTACAATGAGCCGAAGCAATATGCAGCAGGGATGAAACATGTTTTGGTAAATGGCGTTCTAGTTTTAATAAACGGTGATCACACGGGCGCTAAGCCCGGAAGAATTGTCCGAGGACCAGGCTGGAAGAAAAAATCATGACCTTCGCGGAACACGTCCTGAAGTTTTACCAATCGCTTGATCTTTCTAAACACAAGCTGCCGGAAGGTGTTGAAGTTTTAAATCCGTACCAGGATAAAACAGCGCTCGGCCTCACACAAAAATTTTTCACTAAGTTTTACAGCGACATTAATCCGCGTAAAATCATCATCGGCATCAATCCCGGCAGGTTTGGCGGAGGAATGACTGGTATTCCGTTTACCGATCCCATCCGGCTTGAAACGCACTGCGGCATTACAAATGATCTTCCTAAAAAACCCGAGCTTTCTTCGGACTTCATTTACAGGATGCTTTCAGCCTTTGGCGGACCAGAAAAGTTTTACGGTAAGTATTTCATCAGTTCGGTTTCACCGTTAGGTTTTACGAAAGATGGCAGGAATCTGAACTACTATGATATCAAAGAACTTCAAGCAGCCGTTCAGCCCTTCATCATCGAGTCAATCAAAAAACAATTGAAATTTGGGTTATCAACTGAAGTTGCTTTTTGTTTGGGTGAAGGGCAGAACTTCAAATTTTTGCAGGCATTAAATAAGGAGCATCAATTTTTTGGTGAGATCGTTCCGCTGCCGCATCCCAGGTTCATTATGCAATACCGCAGGAAACGGCTGGAAGAGTTTGTAGACCGTTATTTGAAAGAATTGAGTCGGTAACTCGCTGGCGTTTTACTCACTCATCTTTAATACTAATGGGATTACCGGCCGCAAGGGTCATTCCCCTGTCGTACCGGAATGCAACCTGAATCAATTTACCGTTAGACAGCCTTAGCAAAGCCGTTAACTGCTTCAGTTTACTCTTTTTCAGCCACTCCATGTAATTTCCGGCTCGCGAAAATTGCCAGCCAGGCAAATACCGGAGCCGCCAGAACATCGATGGTATAATGGGCATGCTGGAACAGCAGCATAATGCCAACCGCGGTTGTCCCGGTAAACAGAATGATTTTTAGTCGCGGGAAAGGCACTCCGAAAGCCATGAGCATGAGAATACCCGTGTGCCCCGAAAAGAAAAGATCTTTCGTGATAACAACACCTTGATAAAAAAAACGATCGGTAATGGGGTCCTGCAGGATTACGATACCTTCAGGAGCCTCCAGCGGTACCAGGAAAATTGTAACAAATCGAACCAGGGTAAGCAGCACATACGCCTGGAGAACGATCAGAAAATAGTGGGGCCTGGTAAGCAAGGCAACAATGCTGATGATCAGCAGGCTATCCATGATGATAAAAATTGGCAGCGACAGGTCTGTTGCTGAAAACCATTCTAAAATAAAATCCGAAAGCAAAACCCCGGTGCGTTGTTCTGCGTATTGAAATACGATTGGCGCCAGCCACGAGCAGAATAGCAGCAGGAGCGTTGCCAGTATTAATTTAAGCCTAAAACTTTTAACTTGCAGGGCGTTTTGCCACGCACCTGAAATCATGAGAAGTTGCTGTTTCAAGGGCAAGTAAATTTTTTAAAATTAAGGTAAAATCTTAGTAACCTAAAATATTGGATGAAGGCTCTTTGGATTTTGGGATTTACAGCGTTGCTGAGCTTTTCAGGCATTCGTTCCTCAACTGATTTTCCTGCGCCTCCGCGTACCCGGCAATCACTCTTTTACATTTACCGGAATCTGAATAACCATTCGGTAGTCTACGAGATAAACAAGCTCGCGAACGGCACCATTAACCCGGAAGAACCCTTTAAGATTTATTGGAACCGGGTAGGGGAAAAACAAAGATACCGCAGCCTGAATTACATGGAACGAACATTCGCGTATGGATTAAAATCAGATCCTCTTGAAAATGGACAAGTGCATGCTGCTTTTGTTGCCCGGAAAGGATACGCCATTGATGCGTATATCGATGAAAAAGGCCAGGCAACCGCGTTAATGAAAATTGACAATAAAATCTCTAAACTTGTAAAAATATTCGTGCAGGTAGCCGAAGACGGGTGGTGGCCAAAGGTGGCGTATGTTGAGTTTTTCGGCACAGATTTCAAAACAAATCTGCCGACTTACGAAAAGCTGCTGATTAACTAACGTTGTTCTTTACCTAACCAAACACCATGCCGCGCGTTCTCAAGAGTTTCCTACTAATCATTAATTACAAAACGCTGATCATTACCGTGCTCGCGCTGGTGTCAACGTATATCTGTTATCATAACGAGCTGATCGCCAAGTTCCCGGATATGCTGGTGGGTGTTGCGATTGTATTCCCGGTAGTGTTCTCCATCGGATCAGCGTATAACCGTAGAGAAGTTGCGCTGCAGCGGTTCTCGGATTTTAAAGGTCATGCGGTTGCGTTGTTCTATGCCATGCGTGATTGGCCGATCGATAAAAACAATGATCTTCCCGCACGCACGCGCGATACTGTTCATGAACTGCTTGTATTAATTCGCACCATGTTTGTTAACTCCAAGCGAAAAGACTGGGAACAGAATGAAAAAGATATTTACGATCATTTTTCAAGATTATCGATACTCACACAAGAACTGCGCAATTACGGTTGTCAAAGCACTGAAATTTCCCGGGTGAGCCAGTATGTAAGCAAGATGATTATCGCGTTTGATAACCTGAAGATTATCCAGGTGTATCGTACCCCCATAACCCTGCGTGCTTACAGCAAAGTTTTCATTTATGTCTTTCCGGCCATTTACGGACCATATTTTGCCAGCACATTCAAAGACTATTCAATTCATTTGCTCGGTTATGTTATGCCAATCCTGTATAGTTTCATTCTGGTAAGCCTGGATAACATCCAGGATCACCTTGAAAATCCGTTTGATGATGTGGGTGAGGATGATATCCGGATTGAGGAGCGCGAAATTATTGCATTAATGAAATAGCATGGAGCCGGAAGAAACAGA
>CAZIGG010000016.1:0-28675 GCA_964538575.1 uncultured Roseivirgaceae bacterium
TTTTCACGGTTGGTATACAGCACTTTTTTATCGTCCGCAACGGTTTTGATTTCGCCTGCCAGCTGAATGGTGTCGTTGCCCAGCTTCTCGCGAAGGAATGTTAACAGGTCAAGCCTGATCTCATCCAGCAGCGTTTCCTGGAAATGATTATGCAGGTGAACAATCACTTTGTTACCCTGAAATTCAAATCCCTGGCTCAGCAAGTGATAGGTTGCCTGGTACACCTTTTTCTTTTCCGCAAAGGCCTGCCAGGTTTCTTTCAGTTGCTCCTCCGTAAAGGCTTTATTGCTTTGTTTCTCCCCGACCGGACCCGTTATTTCTTTTTTTACTCCGCCTTTTAATACCGATTTAAGATCTGAAATTTTTGGCGTACTTGTTTTAACCTGCCTGACAGGTTCCGTATCCGGTTTAATTTCAGGCTCAGGGTTTTTTACAGGTTCAGGGACAGGAGAAGAGAAATCTTCCTCAGGTTCTTCCACAAGATTGGGAGTAAGCTCAGCTTCAGGCTCCGCTTCCGGTTTGGAGGGTGTTACGCGGTCACTTTTTTTTTTACTGCCGGAGAAGTCTCCGCAGTTACCAGTTGCCCCGGTTCAAACACGGCCTGAACGTGCGCCATCTTCATCAGCGCAAGCTCCACCAGCAGGCGCTGGTTCTTACTGGCTTTATAATTAATATCGCACTGCCCTGCCATGTTCAGCCACGATAGCAGCAGCGAAGGCGATGCAGCCATAGCCTGCTGCGCATATTTTTTACGAACGCTGTCCGGCACTTCCATTAGTTCCGTTGTGCGGGCATCCTGTGATACCAGCAGATTACGCAGGTGTTCCGACAACCCGACAATGAAATTATGTCCGTCAAACCCTTTGCGCAGCACTTCATCGAACAGCACCAACGGCTGTGTATGATTCTGCGAGAGTAAGGCATCTACCACATCGAAATAATAATCGTAGTCGAGGATGTGCAGATTCGCCAGCACATTCTTGAATGTGATCGGCTTGCCGGCTGAATACGTTACCATCAGGTCGAAGATGGAAAGCGCATCGCGTAACGCACCGTCTGCTTTTTGCGCGATCAGGTGGAGTGCTTCGTCTTCTGCTTTTATTTTTTCCTGCTTCGCGATCACACCCAAATGCTTCGCGATATCCGAAATCTGGATGCGGTTGAAATCAAAAATCTGGCAGCGTGAAAGAATGGTTGGAATAACCTTGTGCTTCTCCGTTGTCGCCAGGATAAAGATTGCGTAGGATGGCGGTTCCTCCAGTGTTTTCAGGAATGCGTTAAAAGCCGCGTTTGAGAGCATGTGAACCTCGTCTATAATATAGACCTTAAACTTTCCGAACTGGGGCGGGTAGCGCACCTGGTCGATCAGGTTCCGGATGTCCTCAACCGAATTGTTGGAAGCAGCATCCAGTTCAAAAATATTGAGGGAATTGGTTTCGGCTTTTTCTTCGAAGCCGTTGATGAGCCGGGCTACAATCCGTGCGCAGGTAGTTTTACCCACTCCCCGCGGACCGCAAAAAAGCAAGGCCTGCGCAAGCTTGTTGTTATCAATGGCATTTTTAAGCGTTGTGGTAATGTGCTCCTGGCCGACCACTTCGTCAAAGCCCGTAGGGCGGTATTTCCGTGCCGATACAACAAAATTCTCCATCTGCCGCAAGATAATTTTCAATGGACAATTAACAATGAACAATTGACAATTCGTGCCAAATCTGACAAAGAACTATTTTAGCCGTACATTTGGAGGGAATTCAATTCGCAATTGGCAATCGGCAATTCGTGGTTCCGGATCCGAGAACTTTTTAAGCACTATATTTGTAATCCTGTTTCTAATTGAAATAAGGGGGTCGACCGGTTTTGACAGGATGTGTTATGCCGCAGGCCAGCATGCAGGCTCATGAGGGTAGAGCCTTGAACACTGCTCTCACAATTTACGTGGCGAAAATACTTACGCCATGGCTGCTTAATCTGACATAACGTTAGGTTAGCCTCGTCCCGCGAAGCGCGGGAAAGCCATCATCGCTCAGTTCTTATGTTCTGCTGGAACTGGTATAGCGGTGTCGATTGAAAGGACTGCTCCGTGCGATGTTGCTAAGCACGGCTAAGACTCAGTAACTAAGGAGTTGGTTAGGCTGTTGCCTGCCTTCCGGTTCCCGAAAACCAAAGTCAACTAAGCATGTAGAATCTGTTGTTTGATCTTCTCTGGACGAGGGTTCAATTCCCTCCGACTCCACACAAAAGCCCGAAACTTAAAAGTTTCGGGCTTTATCTTTTTTTGTTTAATGATAGGCGGCAGTAACAGTTAAACCCTCATCAGTTAAAACTAACTTTCACCGATTCGGTTACTCCTTTCCATTCATCCGTCCGGAAAGGCTCTGCCGGAAGGCCCTCTTTATTAAACAGATTACCTTCCATCGCATCATCAGCCCAATTGTACCTAACTGCAACGGGCTTTGTAACCTGCTCGTGTTGTACAACCACCTGACCGTTTTTAATAAAAGCCTGTGCCGGATAAAACTTCTTATCACCGCCTGCAATTTCAAATCCCCGCAGGTATCCGTATTTATCCGGTGTTGTCAGTTCACTGCCGCCATTACTAAACGTGACGACAGCCTGTGCCCCGCTGATGGTTAAGGACGCATACGATGGCCCTCCGGATACGATCTTCCGGCCATATGTATCATTCAAAGCAATGGCCGCAAGACGATACCCGACATCTTTTTTATTCCGGGGATGAATATCATTTGATTCCCCGATATCGGTTGTTACCGCCATGCCGGTTTTAGGAAGTGATAGTGTTTTCGCCTGTGCCTCCCGCAACTCTGCCCACGTACTGCCGGCATTGCTGGTGCCGTTGTTTGCATTGAAACTTGATAGTTGTACAAAGTAAAAAGGAAACTCTCCCTGCCCCCATCGCTTGCGCCAATCGGTGATCATCAGCGGGAAAGCCTTGCGATATTGATATGCCCGTCCGGCATTTGATTCGCCCTGGTACCAGATAACGCCCTGAAACGAATACGGAATAATCGGGTTTATCATCGCATTAAACAGAAGCGTTGGATAATCGTTAGGGCCAATGCCACCCGTATGTAAAAGTTTTTCGATCCTGAGTTTCCACTTACCCACCAACGATTCGGTTCGGTTGGGAAGAACCAGTTTTACATGTTCAGGATTACCATAAATACCTCCGCCACCGCCCGTATCGGTAATGCGGACCGAGATAATGTTGTTTCCGGCTTTTAATAATGCAGGGGGAATTGCATACACCCGGGGAGTATTATACTCAGCTTGCAGGCCACCAACCTTAACCCCGTTTACATACGTTTCATCGGAATCATCAATCATGGCCAGTTCGAGCGTAGCCGCCAGGCCTGCTTCATCAGGTTTGAGGATGAAAGTTTTTCGAAACCAAATAACTCCGTCAACACCCGCCAGCGACTGCGTTTCCCATAATGCCGGAACGCTCATTTCCGCCCAGTGTGCATCATTATAATCCGGCAATTTCCATTTCGCTATTTCTTCCATCGGCTCGTTCAGATTTTTCTGAACAGCCTCAACGTTACGCATGAGTTCTTCCTTGCGCTTTTTATTAAGCTCTTCCACATTAGCTGCCGGCAGGGAGGCGATCATCGCCTTAAATTCATCACTGCCTTCAAAAGCTTCGCGGCTTATCCAGGTTTCAACATGTGTTCCGCCCCAGGTTGCGTTGATAAGCCCAACCGGGACATTCATATCCCCTGCAAGTTTTTTCGCAAAATAATATCCAATGGCTGTGAAATTAGAAACAGTTTGGGGGCTGCAGATTTCCCATTCTCCGGATGAAATGTCATCGTTTGGTGTTGACGCAACAACATTGGGAATTTTGATGTGCCGGATATTCGGATAATCCGCTTGCGCAATTTCCTGTTCGGCATGATCGGTAGCGCGCAGGGGCCATTCCATATTGGACTGGCCGGAACAAACCCATACCTCTCCTACCAGAATATTTTTTAACGTTATGGAATTCTTACCCGAAACAACCAACTGGTATGGTCCGCCAGCCTTTTCCGAATCTAAGCTTACTTTCCATTTGCCGTTTTTATCAGCCACAGCGGTCTTTTGCTGGTCATGAAATTGAACCCGGATCTTTTCTTTGGCGTTTGCCCAACCCCAGACCGCGATCGGCTTATTACGCTGAAGTACCATATTGTTTCCGAAAATATGCGGGAGCTTCACCTGCGCATTAAGTGCAGCCGCAAAAGAGAAGAAGAGGGAAAGAAAAAAAAGTCTTTTCATGCTACCGTGTTTAAAACGACCGCTAAAATTTACAAATAAATGAAGATAAAAAATGCGTTGCAGTGCTTACCATAATAAAATGTAAGGATTAGAAGCTATCTCAAAAATATTCTGGTCATTCTCAGGAACGGGGAGTCTCCAAAATCCTGCCTGACGGCAGAGAGGTTTTGCGTGTTCTGTATGTTAAAATGCCTCTCGTTAAGTTACTTATGCTGGCGTAATGCTTTATCAAAAAGATATTCCTTATTGCTATCGGTTCTGAGCTTCACTACAATTTTACCATACCGCAGCACAACGGCATTACCCAATTTAGAAAGCACCCGAACAGATTTCAGCTCTCCGTTTTCCCAGTCTATATCAACTACAAATCCCCCACGCGCACAAATTCCATGAACATGCCCGGTTGGCCATGCCGATGGCAGCGCGGGTAAAAGTGAAAGTTCATTCGCATGACTTTGCAATAACATTTCCGTTATTCCAGCTGTAGCGCCAAAGTTGCCATCAATCTGAAAAGGCGGATGATTATCAAACAGGTTAGGCAATGTTGATTTGGACAGCAAGGCTGTCAGGTTTTCATGTGCTGCGTTGCCCTCATGCAGTCGCGCAAAAAAATTAATGATCCAGGCCCTGCTCCAGCCGGTATGTCCACCGCCATGCGACACGCGATGGTCAATTGTTTTACGCGCAGCATGCATCAATGCCGGAGTACGGGTTGTAATTTCTCTTCCCGGATGCAGCCCAAACAAGTGTGAAATGTGACGATGCCCTGGCTCAGGTTCTTCAAACTCTTCCGTCCATTCCATAATGCGGCCATCCCTGCCGATTGCCGTTGAGGTTAATCGGGATAATGTCTGCTCAAGCTTTTTCCGGAATGCTTCATCCTTCTTCAAAATTTTACCGGCTTCAATCGTATTCCTGAAAAGATCACGCATGATCATGTGATCCATTGTAGGACCCATAACCATAGTTGCAATTGCACCATCATTTGTTTTAAAAGTGTTCTCCGGAGAAATGGATGGACCCGATACCAGTTTTTTAGTCTTTGGATTTTCAACGAGAAAGTTCATGCAGAACTCAGCAGCTTCCTTCATCACGGGGTATCCTTTCTTTTCGAGATAGGTTTTATCGCCAGCAAAAAGATAATGCTCCCAATAGTGTTGTGCACACCAGGCCATCCCCATAGGCCACATGGCCCATTGCGTTTCTCCGTACGGTTCGGTGAAATGCCAGGGGTCTGTTGTAAAATGTGCAACTGTTCCGTTAACACCATACATATCGCGGGCGGTTTTGCGTCCATCGGGTCGCATCGCATCGATAAAATCCAAAAACGGTTCGTGCAGTTCCGAAAGGTTTGTTGTTTCGGACAGCCAATAATTCATCTGAATGTTGATGTTGATATGATAATCTGCATCCCAGGGCGGGTTTAAGCCATCGGCCCAAATACCTTGTAAATTTGCAGGCAGTCCGCCCGGGCGTGAACTGCTGATCAACAAATACCTTCCGAACTGATAATACAACGCAAGCAACCCGGCATCGTTGTTTCCATTTTTAAATGCAGCAAGACGCTCATCGGTGGGAAGATTATTGTTAATGTTTGTTGCCAGGTAGAAATCTACACGTTTAAAATAATGCTGGTAATCTTTTATGTGATTGCTTTTAAGCGCTTCATACGATTTGGCGTCCGCGTCCTTAAGTTGAACCTGAGAAATACTGTCAGGATCGGTTCCATTGTAATCTGTTGCAGCCGTTATCAAAATAGTTACTGCATTCGCCTTATCGATCCGAAACAAGCTATCGGTATAAGAAATATTTCCTCCTTCATTGATTATCTTCATCCGGGCAACAACATGAACACCCACTCCATCACCCACATGTTCGTGCATGATAATCTCATTATCTTTAAATGTGAAGGTTGCTTTATTCCCCGGACGGGAAAGCTTTACCCTAAACGATAACGAAGCCGCTTCACTTGCCGTCAGGCGAATAACAACAGCCTGGTCAGGCGCGCTTGAAAAATATTCCCGTGCATAGTTAATGTTGCCAGCCTTATACTGTACTGTTGCAACAGCGGTTTCAAGATCAAGTGTGCGATGATATGACTCTACAGTCGAAGAAGGAGATTCAAAATTAAGATAAAGGTCGCCCAACGTTTGATACGTACTATGTACCTTCTTATCGCCCATCATTTTTTCCTGCGCAAGTTTTTGCGCTTCGGCATACTGGCCTTCAAACAAGAGTTTGCGGATCACGGGCAATGCTTCTTTTGCTCCGGGATTTACAAAATCTGAAGGCTTGCCGGTCCAAACTGATTCTTCGTTCAACTGAATTCGCTCCTGATTAACCCCGCCAAAGACCATTGCCCCTAACCTGCCGTTGCCAAGGGGAAGCGCCTGGCTCCATTCGGATGCAGGTTTATCATACCAAAGCGTAAGATCCTTTTTATCCTGCGCAGCAGCACACGCACAAAGCAGCAGCGCACTCATGAATAAAGAAATATTACAACAAAACCGATTCAATATTTCACTAGTTAACAATAACCGAAATCTTACCCACTGTCAACCCCGTGGAGGAAGCTGTTATTTCTACTTGTCCTTTTTTAGTTGTTGATTGGATAATGAGCAGCGCCAATCCATTAAACGCTTTTCTGGAATTTCCACGAAACGATTCATGACTTACAGGATTTCCATTATCCACCGCAGCGATAAAGCCCTCCCCTTTCAAATCAAACGTTATAAGATTATCAGCGTACGGCACAAGATTGCCTGCGTCATCCGTAATTTTTATAGTAATAAAGGACAAATCCTTTCCATCGGCAGTGATGGCGCTTCTGTCAGCCTCCAGGGTAATGTTAGCAGGCTTCCCGGCTGTTTTCACTTCTTTTACCAGAACTTCTTTACCCGCTTTGCGCGATACTGCCTTTAACGTCCCCGCTTCAAACGAAACCCGCCATTGAACATGAAGATCATCGTTGAACTTTTTCTTCGCTCCTAATGATTTACCATTAAGAAATAACTCTACTTCATCTGCTTGATTATAATACGCCCACACATCCACAAGTTGTCCTTCACTCCAATTCCAATGCGGAAACACATGCAAAACAGGTGTATTGGTCCATTCGCTTTTATACATATAGTATACATCTTTCGGAAAGCCTGCCAGATCGACAACCCCGAAATACGAACTGCGCGATGGCCAGCCATACGGTGTTGGTTCTCCCAGGTAATCAAAACCGGTCCAGATGAACATACCGCTGATGTGCGGATGCTTCTTAACAACCTTCCAGGTTTCTTCGTGCGTTGAGCCCCACGGAGCGCTTACATTATCATAAGCCGAAACCGTGTTGTCGGGATTGCCCTCCACAAAAGGTTTATCCCAGGCAATGGGCCACCTGCGGATGCTGTCGGAAGGCATATCGTAATGGCCGCGGGTGGCCAGCGCTGATGTTGTTTCGGTTGCAATAAATTTTTTGCCCGGAAAATCAGCCGGGAACTTCTCATACATTTCGTGATGGTAATTGTATCCGATCAGTTCAAGCGCATCCGACCGGATAATCGGGTTCGATGCATACGGATGATTATTGGCAGCCGTTACCGGGCGTGTTGAGTCCAGTTCGCGGACGAGTGACTTTAGTTCACGCGCAATCACACTCCCTGAGCTGTCGGCTGGATTATATTGTTCGATAATTTCATTTCCGATGCTCCATACAAAAACACTCGGGTGGTTGCGGTCGCGCAGGATAAAATCCTGCAAATCTTTTTTGTGCCACGCGTCCCAATCCAAACCATAGTCAAACTCCATCTTTTTAAGTTTCCACATGTCGAACATTTCGTCCATCACAAGGAAACCCATTTGATCACACAGATCAAGCAACTCAGGCGTGGGAGGGTTATGGGATGTGCGAATCGCATTCACACCCATGCCCTGCATAATTTCAAGTTGACGTTGAATCGCTCGCGTATTCACAGCAGCTCCTAACGCACCCAGATCGTGATGCAGGCACACGCCTAATATTTTCAGCGGCTTACCATTAAGCGAAAAACCGGTATTCGCATCAAAGTCGAAGAACCGGATTCCAAAAGTTGTTTCGTATTCATCCACAACTTCGTTATCCACGATAAGTTGTGTAATGGATTTATAAAGATTCGGACCTTCTACTGACCACAATAAAGGCATGGCAATTGAAAAATTCTGATTTGCGTTGCCTGAATTATTGGCAGCCATTTCTTTCGACTCGGATTTACTTTCAGCAATCTTTTTTCCGGAAGGGTCAATAATCGCTGTTTTAACAACAACTTGTATGGATTGATTACTGGTATTGCGAATGGCTGTCTCAAGCTGAACGGTTGCAGATTCCGCAGTAACATCCGGAGTAGTAATGTACGTTCCCCACTGACTAATGTGAACCGGATTCACTGCAACCAGCCTAACATGACGATAAATGCCAGAACCTGAATACCACCGTGAATTTGGTTGTTTTGAATTATCTGCCTTTACCACCAGTACATTCGCTGTGCCATCGGTTTTTAAATAGGGTGTTAACTCATACCGGAATGAAATATAACCGTTCGGCCGATAGCCGAGATGGATACCATTAATCCAGACATCACTGTTCCGGTAAACTCCGTCAAATTCAATAAATATTTTTTTGTCTTTATACGATTCAGGGGTTATGAACGATTTCCGGTACCAGCCAATGCCACCCGGCAATGCACCGCCACCTGTTCCGGAAGGATTGTTTTCATCAAATGTTCCTTCCACACTCCAGTCGTGCGGGAGATTAAGCGCACGCCAGTCCGTATCCGCAAAGGCTGGATTAATTGCTGTTGAATCGGCTGTTAGCGAAAACTTCCAGTCGTTATCAAACAAATCAATTGTTCGGGTGGGCTTTTCCGTGCAGGCAACCACTGCGCATGCTGCAAATGCGAAGCATATTGAAGTAAGTTTTACAGACTTCATGATGAAGGATTAATCGAGTGCGGAGGTGATAGCCTGAACAGCAACCGCATCAGCAACCGCACCTGTGTTTCGGTTAAACAATCCGGAGCTGTTATTACCCATAGGGCCGTTATCCCAATACACCGGTACGATACCGTTATCCAGCGCTTTCTTCGTTACATAGTTGAGGTAGTGGCTGCGCGAAGCAAGATGGTTAGTTAACGTTTGCCCGGTGAGGGACGAACGCAGCATGGCTCCGTATTCTCCGAGGATAACCGGAATGTTGTTGTCAACAAATTTTGTTTTCATTTTGGCAAACTCGCTATCCACCCAGGCTTCCTGGCCCCACGTGGATGTGTTTCCGAGGCCGGCAAAATCTGCTCCCCAGTAATATTTGGTGCTTGTAGCATCCAGGGTAAAATCAAACGGATCATAAAAATGAACTTCAGCCATCATACGGCCGCTGGTGGGATCGGTTGGCATTGTAAAGTATGCATCCGTATGCCCGATGTTGGTATTGTAACCCTGCACAATCAAATTACGATACGTATTCTTTCCTCCGGTTGATCGGACTGCATTAACAAAAGTTTGTAAATAAGATAGCTGCACCGTAATGTGTTCGGTAGTGGGATTGCCGTAGTCGTAATGCACTTCGTTGGTTCCGGCAAAGAGCACGTGCTCGTTATAGTTTCTGAAGGCAACAGCAATCTGTTCCCACAATGCCTTTTGCTTTTTATTTACCTCAACCTGTGCCGCGAAAGTCGGATTATTTTCCAGCCAGCCGCCATCCCAATGGATATTGATGATTGCATACATATCGTTACTCACGCAATAATCAACGACTTCACGTACCCGTGTCAGCCAGGCATCGCTGATTTTATAGGTAGTTTGATCGACAATGTAACCGCTCCATGCGCACGGAATACGAACTGTATTAAACCCGGCTGCCTTCACGCCATTCATTAAGGCTTGCGTAGTTAGCGGATTGCCCCATAACGTTTCGCCCGCTGTATAAACCCCAGCGGTGTTGGGACCGCTGGTGGCTTCTAATGAATTTCCGAGGTTCCAGCCGAGGCCCATTTTTGCCGCAAGCGGCATCGCATTATCGCTCATGCCTGCGTTATCGGCAGCAATCGTAAGTTCATGCCCGGCTTGTGATACCGTAACCTCCTGCATAAGCTCATTTAGCCTGAAGATGACGCTGTTTTGGCGTGTAAGCATCGAAGGATTAGCAATGACCTTGAACGTAACCGAGGCAGTACCGCTTGCGGCTATGGGAACAACCCAATCCTCGGCAATGGCAATGGAAAATGTGCCCGAGCTTTGTATGGTTACGGTAATCTCATCGCCCTCCACAGCAACATTAAATTCTTTTTGAATGATGGTAAGTATACTCGATGCGGTCTGGGTTACGGTAATCGTTTTGGTAAGGGAGCCCACCTTAGCAGTTATGGTGGCCGTCCGTTGCTCAGTTAATGCATTGGCAGCAGCGGTGACATCTATTTTGATCGTCCCTTTGCTTCCGCTTTCAGCGGAGAATGTAAGCCAGCTTTCGGAGCTTGTCAGTTTCCAGTCCTGGTTTGATTTAAGGTGAAAGAACTTTGTTTCCCCGGAATTTGAGAACACAAGCGTTTCTGTTGAGAGTATCAGTTCGGGATCGGGAGCCGGATCTTCACCCGAACAGGATGAGGCGACCACCGAAATTACCAGCACCAAACACAATACAAAAAACAGAAGCCTGCTAACCTTATTCATCGCGATCAGTTAAAAATGAGGATGCCCTTAAGCATCCTCTTAATAAAAAACTATGTTATTAAAACTACTACTGCAATACCCAATGAACCATGGTAATCTCGGTTGCTCCGCTCACAAAACCCAGATACAATCCTTTTGCAGGAATGTTGGCCAGGTTGGCGCCATCGCGGCTTCCCACGATCCACGGCCCCTTGCCTGTATCATTGTTTGTATATATCCATGTGTACGTTAAAGGCGCTTGTGAAAATGTAATCGTTCCTTCTTCCGTATCGATCATCACATCGATTCCGTTTTTAGCAACGCCATTATCAATTGCATTTGCTTTTATATTACCACCTTCAAGGTAGAACGAAACAGATGAAGCCACAGCGGCATCACGTGCAGCCTGATTCCAGAACCAGCTTTGCGCAACAAAGTCAGGTGTGGTAAACAATGCGCTTCCATTTCCTGTCCAGCCGCCTGTCCAGTCAAGCCCAACCCAATCAGCAAAGTAGTTGACGTCATGTGTGAATGTTTTTCCTACAAGTGCTGATTTCCAGGCAGCCATTGGATCAACCGGGCCAGCCGCTACAGGTTCAAATCCGAATACCTGATATTCAGGCTTAGTCGGGTCGCGTTTACCCAGCCACATTTTTGAAATGTTACCTAAGGCGTCTACATCCGTTCGGATGAGGCGCAGTTTGTGTTCAGAAGTAGTTTCGAGGTTCACCCATCCTGAAGCATTTATAGAGATCGCCTGGTCAAACACGATATGATTCGTAGCATCGATCGTATAGCTTCCGTCAATGATATTACCCCCACCATCGGTAAACTCATAGTTTCCTGCTGTTGGACCTGTCTTATCCAGTGTAAGTGAAATGTTTGCAATCAGGGAGGCATCATACGGAGCCCAGCCAGTTGCGTTATAATCCGCTGGACTGTTCCAGTTATTTAAAAATGCACCATCCAATCCGGCCCAGTTGTAGGGGGTATTGAGCGAAAGTGTCCATTTCTTTTTTGTAGTTACCGAAGTGGTCAGGTCTTCGTTTGGATTTCCGCTGTACGGAGGTTCAGGTTCTACAACCTCGCCCGGCACCCAGTTGTCATAATAATCTTTGCTGATATAATTATACACCAGCAAGCACGCGCCTTCTCCCGACAAAACCGGATCACGCAAAACAGCGAGTTGCATAAAATCTTCTGTAAGGGAAAGAATTGTAATATTTCCCCAGTCAATTACTTGGCCATCGCGACCACTATCATGTAATGGACTTGCATCCGTTAGTCTCATGGTCTTTGCATCGGCATCAAGCTGGTAGGTTCCGGTTTCCGTTCCCCGGCCCGGGATTGTATGATGCGTTACGGTCACATTAGCTGCCCCTTTCAGATCAAACGTCATCGATCCAAAATCAGCAGCGGTCATCAACCAGGAATTGCCTTCGTAATCAGGATTCCAATTCCAGCAATCTCCACCCTCCAGCATACAAGCGCCCAGCCAGCCGTTGTTGGTTCCGTAAAAATATAACGGGCCCAGGAAATTCCGGCTTACTGCATTGGCATCCAGATCGAGGTACCAGGTTTTTTCATTGCCAACACCCCCTGAAATTAATTTCCACAATTCATTTTCCACAAAGGGCGCATGGAAATCGTCAATGGTAAAGGTTGTGCCTTCACCAAACACCGCGCCTCCACGCGTCTGTACTCCGAATTTTACGGTGTATGTTCCCGGGAAAGCAATTTTTAAGGTTACTTTTTGCGCCTGGCTTCTGCCTTGCGGATGATCCCACAATGGTGTGAAGCGCTTATCCATTAAGCTTGTGAGGTGCACAATATTAGGATTATCCGCATCGTGTTCGATGCTGAACGCAATTCCTTCCACGAGTTCACCGGAATCAACATCGCGATTGGCTAACTCATATTCTTCCGGACTACAGGCATATCCTATTAATCCAACCAGTAATACCGTAAATACTTTCAATAGTTTGTTCATAGTCTTTATCATTAGTCGTTATTCCCAACCTGGGTTTTGAATCAATACGCCATTTGACAATGTGATTTGTGTATTAGGAATTTGCATAAAGCCCTTGGTTTCAAGGATTTTTGCTTCCGTAATAACTACCTGATCACTTACATTTCCACTGAGTACATCCTCAGTTTGCGCAATGGTTGCAGCAGCTGTGCCTAACCCTTGACGCAATAAATCCCAATATCGCAGACCCTCAAACGCAAACTCAAATTTACGCTCTTCCAGGATATTTACAACGTTTGCAGCCCGACTTGTTAACCCAGCACGCAGGCGCACTTCATCATAATATGCCTGAGCATTAGCCGCGCCCATCTCAGCCGCCATCAGCAATACATCTGCATACCGGATCACAATAAAATCCTGATCCTGCGAAATCTGGAAATCGTTGCCTCCTCCGGTATTGGATGTACCATCCGGTAACGAAGTAGGAGAATATTTTTTATTGGTATACCCGGTATACTCACGCTGATCGTTCATATCAAACGTTGTGATATTTTCTCCTTCTATATCGATAATCGAAGCGACTTTGCGCTCATCATCATTAGAAAATTCCGCTACCAATCGTGGATTCACAGTGCAGGCACCCCAGCCTCTTCCATACGGTGAAGCATCGGTATTACGTAGCCCCATCATTACCAGCCAGCGGTTTCCATCCACGTTTCCGTTATAATCCTGGGTGCTGTTGAACTTTTGTGCAAAAACAACTTCACTGTTGCCTTCGCCTGCATACGCGCTGCGATCGAGTTCATTGCCGACTGCGGGCACATAGCTGGCAGCGGGCCAAAGCGATTTGAATTCATTCACCAGCGCAAATTCATTGCTGGCAATCACATCCTCCAGTCCGGCAAGCACTTCTGCGCGGGTAACCCCGAGATCATCAGCACTATAGTACCCGGTATAGAATAAGTACACGCGCGCAAGCAATGCTTTTGCAGCATAGGAAGTTACACGGCCATCGTTTTGCGCTGCATTCGCTTTTGGGTACGCATTAGCCGGAATATTTGCAGCCGCAAATTTCAAGTCTTCAGCAATGAGTTTATAGGTATCAACCGCCTCCGACTGAGGAACATTTGCAGTAGTGGGCTCTATCAGCAACGGGATGCGTTCGAACAACCGCACGAGGTCAAAGTACAAAATTGCGCGCAGGAACCGGGCCTCACCTGTAATGCGATTTTTCGCAACATCATCGCCATTAAAGTTCACTCCCTCAATGCGGGTGAGCAGGGTATTGCACCGGAAAATCGCTGCATAATAATCTGCCCACGTACCATTAAATATATTATTATCAGAAAGCGACTGGCCTTTATCAAACCGGTCGAGCACCTGGTACGCCCGGCCATCGGTGTGGCCGGTTCCGCCAAAGGTATTATCGGATAAAACTTCAGACGTTACATAAAACGCCTGGTTTCCGTTCGAAGATGTTCTTTGGTATCCATCGTAGCAACCGATCAATGCCATTTCGGCATCTGCAGGAGTTTTATAGAAATTATTATCCAGAACATTTGTCATCGGCTCCACCTCCAGGAAATCATCCATGCAGGCAGTAAAGGTAAGCGCAACGCCTACTGTTACTATGTATAGTATCTTTTTCATATCGCTTCTTCTTAGAATTTAATATTTGCACCGACCATTATTATGCGCGGACGCGGGTAATAGCCCAGGTCAACCCCGGAAACCCAGCCATCTGTACCATACCCGATTTCCGGATCCATACCGTCATACTTCGTAAACGTTAACAGGTTTTGGGCCTGAACATAAACCCTGAACTGACTCAGGGTTTCCCACTGAATTAGTCTTGAGAAGTCGTATCCCAATGAAATGTTGGAGATACGCAGGAAACTACCATCATGAATATATAAATCAGAGAATTGCCAGTTGATATTGGTTTCGGTAACGCGCGGCATGCTGTTGGATGTGCCTTCACCTGTCCAGCGATCCAATATGGCAGACGTGTAGTTGGCCTGCTTATTGGAGTGATTGCGGTACGACTGTACAATTTTGTTTCCGATGGCTCCAAAAGCATTCAATGAAAAATCAAAGCCCTTGTAGTCCACTCCGAAGTTAAATCCGATTGTTACTTTCGGCATCCCGTTGCCCAGGTCTGTCTTATCTGCATTGGTAATAAACCCGTCTCCGTTTCTATCCACATACTTTACGTCTCCCGGTTTTACGTCAGGCTGAAGAACGGCTTTATCATCTTCCAGCCATTGATCAATTTCATCCTGCGTTTGGAATAAGCCATCCGTTTGGTAGCCCCAGAAGTAGCCGATCGCATAGCCATTCTGTGCGCGGTAGAATTCTTCTGAGTTATCGTAGAGCATGTTGGTCTGGCCATGAATGATTCCGTCTTCGGTTGGAATCCGTCCCACCACGTTTTTGTTGTAGGCGCCATTCACACCCACACGGTAATTAACCTCACCGATTTTATCGTTCCAGTTAAGCCCAAGCTCAACACCCGTATTCTTCACGCTGCCGCCATTAATAACGGGGGCGCCTGCTCCGGCCGTAGCGAGGATGGGTGGTGTTACGAGCCAGTCTTTTGTTGTTTTAACGTAAAAATCAAAGGCCACATTGAGGCGGCTGTTCAGTAAGCCAGCGTCAAAGCCAATGTTTGTTTGCTCGGAGGTTTCCCATGTCAGGTCGGGGTTAGATAACCGGCTGGGATATGCACCGGGAACATTCAGGTTGCTGGTACCAAAGGTGTAAAACGCTGCCGGGTTGCTGCCTGAAAAGTTGGTAGAGGTGTTGATGGGCGCTGCAAAAATAAAATCATCAATGTTCTGATTACCCACCTGTCCCCAGCTTGCGCGAAATTTAAAGAAGCCAAGGGTATTGGTCAGGCCTGAGTTTGAATAGAAATCTTCGTTGCTCAGAATCCAGCCGGCCGAAACCGATGGAAACGTTCCCCACTGATTGCCCGCTGCAAATTTTGACGAACCATCTTTGCGTAACGTGACATTGACAATATACTTCTCTTTAAAGTTATAGGCGAGCCTGCCAAAATAAGAAGCTCTTCGGTAATCGTTCGAGGGGCCGCCACCTACAACGCGGGTTTCGACCACATTTCCATCCGCATCTAAATGAGCCTGCCCGGTTGTGTTGCTCAGGTAAGCGTGCGAAAAGTCATTGAACTGTGAGAGCAGGTTCCAGTTTGAGCCCGACAAACTCGTACCTGATGCTCGCTGTGCCTCCATACCCGCCATAACCGACAGTGCGTGATTTTCAGCAAGCGTAAAGTCGTAGGTAGCGGTGTTGATAAAGGTTAAGGTATTCCCGCTGCTCATGCTTTGGCTGGTGGTTGTGTGATCGGTATTAAATGCGTAAACCGAGAATTTATAGAGCGGGGAATAACTGCGATAGCCTGAAGCATAATAATTAAAACCCACAGTCGATTTAATCTTCAGGTTTTTCACTGGCTCCAGTTCGGCATAAATATCAGCCAGCATGCGTTGGGCAATATTTTTGTTATTGCTGTTTGTCATCATTGAACCGTATGGGTTTCCGTCTCCATTGAACCAGGGTGAATTTGAGGTATCGTTGTAAGGCGAATCAAAAATATTATTATCGCTGTATACCGGTGAAAGCGGTGAGGTTATGTATGCACTGCGCAACGTATTATTATACTGGTTACCAACATTGATACCGTTATTCTTAATGAAGTTAAAATTCAGGTGCTGTCCGACTTTCAGGAAATCGCCATACAATTTATGTTCGGAATTCAGACGCGCCCCGTATCGTTCGTAGTAAGAAACGTCTTTCCCTCCCACAATACCTTCCTGATCAATGTAATTGAAGGACAGTGAATACATCGAAGTTTCTGAGCCTCCGGTAAAACCCAGGCTGTAATTGCTGATGCGCGCATTGTCCTGAAGCATGTGATCCATCCACCTGGTATCTGCAAGGCCATCCATAGAAGCAAAGTCAATCGGAGCAGCGCCTGAATTAAGCGCCTGCTCGTTCATGATCACTTTATACTCTTCCGCGTTTAATAAATCCACTTTGCGCGGCACACTCTGCCAGCCTGTATACATATCGAATGTAACCTGGCCTTTCCCTTTCCGGCCTGAGCGCGTGGTCACCAGCACAACACCGTTGGCGGCCTGGGCACCATAAATGGCTGCCGATGCAGCATCCTTTAAAAAGTCGATTGCAACAATATCGCTTGGATTAATTACCGTGATGTCACCGCCCGGAATTCCGTCAATCACATACAGCGGGCTTGCATTTCCAATTGTGCCCATACCCCGGATTGTCACTTTCAGATCAGAACCCGGCTGACCTGAGGTTGACGTTATGTTTACACCCGGAACCTGTCCTTGCAGCGATTGTAACGGATTAAGCTGGTTTTGCCGCTGCAGGATTTCACCTGAAACCTGTGTATTGGCCCCGGTAATCAGCTTCTTTTTCTGTTCGCCATATCCAACAACTACAACTTCATCCAGCGTGTTGAGGTCATCTTCCATGGAGACATTTATTACCGACTCATTGCCCACGGGTATTTCCACGGTTTTGTAGCCGATAAAAGAAGCCACCAGCACGCTTCCCGGTAAGGCGCTAACGGAATAGTTACCGTCCCCGTCTGTGGTAGTTCCAAAGTTTGTTCCTTTGATCACGATACTCACCCCCGGCAATGTATTGCCGCCTTTATCTTTAATCGTTCCGGTAACAGTCTGCGACTGCGCACGCGCGTAACTGCCTGCCAGCAGCAGCACCAGGGAAACGATCCAAAATCGTTGGTAGATCTTTTTCATAGGTTATAGTTTATTTTTAGGTTTAGTTATTGGTTAAGAGTTTTTTGTTTCGGTTTAGGGTAATGGGTTTGCCGGTATAGTGAACAACCTGGTCAGGAGTGGCCGTTAAGCCAATCCCGACAGGCTGATCTTTACTAACCCAAACTATTTGAAACTTTCTTTCGGTTAATACACCCGGATAATTACCGGTGCGCTCACCAATGACCAGGTTACCCGTTGCATCATCGTACCGGAACGGGATGCGTGTGTACCTGCCCTGCTGGTAACCATAGGTTAATTCCTCATCTTCATATAATTCAAAATAGCCGTCAGCTCCGGCATATACATAGAGTGTAAGCGGGTCTGCCTTTTTCTCGGCCGTGTATTGAACTTCTGGTCCGGTTGGAACAATCGCGCCTGCTCTTACAAATACCGGCATGGTCTCAAGTGGAGCATCCGCCTGGATTTGTTCACCGCCTTCATAAAATATTCCGGTATGAAAATCATACCATCCGCCTTCACTGGCCGGCAGGTAAACGTTCCAGGTGCGGACTTTGTATTCGGTAACGGGTGCAACCAGAATGGATGAACCAAACATGAACTCATTGCCGATGTTCAGCACATTCTGATCATTCGGAAAATCCATTACCAACGCGCGCATCATGGTGTAGTCATCGAAATACGTTTTACCGGCCAGCGAATAGATGTACGGCATTAAGCGATAGCGAAGCTTGTTGTAGTATACAATGGATTTATAGGCGGCATGATCTTCGGGGGCGATGTTGAATACTTCGCGGAACGGATACTGTCCATGGACGCGATGGAGTGGATTGAACGCTCCGAACTGGAACCAGCGCGTGTTTAGCTCGCGCCAGTTTTCCAAATCTTCCCCTGTAGCGGTTTCGTTTTTTCGTTCAACAGAGAAGCCCCCGATGTCGGTTGTCCAGTACGGGATACCGGAGAGTGAAAAGTTAAGACCTGCAGGAATCTGCGACCGGAAGTCCTGCCAGTTGGCGGCAATATCCCCGCTCCAGGTTGCCGCTGCATAACGCTGCGAACCTGCGTATGCTGATCGCGTAAAAATAAATACCCGCTTATCCGGATCAGCCTTGCGCAAGCCTTCGTAAATGCCGCGCGCATTCATGAGTGCATACGCATTAAAGTAACGTGTGGATGAGCCTAATGCCGTTGGACTCATGAATTTCTTCCGGTCGGCAATCGATGCATTGGATAAAATGTCCGGTTCAGTCGAGTCCAGCCACCAGGCATCAACTCCTTTTACATAAAGCTTATCGTGAACAAGCTTCCAGAATGCAGCACGCGCATCGCTGTTAAAAGCGTCATAGAATGTGCCTACATACCCCTTACCGATCCAATCGCGTTGTTTTCGGTTAATCGATTCTTTGTAAAGCCAGCCGTTTTTATCGAATTCGTTATAGGTATCAAGACCTTCGTAGAACTTAGGCCACACGGAAATCATAAAGTTTGTGTGATACTTGCCATGCAGTTCGCGGATCATTCCGTCTGCATCCGGGAAACGTTTTAAGTCGAACTCCTGGCTGCCCCACTTGTCTTCTTCCCAGTACGACCAGTCGAGAACAATGTTATCCAGCGGAATTTCACGCTTTCTGAATTCCGAAACTACGTTTAAAAGTTCCGCTTGTGTTTTATACCGCTCGCGGCTTTGCCAGAACCCTAACGCCCATTTTGGAACGATTTCCGCTTTTCCGGTGAGGCTTCGGTACCCGGAGATAACCTGGTCCATGTTTTTTCCGGCAATGAAATAATAATCGATCTGATCCGCTGCTTCAGAATGAAGCGAGAGCCGGTTTTGATCTTCTACTGTATTGTGCTGCCAGGTTAGCGACAGGTACGACTCGCCTCCATCGGGCAACCACTCAATCTTAACCGGATATTTTTTACCGGCCTCCGCATCAAGCTCGAACTTAATGGTGCCGGGATTCCAGGCCTGCCGCCAGTGATCCGCTTTCAGTTCCCCGTTTACCCATACTTTTATGTATCCCGCATAGTAGAGGAAGAATTTGTGAATGCCGGTTTCCTGCGTAGCCAGGCTTCCCTCCCACGTAATTTTAGCATCGGCCAGCGGAACTTCTTTTGGAAATTTCTTCTGATCATCCAGGTACTGATAATTGAATGCAGCGTCAACGCTGGTTCGGTAAACCGTTGCCGGATTTTTACGCGAGCTATAGACGCCTGACAGGCCTCCTGCTTTATCATCTTTCGTATAAAGGGTTAACTCATTAAGCTGGCGGTACTCGCGGCTATCGCCAAACTTAGAAAGCGAATAGTTATCCCAAAGAATACCGTAATTCCTATTCGATACCAGGAAAGGTATGGCAACCTTGGTGTTGTATTGAAAAAGCGCAACATCCTTGCCCTTGTAATTCATTATTCCTTCCTGATGCTGGCCCAGCCCGTAGAAGGCTTCATCGGCAGGTGATTCAAACGTCTGACTGATGGCATAAAATTTTTCACCATCGGCCGTAGCGGGGCTAAAGTTTTTGCCGCCCCCGGTTTTTTCCTTCAACAATACCCGGCCGGTTGAATCCGTAAAGACAACCTCGCCTGTGTATAAAGAGAGCCGGGCGCTAATCTTAGCCGTGCGAAGCGTAACGCTGTTTCTGTCTTCCTCAACTTTCCAACGGGTGAATTCCTGTTGCGGGAGCACACTCAGGCTTTCACGATCCGAAAATTCTCCTTCAGGTGAAGCCGATACGCGGATGATATTTTCGTTAATAGCCTGGAGGCGTACCGTTTGAGTTCTGACTTCACCATCAGGCCTATAGGTGGCCACGATTCCATCCTGCAAAAGGGAGTAGGTGGCCGATTTGCTGCAGGAGTACGACAACGCAATTACGGTTGCCAATAGCAGTAAACCGAAGATTTTAAGGGTTGGATAGGTTTGCAATCGAGTGTAAAGCATTTTATTCAGAAATCGATTGCGTAAATGTAGGGTAAACCCAGGCCGGGGGGCTGCCCACATTGTTCAGAAAACGGGGCTCATTCGTTAATTCACGGTATCAAAATGTTTCAAATCGGGTAACAATTTGATAACACCCGGCTTCAGACGCGGCAATTTGAATAGTTGTGAAGAGCTGTTTTTTTGATTTAAAATGGCTTCAAAAAAAGCTTAAAAGCGTTTTAACTTTTTGATGCCTGATACGCAGAAGGAAGCATATTAAATTCCTCCTTAAAGTAGCGCGCAAAGTATTTAGGGTTGTTAAAGCCTACCTGGTAAGCCACTTCAGACACACTTAACTGGCTTTTTTCCAACAACTGCGCGGCACGCTGCAGGCGGATGGAGCGCATAAACTCAAGGGGGGGCTTGCCTGTAAGCGCCAGCAATTTCTTATACAGGTGAACCCGGCTCATGCCGAGCTCATGACTCAGGTCTTCTACAGAAAAATCAGCATTTGAAATATTGCTTTCCACGCATTCAATTGCCTTACGGATCAGGGTTTCATCAAGCGAAGTGATTTTAATGTCGCTCGCCTTAATTTCAATAAACTTTTTAAAATCTTTATGAAGCTGCTCCTGCTGCTGAATTAAACGCCTGATGCGCAACTGAAGAATATCGAAGCTGAAAGGCTTGGTAATATAATCGTCTGCCCCGCATTCAAGACCCTCAAGCTTTTGCTCTTCCTTGCTGCGGGCCGTAAGCAAAACTACAGGGATATGCGAAACACGTGAATCGTTTTTAATGGCTCGGCAAAGCTCAATGCCATCCATGCCGGGCATCATCACATCGCTTACGATCAGGTCGGGTAACAACGATACTGTTTTAGCCAGCCCTTCTCTGCCATCCCTGGCTTCATAAATCCGGTAGATGCCTTTCAGGTTATCGCGCAGGTAATACCGGAAGTCTTCATTGTCTTCAATAAGTAATAACGAAGGAAGGTTGTGGGCCAGCGTTTCTTCATTTTCCCGTTCCACATCCTGCATGCGCGAGGGCAATATTTCTTCACTAAACGTTTGCCGTACTTCGAATACCGGCAGCTCGACAACAAACATGCTTCCCTTCCCCAACTCGCTTTCAACCGTGATTGTTCCATCATGGATCTTCACAAACTCCTTGGTAATCGAAAGGCCGATACCGCTGCCCTGATTAACGATGTGCCGGGGCAGATCGGCCTGGTAAAAGCGATCAAATATTTTGTCCAGCTTATCCGGGGCGATTCCAATACCGCTGTCGCTGATAATAATGCGAATGCATGCCTTCTCTCCGCGTATAACCCGGTCCAGCTTTACTGAAACATTACCGTGTTCTGGCGTAAACTTGAACGCATTCGATAACAGGTTAAAAAGTATTTTCTCAAGCTTATCCTGGTCGAATATGGTTTCGAGCGAGGCTACTGTACTTTTGAAATTTAAGGCGATCTCTTTTTTATCCGACAAATCGGAGAACGAGTACACTGTATCCTTAATGAAAGAAATAATATCCCCTCCGCTGGGGTTGAATTTCACTTCATCCACTTCCAGCTTGCGGAAATCAAGCAGCTTATTCACCAGGTTCAGCAAGCGTTTAGCGTTACGCTGGATCAACTGAAACTGGTTCAACGAATCTTTATCGGTGGTATTCTTAATGATCTTTTCGAGCGGTGTAAGGATAAGGGTTAGCGGAGTTCTGAATTCATGGCTCACGTTCGTGAGAAATTTGATCTTCATCTCATCCAGTTCGTGGAGGTGCTGCGCCTCCTTACGTTCCTGCTCAAGCCTGAACTTATTCCGCACACGATTCAACGCGATTCTTCTTGAAATAAAAAATGCTCCGCCAAGGAAAATGAGGTATAGAAGAATAGCCCAGGGAGTAGCCCAGAAGGGTGGTAAAATATTAATCGTAAGGCTGATGCCATCATTATTCCATACACCATCGTTGTTAGATGCCTTAACCCGGAACGTATAAACCCCCGGATCAAGGTTGGTGTAGGTTGCTTTCCGTGAATTCGCATCGGCCTGAATCCAGTTGCCGTTAAACCCTTCCAGCTTGTAGAGGTATTTGTTTTTTTCAGGGTGCATGTAGCTGAGTGTGGCAAACTCAATGGAAAACACATTCTCGGAATGCGAAAGGGTTATTGCGCCTGTTTCTGATATTGCCTGCGTCAGCACCACATGCCCCTCTATTTTTTCACCAGCCGAAACACTTTTATTGAATAACAGGAAGTCTGTAAAAACAATTTTCGGGCGTGTAAAATTATTGCCAAGGTCATCAGGCCTGAACATATTAAACCCATAGGCTCCGCCAAAAATTAACTCTCCCTTCGAGGTTTTACAGGCTGCGTTCTCATTAAACTGCATGCCCTGCAACCCATCGGATTCATCATACGTTTTTATCGCATAACGCGAGAAATTGAGCGGGTCTTTTTTGTCAATTGTTACATTGGCCAATCCATTGGGCGTGCTGATCCAATAGCTCTTTTTATCATCCTGCAGAATGGTGAGGATGGTATTGTGCGGCAGTCCGTCCTCCTGCCGCAACACTGAAAATTTTTCGGTAACGGGATCGAATATATTCAGGCCTTCGCGTGTAGCCACCCAAATATAGCCCAGTTCATCCTCATGCAGGTACATAACCAGGTTATTGGATAACGTGCCGGGGGCATTCACCTCCACTCCATAGTGAACAAACCGGCCGGTTTGTTTCCGGAGTACATCAATTCCATTATCGGTTCCTATCCACAGGTTTCCCTGCCGGTCTTCGAGGATAGCGCTTACGTAGTTCGAGGCAATTGAGTTAACATCCCCGTTGCGGTAATGGCGGAAGGTTTGTGTCCGGGCATCATACAAATCCAAACCCCTATACAGGGTACCGATCCACAGGTTATGTTGTGAATCTTCAAATATCTCCCAGATATTTTCATCGGAAATCGTAGCCGGGTTGAGCGGGTCATTTTTATAGTGATAAAAACGTTTGCCGTCAAACCGGTTCAGGCCGCCATAATAGGTTCCGATCCAAAGCTGCCGGAGGTGGTCGATGGACAGGCTTACAATTACATTGCTGCTGAGACTGGCGGGGTCGGCCGGATTATGCAGGTATTGCTTAAATGAATTTTTGGCCCGGTCAAAGTAAATGAGTCCTCCTCCATTGGTTCCAATCCAGAGGTTCCCGAGATCATCTTCAACGAAACGGTTAACATCTTCATAGCTTATTGTTGCAGCATCATTAACCTTATGACGATATAACGGAAAGCGAACAATATTTTCGTGATAGTAGCTAACGCCCTTTTTGTATGTTCCCAGCCAGATAATCCCCTCATCGTCTTTGTGCATACAGGTTATGCTGTTTTGTCCCAGGCTGCGGGAATCCGCTTCCGTATATACCAGGTATTGTACCGTGTTACGGTCTTTGGCTATCAGGTTTACCCCCCCATGATCGGTTCCCACCCAAATAGCGCCCTCGCTGTCTTCCGTAATGCCCCGAACGATATTGGTATTCAGCTTCAATCCTGCTGAAGCAGTGTTGATGAATGTAAAGTTGTCCTTAAGAGGATTGTACACAAACACGCCATTGGGACCGTTCGTTGTGAATGCCCACAAATTTCCATCTGCGCTGATGATGAATTGATAATCAAGCAATGCATTATTGAATTGCTTTTGCAGCATATCGTTACGGTGAATAATCCTGCCTGTAGCGGTGTCCATTTTTTCAAGGATTCCGTTAAGGTGAACAATCCAAAGTGTGCCATCAGGCGCCTCCGCCACCCGCGAGATCCGGTCAGAAGCTATCGAGCGGTCGTCTCCGGGTATGTTTCGATACGCTTTTGTTGTATGGCGGATCTTGTCATACCTGTACATGCCACTTGTTCCATGCACAAACCAAAAAATACTGTCCCTGGCCGGGATAATATTGTGAATGAGTCCGGGCGGAACATTATATGCTTTTAAATAAGGAGTTGTGTTTCGGGAAAACTTATCTGAATTGTAAAAAAAAACACTGGATTCGTTAATCCACAGGCGGCCATCCGGATCTTCGAAAAGCGAATTAATCTGATTATCGGCCAGCGTAGCAGAATCGCGAACATCATTTCGGTAGACTTTAATGTTGTAACCATTGAAGCGGTTCAGGCCAGAGGCTGTCCCAAACCACATGTAGCCCCGACTATCTTTGAAGAGACAGTTAACCTGGTTATGGGAGAGCCCCTTGTTAGCGTCAATGCGGGTAAACTTGTAATTGCCGGATTGCGCCAACAATCCATTCATTGCAGTGACCAAAAACCCAAGACTGACAACCAAATGTTTAAAGCTCATACCGCGCACTTACCATCAAGTTTACGGATTATTTATTGGGCCTACAAAATCATTCAGGGTCAAAAGTGTAGCGGGGAACCACATTCATAACGACAACATGATAATGGAACTACTGAGGCTTTACTTCCTTTTCGCAACCGGTGCAGGGCTACTTCAAACTCATTTTCAATCGCTGTACGTTAGGGCATTCAGCACGGGCTGACGCTGAGCGGTTTCCGGGTGCGGGGTGTCCGTCACCAGCACATTGCGTGCATACAACATCACACGCACAAGCCTCCCCTGCTCACTATATACCTGGAAGTAGCCTTCGCGTGAACCGTGCTCGTAACGGCCTTCGCTCATCAGGGTGCCGTTCGGGAAAAAAGATTTGTAAACGCCATGCAGCTTGTCATGTTCATACTGTTCTTCAATGGCCAACCCGCCTGTATCATAATAGTAACGCCATGCTCCATGTTTGAGATCGTTCATAAACGTACCTTCCGTAACAATCACCGCGTGCTTGTTGTACTCGCGCCATGTTCCGTTTTTCAGTTTTTTCTTTTTGCCGAACAGGTTAAACAGTTTCATACGCATTTATTTTTCAGGCGAATTCTTCGCAATGCCACACATATCCGTTTCGCTTAAAGAAGCTGCACGTACGCTGATGCACGCACGTATCGCACAAGCCGCGCGCGATGCGCTTCGCTGCAGGTACGGCCTGCCGTACAACCGGGGAAACGACAGCATCCGGGCCTGAAAAAAGCTCACACTGGATGATAAGCCTGGTCGATTGCTGGCGATATGTGCATGCATTGCGGTGATCGCAGGTGCCGCATAATCCGCGCAACTCCTGATCAAGCAGGTCATTGATATAGTTCCGGGCAGCTTCCATCGTGCAGGCGCAGTTCCAAAATGCATACCATTAAAAAAGGCTGCTGCGCTGCGGAACGGCAGAGTTTCTGTACGGCAAGTGGTGCAGAATGATTCACCGGTACAAAATGAACCAGCGGATTCTTATTCTTCCGGATTGATCTTATACCGTTTGATCTTTTCGCGAAGTGTTTTCCGGTCGATGCCCAGCGTTTCGGCCGTCCGGGAAATGTTGTGCTGGTGCAGGCTGAGCGTTTGTAAAATATGTTCGCGTTCAACCTGAGCCAGTGTACGATTGCCCCCTTTGGCGCGGACTGCTGAGAACCGGAACGTTTCCGGGAGGTCAGGCACATCAATCACTTCCCCTTCGGCAAAGATCACCAGGCGGTGCAAAAGATTTTGAAGCTCGCGTACGTTGCCCGGCCATGCATACCGTTGAAAAGCCTGCCGGACTTTCGCAGAAAGACGCACGGTCTTCTTCAGCTCGGTACCGTATTTCGAAATAAAGAAACCGGTTAATAAATCAACATCGTGCTCACGCTCACGCAGCGCGGGCAGGTCAATGGCTATGATATTGAGCCGGTAGTAAAGATCTTCCCGGAATTTGCCGCTCTTCACAAGCTGCATCAGGTTCACGTTAGTGGCCGCCACAATACGCACGTTAACTTTCTGCTGCCGCTTGGATCCCACCATATAAAATTCTTTTTCCTGTAACACACGCAGCAGTTTTGCCTGCATCGCCAGGCTTGTATTGCCGATCTCATCGAGAAAGATTGTTCCGCCATCGGCCGTCTGAAAAAATCCGGCACGTGTTTCCGTTGCACCGGTAAATGCGCCCTTCACATATCCAAACAGTTCGCTCTCTAACAGTCCATCAGGAATACCCCCGCAGTTCACGGGCACAAACGGAGTGTTCGAGCTTTGCCCTCCATAGTGAACGGCCCGCGCTACAAGTTCCTTTCCGGTGCCGCTCTCTCCGCTGATCAGCACGGTAGCCGTGGTCGTCTTGGCTTTCGCGATAGCTTTAAAAACATTCACCATCTTTTCGGATTCACCGATGATCCCGAAGTCGGGCACGGCAGGCGTAACATTCTTTGTTTTCTTTCCGGGCAACCGCGACAGTACCCGGTGAACAGAATCAAATAATTCTTTATCGGTAAATGGTTTTACTAAATATTCTTCTGCCCCGATGCGGATGGATTCAACCGCGCCCTGAATAGATGGAAATCCTGTGATTACGAGAATGCCCACGTTCTTATAATTCTCCGATGCATGCCGCACGATCTCCAGCCCGCTGCCGTCCGGCATCTTCAGGTCGGTGATGATGAGGTCAACCACACGCGCCTCCAGGCTGCGTATGGCAGCCTGCACATTCGATGCGGTATAAATGCTAAACCCGGCCGATTCAAGATTGCGCCTGATCAGCTCAACCGTTTCTTCGGAATCATCCACTACTAAAATGCTTTCGTGTTGTATTTTCTTTTTCATGTGCGCTTTTGCTTTTCCGGCTTCAGGGGTAACGTAATCGTAAAGGTCGTTCCGCGGCCCACCGTACTTTTTACTGTAATGGTTCCCTGATGCGCCAGCACAATCCCTTCCACAACCGATAACCCCAACCCTGTTCCCTGCCCCACCGGCTTAGTGGTAAAGAACGGTTCGAAGATTTTCTTACGTACGGCTGCACGTATGCCCTGCCCGGTATCTTTCACGATCAGCTTCACACGCTGCCCCGATTTCTGTGTAGTGATTGAAAGCGCTCCGCCCGAAGGCATCGCATGAATCGCATTGGTGATAAGGTTCACAACTACCTGGCTGATCTGTACCGGATCGGCCTGAATGCGGGGCAGGGCCGGAGCCAGGTTGCGAACCATGGTGATGGCTTTGCTTTGATAGCGCACATCCAGGAAATACAAAATGCTGCCGATGGTTTCGTTGAGATCCATCGCAATGACTTGTTGCGGCATCTGCCGCGAGAAGAGCATCAGCTTCTTGATGATCTCCCGTGCATAGAGCGAAGCTTTGATGATCCGTTCAAGGTCATCCTGCTGTCGTTTTTCCGGCACACCTTCTTTCTTGATTAATTGCGCAAAGCCCAGTATCCGGCCGAGCGGCTCATTAAGTTCGTGCGCGATGCCTGCCGATAGCTCGCCCACAAAGGCAAGGCGTTCGCTGTGCTGAAGCTGGAGCTGCAGCTTTTGCTTCTCTTCTTCAATAAATGACCTCTTAATGATGAAGGCAAGTTCGCGCGCTACAGCCTGAAGCAGTTTTCGCTCTTCCGGCAGAAATGCTGCAGTGGCTGAACGGGAAGTTAAATACCCGACCTCAATACTGCCTTTATGGCTGGTATCAATAACAAACGATGCACGAATGCGCGACTTTACTTTTTTAAAATCAGAAGCGCTGAATTCCGCTGCACCCATCACAATCCGCACGCGGGCAAGCTTACTGTGCTGCATCGCGGTCTGCACAATCGATGCAACCTCGGTAAACAAAGCCGGAATCTCCGGTCGCGTTCCGGACGCGATGCGCGAAAGTGCATACAGGCACTTGAGTTCTTTTACCCGCTCACGAAGCTGCAACTGGATGACATCTCGTACCATCATTCAAAGGTACGCGGGTATGTACAGCACACCAACAACTTTCACAGAATGTTACCACCTCAGGTGGGGCATTATTACCCAATAGGTACTTTCTACTCAGTAAATAATTGAATCCTCCCTGTACCTTCACGCGGACGGGCATAAAAGGCTGGCATGCTTCGTGGAAGGTAAAAGCAGGTTATGGATTTCCTCCGGCTTATGTTTTTACTGGCGCTGCTCCTGTACGGTGCGGCAGCAATTGAACGCGCACATCTTGTGATCAG
>CAZIGG010000016.1:28775-39571 GCA_964538575.1 uncultured Roseivirgaceae bacterium
CAGAAATATTCGATCCCACCGCACACGCAGAAACAGAAGCAATACGGGATGCCTGCAGAGGGGTAAAGACTTCAGTGCTGAAGAATGGCATCCTGTATACTTCGCGGAAGCCCTGCACCATGTGCATGGGCATTATTGCACGCGCAGAAATAAGTAAAGTCTGTTTTGCACCGCTCACCGTTTCCCGCGACAGCAGTGCCTTTTTCACTGAACCGTGGCCAGAAAGATAAAGAGGTACAACAGAAGCATTGCAAGGAGTATATAATCAAATCCATTCTGCCGACCGGTTGTGATAACCGGGAGGGGAACATTTTTGCGGATAATAGTCATATGTAGGTTTATTTCAATATGCATGCCACGATCCGCTTCCAAAATCCTGCTGGACATAAAGCCTGTTTACCCCAGCAGGCGGAACAAAAAGCACCCATGATGAAAAACGCCCCGATATTAAGTGGATCATTACGCATTACCTATATTTATAAGCGTTTACCAATCTTACATTAAACATTCTCTATGAGTACATCATCGCTATGGTTGTTCTTTAATCTGTTCATTCTGGGAATGCTTATCCTCGACCTCGGGGTGTTTCACCGAAAAGCCCAGGCGGTGAGCGTTAAGGACGCATTGTTCTGGACGGGCATCTGGATGGGGCTGGCCTTTTTGTTTAATGTATTTGTCTATTACCAGTTTGGTGAGGAAAAGGCTTATGAATTTTTCACGGGCTACGTGATTGAGAAATCGCTAAGCGTGGATAACATTTTTGTATTCATCATGATCTTTGCCTTCTTCCGGGTACCGGCTTCTGCGCAGCACAAGGTATTGTTCTGGGGCATTATGGGGGCGCTGGTAATGCGTGTGATCTTTATTTTGGTTGGCGTGGAGCTCATCCACCAGTTTCACTGGCTGATCTTCATCTTCGGGGCGTTTCTGATCTTCACGGGCATCCGGTTTATTACGCAGGACAGCACTACGATCAATCCCGACCGCAACCTGCTGGTTAGGATGGTTCGAAAAATTATTCCCATTACGACAGACTTCCGCGGAGATAATTTCTTTGTACGCGAAGACGGAAAGATCAAAGGAACTCCCTTATTTGTGGTGGTCATTCTGATCGAAGCCAGCGATCTTATTTTTGCGGTTGACTCCATTCCCGCAGTGCTGTCTATCTCCGATGATGCATTCATTGTGTACACCTCCAACGTGTTCGCGATTTTAGGATTGCGTTCGCTGTATTTCGCGTTAGCCGGTATTGAAAAATACTTTCGTTACCTCAAATACGGACTGGCCGCGGTGCTGATTTTCGTTGGTATTAAAATGGCGATTGCTGATTTCTATAAGATCTCAACGGAAATCTCGCTTTGTTTCATCATACTAACGCTGGGTATTGCTGTACTGGTATCCTTGACTTCAGAATCGCACCAAAAGAAAAATGAATGATGAGCCCGCGGCTTACAGCGTAGCCATATCGATCACAAACCGGTATTTCACATCACCTTTCAGCATGCGCTCGTAGGCTTCGTTGATGTAGGCAATGTCGATTATCTCCACATCGGAGGTAATGTTATGCTTCGCACAATAGTCGAGCATTTCCTGAGTTTCCGGGATACCGCCAATGGATGAGCCTGCGATGCTTCTGCGGTTACCCAGTAAGCTGAATCCCAACAGTTCAATGGGCGTTGGCGGAATGCCTACGCAAATCATTACCCCGTTTGTATTGAGCGTACGCAACAACTGGTTATAATCATGCGGTGCAGAAACGGTGTTGATAATAAAATCGAAGCTGCTTTTTAATTCCTTCATCTGTCTGGCATCGGTAAGCAACGCGAAGTGATGCGCGCCCAACTTGCGGGCATCGTTTTCTTTGTTTGGTGATGTGCTCAGCATCGTTACATCCGCACCGAACGCAGCAGCGAATTTCAGCGCCATGTGACCGAGTCCGCCCAACCCGACTACGGCAACCTTATGGCCTTTGCCAACCTTCCAGTGACGCAAAGGCGAATAGGTTGTAATGCCGGCACATAACAACGGTGCCACATTCGCCAACGGAAGCTTATCCGACACTTTCAGCACAAAATCTTCGGCCACTACAATGTGGCTGGAGTAGCCGCCATACGTTACCCCGCCATGAACTTTGTCATGCGCGTTGTAGGTTCCGGTTGCGCCATTGTAGCAGTATTGCTCAAGGCCCTGCCTGCAGTTGTCGCACGCACGGCACGAATCCACCAGGCATCCTACAGCGGCAAGATCACCGACTTTAAATTTCTTAACCTGCGCCCCTGTCTTCGTTACCTTTCCGACAATTTCGTGGCCGGGAATGATTGGATACAGCGACCCGCCCCACTCGTTACGAACCTGGTGCAGGTCGGAATGGCAAACGCCACAGTATAAAATCCCGAATTGAACGTCTGTTGGCCCGACTTCGCGTCTTTCGAAGGGGAAGAATTCAAGCTTTGAAGTAGCGCTTTGCGCTGCGTATCCTTTGGCGGCTGTCATATTAGTTGGGTTGAATGGGTATTGTCATGCCTTGGTTTAAAAACATACAAGGGAATAAAAAGTTCTTCCGCGAATATCAAAAATAAAAAAGTCCCGACTAAGTCAGGACTTTTTTATTTCATTGATCATAGATCAATTACTTCTTCTTCTTAGCAGCTTTTTTCTTAGTGGTTTTCTTTTTAGCTGCTTTTTTCTTCGCTTTTTTTGCCATAGCGTTAAAAATTTTGGTTAAACATACTGTTAAGGTAACATTTCATTTTGAAATAGCAAAGATTTAACAATTTTTTTTCGCTAAGCCGATGGCATCATCGATGATGAAACCAATTTTATACTTCATACAGCATATCATTTCTATGTTATATACTTGTTCAATGGATACTTTAAGTACGTTCATTATGCATCCAAACTCTTTTACTTGAAGTATTTCATCACGGGATACACAACAGGCTTTTCGTTTACCGGTTGCTTTCCAAAATATTCATCAAAGAAGTTCCAGGTTACGTAGCCATCGTCCGATTCGGGCTCTAATAAATAGAATGCAAGGTTTCCCAACGGTTGAGCAAGTTCAACAACATAGTCGCCTTTGTTGAATTTTTGCTTTTTAGGAACAAATTTCCCCGTAACCCGCGCCATCAAATGACCTTCAAACTTACGCTGTGCTTTATCGAACTTACTTATTTCAAAGATTTCCCCTTCTTTGGTAGTTGATTTTGTCAACTGCGTTACAACAATGCCGTGCTTTTTTAAATTTTCGGCAACGGCAGTGAATGCTGCCGGGATTATATAGCCTTTGGGCAGGGTGCTTTCTACTTCTGCTTCAAATTTAGCATGGTACGTAACATTCTCTACCACGATGATGTTACCCGTACGGTAAAAACCTGTTGAGCCGTCTGCTTTTGTATAGCTGATGTAATCGTAGGTTGGAAAGTTATCCAACTGCTCCAGTGGCACCATTTTAAACCGCACGCCTTTTTTAGCTTTTCCGGCTTCATTCGTTACAGTTTGAATTGTTTTCTCATCTGCTGACTGGGTAATGCGCTGAATCTCTTTCGCCTGTGCGTTGGTGTGTTCGAGTATTTCCGTTGTAAAGGAATAGGTTGAGAAGATCCGCTGATAAAACCGTTCATGCGCAAACGCTTCGCTCAGGATAGCCAGCCTGTTACGCAGGCCGAATTGATTGACGAGGTAACGCGGATGATGATTATAGGTATAAAAATTCTTAGGCGGCCAGGCTTCCCGTACATTGTAATCGCCATACGGGCCGAAGTTCAGATCATATTTCTTCTTAACGGTTTCCATAATGCCTTTCAGCATACGGATGGTATAATCATACGTTGACTTCTCCCCTGCATAATGATAGCCGGGCGCCCAGGTTAAGTTCCAGGCATGCCAGGTTCCGTTGGTAGTGTGCAGATCCACAAATACGTGCGGGTCCCACGGCACAAGTATGTTTGTGAAGAGGCCGTTCGTTTCATGTGTTTCCATTTTTACACCGTCACGGTTCAGGTCAAATCCCTGGCTGTTTTCACGGTCGCCAATCTCCAGCGGACTGTCTTCCTGTGAGGGCCGTTTGCCCTTCGTCATTTTATCGTTGCTGTCGGTGTTATAGATGGGCGCAAAAAGTATGATCTGATTGTCGAGCAGATGTTTCTTGCTGCCCAGCAAAATATCGCGCATCAGCATCATTATACTTTCCTTCCCTTCAACCTCTCCTGCATGAATATTTCCCTGGATGTAAATGATGAGTTTCCCGCTGGCTTTCGCTTCAGCAGCCGAAGTGATCTTTGGCCTTGCCAGAACAGCAACGGGTATATCTTTTCCTTCCAGGCTTTTGCCCATAGAGGTCAGGTAAACTTCACCGCTTTTGGATCCGATAGCCTGTAAAAAGGCCATCACCTCCGCATGGGTTGAGGTTTTTACAAAATTTGATTTTTCAGGTACCAGGATAAGATCTTCCGGCCAGGGAGTCTGTGCCCGGGCAGCAAGTGTCAATACACATAGAATAAGGAGAATGCCTTTCATGGGATGTTACGGTTTATTGCATCAAGCTAAGCAAGTTCGGTTTAAAACAAAATCCGCTTTCCGGCAGCGGAAAAGCAGCCGTATCCGTGCTGGACGGTATATCAAAATGCAATGTAATTGGTATGGGGAGCGGTTCGGGGCTGATCTACTTTTAGTAAAAATTTAAGCCATGAAAAAATTTACAACCTCCTTAACCAACAGATCGGCTTTACTGCTTGCTGCAGCGATGCTCGTATCTGCAACCATGAGCCTGGCGCAAGTCAGCTACATGGAAAATGAAATCGCACACCAGATTTCCAACAAAGCTGAACAAGGCTATTTGGGTGATGTGGTGATGGATGCTGACAAAAAAGAAATCAATCTGTACTTCGTAACGGCTACTAAGGCCAAGAAGATTAAGGTTGAAAAATACGTATTCGACTATGATCTCAATTTCAAAACCTCTGAGAAAGAAGAATACGATCAGCCGAAAGATGTAAAATCAAAGTACAAGTGGTTCAAATTCCGCAACGAAGAAGTTGAAAAAACGATTGGCGTTACGGCTGAGCCTACCATGATGGGCAACCTGGTATTCAAGCGCAAAGAGATCACCAACTACTGGAGCTGGTATTATGGCGGGTACAGAACCGAGGTTAAAACAACCGACAAGCTGAAGCCCAGAAATGACGAAGGAAACAAATACTACTATCGCGGCCACTTCGACAACGATGAAACAGGTGAGCTTTTAGGTCTGGTGTCTCCCAAAATCAATGGTAAGGACGCATATAAAATGGGCATGGAATTCAATGTATTGAAAGTCGATAAGGACCTGAACATTGTGAGCAAGGTTGATTTCAAGTTTGAAAGTCCCCAATACCTTATCTGGAAAGGCGTATTTGATAATACCGGGGATTTTGCAGCCATCTTTGCGCCAACAGCCGGTATGGGAATTAAGGAGGAATCTGAAAAACCTACCGAATACACCTATGTACGGATAAATCCCAAAGGCGAAGTAATTGAACGCGTGCCGTTCGAAACAAAAGCTACCCGCTGGATGATTGGCGGTGTGTACGACAAAGACGGCATTACCACAATTTACGGAGCAGGCTTCAAAATCGGCAAGCCAAAAGATGCATACGCTGACTTTAAAAACTACGCGCCTGTTTACAAGGGTTTCGACAATATGCAGGTCGTTAGCATAAAGAACGGCAAGCTTCAATACGTTTCAACTCCTAACCTGGATGAAATTGCCGGCAAAACGGTTGCTCCTTCCGGTCAGAAGAAAGCTAAGGAATATGATGGCGGCCGTATCCGTGTTACCGGTATTCAAACTGCGCCTAATGGTGATGTAATGATCATGGCGCAGATGTTAAACTACAATGCCGTGAGTCAGGTAGTCGTGTACAAAGACTTTATGGTGTTCCACTTTGGCGGGAACGGTGAGTTTAAAAAAATGTATAGCATCGACACTCCGGCAAAAGGCGGGATATACAATACAACAGATGTAATGAGCTCTCCGGCAACACGTCCTTCGGAATCAGAAATATTTCTCAGTGAAGACGGCAGAACAGCAATCTGGACAACCGCCCTGGTTACCAAAGTTGATAAGACAACCGTATCGTATTACTTCCTGAACGAGAAGACAATAACCTGGACTCCTCGTGAGCAATTGCTGGTGAGCACGATTGACCTGGCCTCCGGAAGCATGACGGAAGTACAAACCGTGGGTGACGATACAAAAGGAAAGAAGGATTTCTTCCTGCGCAGGGATATCCGTTACGTTCCGTTTGGTGACGGAAAGCGAATGCTTGTAATAGGTGAAGACCGCATGAGCGTAGGTGTGTTTAGCAAAAACGACAACTACATCTATCTCGGCAAGTTAAGCATGGCAGCTAAAAAATAGGTAAGTTGGCTTGATTGGAAAGAGGGCTGTTGAAAGACAGTCCTTTTTTTATGTTGTCCTGTTTACTCAGTCCATGAAATTAAATCAAATTGTTCGCGTAGCCGAACTTAATCAACCCCACAAGCGAGTTTGTTCCGGTTTTCCTGAAGATGTTCTTGCGGTGCGTTTCAACGGTTCGTTCGCTGATGAACAGCTCTTCCGCAATATTTTTATTCGTGTATTCCTTTGCAATTAGCTTAAGAATCTCTCTTTCGCGGTCGGTAAGTAATTTCCCTTCATCGGGATTATTGAGATTCGTGATGAGCATTTTGTTCACATCGCTGCTCAGGTAAACCTTGCCGTTTTTTACATCATGAATGGCATTCAGTAATTCCTTGTGCGTATCCTTTTTTAACACGTAACCATTTACACCCGCCTTTAAAATTTCTTTTACCAGGTGAACCTCATCGTGCATGCTGAGCAGAATGATCTTTGTATCCGGGGCAATCCGTTTAACGGTGTTGAGCAGGGAAAGGCCGTCCATACCCGGCATACTGTAATCGGTGATGATTAGATCGACATCCTGCTTTTTCAAAAACTCCAGCGCAGCTTCAGCGCTTCCTGCCTGCCCGACAACCTGGAGGTCTTCTTCCCGGCCAAGCAGGCTTTTAACGCCATCCAGCAGGATTGTATGATCATCGACCAGCAATATTTTCATGCGCGCGGATTCTTTTGCTCTGCTAAAAATACGGAAGATACCGGAAGTGAACATACCGGTAAATAAAACTTACTGAAATCTTACTTTCCATCCGTGCTGTTGGGTATTTATACGCGGGGTTACGATTCTAACACTTGGGCGGTCGCAACAACCGTTTCGGCTGAAACCGGAATCCGGATCATAAGCGATGTGCCTTTACGCTGCGGAGCCGAATCAATATCAATTTCTCCCTTGATCAGGTTAACTCTCGACTTAATGTTTTTCCAGCCGTTCCCTTTGCTCAGGTCAAGCTTTGTTGTGTCAAATCCTGCACCGTTATCTTCGATTGTAATGTTTATTTCTTCTTCGTGCCTGATCAACTGGACGTCAATGGCTGAAGCATGTGCATACTTGATCACATTGTTAATCCATTCCTGGATGATCCGGTAAAGTGAGATCTCATGAACTTCGTGCAGGCGTTCGGGAATATCATAGCCGTTAACAGACACGGTAATTTTTCCGGTTTGATTCACACGCAATGCCATTTCCTGTAAGGCAGGCAACAGCCCGTGCTGGATCAGGGTTTGCGGCATCAGGTTAAACGCAATGCTGCGAATCTCGGTGTGCATGTCGTTCAGAAGGGTTTCCGAACGTTCGGCAATGGAAAGTTTTTCCTCAACAGAAATGTTCTTATCAAGCTGATTAACCATCAGGCGCAACGAAGATATTAGTTGCCCCATACCATCGTGCAGGTCCTGCGCAAAGCGTTTGCGTTCATTTTCCTGGGAGCGGATGGTAGCATCAATAAAAGCTTCCCGCACCGCAAGCTGCTTTTCGTTTTCGGCAAGCTGCTGCTTTCTCCTGAAGCGGCCGCGGGCCAATAAAAAGATGACTATCAGCAACCCCACAATAATGATAAGCCCGCCAATGATCATGTATGTACGCCCGATCAGAATTTTCTGCGAAGAAAGCGTTGCATGCTGAACCGCTATCTGCTGCTCCTTTTTATCCGTTTCATAGGTGACGAGAAGTTCGTCCAGGTTTTTCCGGCTGCGCTCATTGGACAATGAATCTTCAATCGTAGCATAGCGTACGTAGCTGTGTAAGGCTTTTTTAAAATCACCCGTTTCTTCATGCAACATGTAAAGATTCAGAAGGATTTTACTTTCCTCAATCTTTAAGTTCTTGGCTTGTGCCGAATCAAGGGCAGCTGTATACGTTTTCTCTGCTAATGAATACTTTTTTTGCAGCGCATAAATTCTTCCAAGGTTATTCATGCTTGACGTTAAGCCCTGATAATCTTTCGTCACCTTTCGCAGGGCAATAGCTTTGTTGATCATGAAAAAGGCACTGTCGTATTTTTTGCCCAACGTAAATGTTTCCGCGAGATTATTGTAGGCGATTGATTCATAGTGCGGGGATGCACCCGGAGGTATTCTGCGCAAGGCGGTGCGCCAATACCATGCTGCGCTGTCGAAATTGTTTTGACGATAATGAATGTTACCCACATTAATCAATACCGTAGCAGCCTGAATCGTATCCTTAATTTTAATGTTCATGGCAACCGCGCTTAGATAGTATTCGCGGGCTTTATCGTATTGTTTTTGCATTTCAAAAACCGCGGCCACATTGTTCATGGCATGCGCAGTACCGTTGTCGAAATTCAGCGCTTCAAACATTTTCAGCGCTTTCATCTGGCTTGCCAGGCTTTTCTCGTAGTTTCCGAGCTTAAAATATGCAGCGCCTATTTTTACGTTCAGCGCAGCGACACCGCTTTTATCGTCAAGTTTTTCACGGATCGCAGAAGCTACCTCCCAAAGTGAAATCGCTTTTGAAAGATCACCTTTATAGAAATATGCCAGACCGAGATCACTGCGGGAACCTGCGCGACCTTTTTTAAAATCGATTTTATCCGCCAAGACAACCGCCTGTTCACCAAAAAATATGGAAGAATCGGGATTGATTGATAAAAATGTGTAGCACAAATCGCATAACGCCTGAACCCGCAACGTGTCGTGAGCTTCTGAAGCCGCTGTCTTTTTCAGGTTATCAATTTGTGTAAACCCGGGTAAAGCAATCAGCAGCAAAAAGACTGTAAGGCAATGCCGGGTTGGGCTGAAACAGCGTCCCGGTTGGTTTTTCAGGCTTAGGTTCATGGAAGAACTATTTAACACGATAATCTTACCAAGAATTATCCGAAGAAAAAATCCAGCCATACCCGCTAAACCTTATCCTGCCCGCCGTATGACCAAGGTAAAATTTTACCCTGTTTCAATCGATTTCATTAATTTTTATTGAATATAGGTTCGTTTTTAATCCTGATATTATCATTTTTAGCCAAAAATTATCACACTACGGTATGGGAAAACCCAAAAAGCGCTGGATTATTATTTTTACTGTTCTGATCATTCTTCAGCTTGTTTCACTCCTGACATCCACCAATACTTTTTCTACAGACGATGCTGCCGCCATCGATAAAGCCGATACCGCCTGGATGATTGTAGCCACGGCATTTGTTCTTTTCATGACACCCGGACTTTCCTTCTTTTATGGCGGGATGGTGAACTATAAAAACGTGATCTCCACCATGCTGCAAAGCTTCATTGCGCTGGGCGTGATCAGTTTATTGTGGTATCTGGTCGGCTTCAGCTTAGCTTTTGGTGAAAGCTTTCACGGATTTATCGGCAACCCGCTTACGTTCTTCAGCTTTAACAATGTAACGCTTGCCCCTAACCCGGACTTCTCGCCCACGATACCGTTTTTAATATTTGCATTGTTCCAATTGAAGTTTGCCATCATCACGCCCGCCTTGATTACGGGAAGTTTTGCCGAGCGGGTGAAGTTCACTTCGTACCTGCTTTTTATGTGCTTATTTTCCTTGCTGATCTATACACCGCTTGCTCACTGGACGTGGCATCCGGAAGGATTTCTGCGCCAGTGGGGTGTGCTGGACTTTGCCGGTGGAAGCGTAGTGCATATGTCAGCCGGGTTTGCTGCGCTTGCCGGTGCGTATGTGCTGGGCAAACGCGAACAAGGCGTACATCAGCCGGCCAACATTCCGTTCATCCTGCTGGGAACCGGAATGCTCTGGTTCGGCTGGTTTGGATTTAATGCAGGCTCCGCGCTTGCCGCAGACGGCCTGGCAGTTCAGGCATTTGCGACTACCAATATGGCCACTGCATCGGCCATGATTACGTGGGTGATGTTTGACGCATTGGTTGGAAGAAGAATTTCGGCCATGGGCGCCTGCATCGGAGCAGTTGTTGGGCTTGTGGCGATAACCCCGGCAGCAGGGTTTGTGAGTGTGGGACAAAGTGTATTCATTGGTTTTGTTGCAGCCATTATCAGCAACCTTGCCGTATATTATAAACAACGCACATCGCTGGATGATACGCTGGATGTTTTCCCCTGCCATGGCGTAGGCGGTATGGTGGGCATGATCATGACCGGCATCTTTGCGAAAGATGTTGGCTTGGTAAACGGAGAAACAACAACGTTTCTGTATCATTTGTTAGCCCTGGTTATTGTAAGCGCGTACACCTTCTTCGGATCGCTGATCATTTATAAGATCACCGGAATGATTACCAAGCTTCGGGTTACAAAAGAAGAAGAGCAGATCGGGCTGGATATCAGCCAGCATTCGGAGAGCCTCGTGACAACCAACAGTTAAACCTAACCTAAATCTATAGTACGTGCCCGGCATTGAAAAGTGCCGGGTTTTTT
>CAZIGG010000017.1:0-39042 GCA_964538575.1 uncultured Roseivirgaceae bacterium
CCGTTCCCTTAAAAGATGCCATCACCCAATGGGGTAATACAGCTGCGCTTGTAGCCGGGATGATGAAACCCGATTATGAATTAATCGGTCGGTCGTTACAGGATGTTGTTGCAGAGCCGGTTCGTTCCGTTCTGATCCCTGGATTTTACAGCATCAAAGCAAAAGCAGTTGAAGCTGGCGCTTTGGGTTGCGGCATTTCCGGATCCGGCCCAACGATGTTTGCGTTTTGCAAAGGGGAAGCTATCGCGCAACAAGTTGGAGCAGCCATGCAAAAAGAGTTCTCATCAATCGGCTTGCAAAGTGAAATGTATGTTTCAGGAGTGAATAAAGAAGGCGCAAAAATTATCGGATGATGTGACTCTTTATTGTACAATCAACCCATAATTTTCAACGAAAAAGCTGGATAATTTTATTAACTTTCAATTCGATTACTACAACACTAACCAGAATAGTATGAAACTCACCTTAAACAGAAATGCTGGAACGAAAGAAGTTCGCGAGGTTGAAAGAAAACTTTACGAAAAAAAACGTCAGCACGGCTTTAATGCGAAGAAGTACAATGGTGTGCTTACATCTATAACAGAAGATCCACTGGCTATTCAAAAACAACTAAGAGATGAGTGGGAAAGAAATCTTAGTTGATACAAACGTTATCCTCTACCTGCTAAAGGGAAATGATACCCTTGAAGACTTATTACAGGGGAAAGATATTTACATATCCTTTATCACCGAACTTGAGCTGATCGGCTTTAAGAATATAACTCCACAGGAAGAACAACAGATACAATCATTATTGACTGATAGCACTGTTACACCTCTCAGCGCTACTATTAAAAGAGAGTACACCTCAATTCGCAAAAAATATTCGCTTAAACTGGCGGATGCGATTATTGCAGCCACAGCCATTACGCTTGACATGCCTCTAATAACTGCCGATAAACAGTTCAGCACCATAAGCGAACTAAACCTTGTCCACTATGCTGTTTAACGGACAGGAAAGTATCAAAGCTCTTGCATGGTGACAGGAAATGCGAATAACTAAACAACAAGTTGTTACTGCCTGCAATCCACTGATCCGATCCTTTTCTGGCAAGAAATTAAGTTTATGAAATTCTACAGCACAAATAATAAAATTCATCAAGTCAGTCTAAAAGAAGCCGTGCTTCGGGGCCTTGCGCCCGACACCGGACTCTACATGCCGGAAGCAATCCCGGTGTTTCCAAAGACCTTCTTCGATGAACTTCACACTAAGTCGTTTCAGGAAATCGCCTTTGAAGTGGCGCACGCCTTTTTAAAAGACGATGTCCCGACTGCCGAGTTGAAACGGATCATTGAACATACAGTTTCGTTCGATGCACCTTTGATTGAGATCGAAAAGAATATTTTTGCGTTAGAACTTTTCCACGGCCCCACATTAGCCTTTAAAGATTTTGGCGCACGCTTCATGTCCCAATTACTGGGATACTTTGCCAAAGAAGAAAAACGGGAAATTGTTATTCTTGTTGCAACCTCGGGCGATACGGGCAGTGCGGTAGCAAACGGATTTCTGGGTGTGCCGGGAACAAAGGTAATTGTACTCTACCCTTCCGGGAAAGTGAGTGACATCCAGGAAAAACAGTTTACAACACTCGGGCAAAATATCACTGCGCTGGAAGTTGATGGCTCGTTCGATGATTGCCAGCGATTGGTTAAAGAAGCCTTCCTCGATGAAGAGCTTAAAAATAAATTCTTTCTTACATCAGCCAACTCCATTAACATTGCACGATTAATTCCGCAGTCGTTCTATCATTTCTATGCCTGGTCGAGGCTGAAAGACAAAAGCAATGTTGTATTCTCTGTGCCGAGCGGAAATTTTGGAAACCTCACTGCAGGATTGATTGCTAAACGAATGGGATTACCCATAAAACATTTCGTTGCTTCCACCAACATTAACGATATTGTTCCGGAATATTTAAGGACAAACCAATTTAAGCCAAGACCATCAAAGTCTACCATCAGCAATGCGATGGATGTTGGCAACCCGAGCAACTTTTCACGCATGCTTGATTTGTATCAGAACGATTCTGAAAAACTGAAATCGGATATTTCCGGGTTTGCATTTACAGACGAGGAAACACAAACCGCTATGCGCGATGTTTTTGCCAAAAAGAAATATGTTTTGGATCCTCACGGAGCGGTTGGATATCTTGGATTGAAGAAATATTTAGAGAACCAAAATGCAACCGGAGTGTTTTTGGAGACTGCGCATCCGGCTAAGTTTTTGGAGGTGGTTGAGGATACATTGAGCGTTCGTGTTCAGGTTCCGGAAAAACTAAGGGATTTTGTCAAAAGAGATAAAAAATCTACTTTATGCAAAAAAGAACTTAATGACTTTAAAAAACATCTCTTGAAAAAGAGATAATTGTTTCCCCCTACCAATAAGATAAATAAGCGCACAATGAGTTTAACATCCATTTTGAAGGATAATAGTCTTAAAGCTCTTCATAAAAGGCTTAAGAAGGATTTTAAAAAACCCAGAAATTCGTTCAAAGAGGTTATTAAAGTACCATTGTCCTCAACTAGACCAGGACTAATCGGAACGGCTTTTGACTATTTGTTTCGCTTCAACATGGAATACAACAATAAAAATAGAGTCGTTAAACCAAGATATTGGATAGCCGAAAAAGCATATAAACTGTTAAGGAAAGAACTTCTTACGAATGAAAAAGTTATTGTTGGATATGGCTTTGATACGGAAGTGTCAAATTCAAGTAGAATCTTAAAAATCATAGACAAGCAATTCAACATCGCTAAGAAAAATTATTCTCAATTCTTAAAGACCGGAGGGATAACTAATGAATTGATTTCAAGCTCCATTTTTTTAGCAAAACTTGAAACTTATTATAGAATAGAGTCTATCGATAAGAACTACAGTCAATTTTTCCCAGAAGATGTCAAGGACTTGAGTGAAATGTTTTTACTATTAAAGAATAGAGCCTTTAAAGTGAATAAAAAGTGTTATTTAAATCCCACCTTTGGTAAAGGTTCTGATCTTGTTGGTGGTGCAGATGCAGATATTATTATAGACAATACTCTTATAGATATTAAAGCAACAAAAAGATTAGCCGTAAGCAGATTACATTTCAATCAATTAGTCTTGTACTATATTCTATCCCATATCGGGGGAATCAATAATAAACCAAATGATAAACCAATTGATGAAATAGCAGTTTACTTTGCTCGGTTTGATGTACTATGGACGGTTCATATAAAAGATATTATAAGTGATAAATCAAGGGATAATTTTATAGAATGGTTTGTGAAGTATATTAAAAAAGTATATTAGAAAAAGAAACCAACTTCCATAGGTGTTCTTCAACAACGTGAAATGCACCTGCTCTAAGGAGGGTCTTGCGAAACAGGCTCAACAAGATTTCTTAATAATATTCGCACAACTAACACCCGTAAGCATAAACTTTTTCAAATAATCGTTGATCTTGGGCACAACATGTCTGATATTAGCGATTGATTAATGTTGAGTTAAGTTCTATCGCATAGAACTACTCAGCGCAACTGCCCTGATGGTACCATCAGGGCAGTTGTGTTTTAAACAGGGCACAACAAACTAACGCTTGTTATTATAAGCATGTCGCAACCGAAAACAATTTTTGAAAAGATCTGGGATAAGCACGTAGTAAAGCACGCGGAAGGTTACCCGGATGCGGTGTTCATCGACCGTCATTTTATCCACGAAGTTACCAGTCCGCAGGCGTTTGACGGCCTACGCAAAAGAGGCATTGGCGTGTTCAACGTAAACCGCACTACGGCTACAGCCGATCACAACGTTCCTACAAAAGATCAGCACCTCCCCATTAAAGAAGCATTATCCCGCCATCAGGTAGAAACACTTCGCAAGAACTGCGCGGAGTTTGGCGTTGAGCTTTACGATCTCGGCCATCCGTTCCAGGGCATTGTACACATCATCGGGCCGGAACTGGGATTAACCCTGCCGGGCATGACGATCGTGTGTGGCGACAGCCATACCTCTACACACGGAGCTTTCGGCAACGTGGCGTTTGGAATCGGAACCTCGGAAGTAGAACAAGTACTCGCAACGCAATGCATTCTGCAATACAAGCCGAAGACAATGAAAATTGAAATCAACGGCCAGTTAAGCAAAGGCGTTGTAAGCAAAGACATTATTTTATATGTGATCTCGAAGATCTCAGCCAGCGGTGCAACCGGATACTTTGTGGAATACGCAGGCGATACAATCCGCAGCCTGTCGATGGAAGCACGCATGACCATCTGCAACATGAGCATTGAAATGGGTGCGCGTGGCGGACTGATCGCTCCGGACGAAACAACCTTTAACTATATAAAAGGAAGAAAATATGCCCCGCAAGGTGCTGCCTTCGACCAGGCCGTTGAAGAATGGGAAAAATTAAAAACAGATGAAGGCGCTAGATACGACACGGTATTGACCTTTGACGCAGCCGACATCGCCCCGATGATCACCTACGGAACAAACCCGGGTATGGGCATGAAGGTCACCGACCGCATCCCTACGGCTGATGAGCTGAAAGAACTTAACGAACAGGTTTCATTCAAAAAGTCGCTCGATTACATGGGGCTTGAGCAGGGTTCACAACTGCTCGGCAAAGCCATTGATTATGTATTTATCGGAAGCTGCACGAATGCCCGCATAGAAGATTTGCGCACGGTGGCCGCGATGGTGAAAGGAAAAAAGAAAGCATCGGGTGTTGAGGTGTGGGTCGTTCCGGGGTCGAAGCAGGTTCAGGAGCAGGCCAAGAAAGAAGGCCTGGATAAAATTTTTGAAGAGGCCGGTTTTGAATTGCGGGAGCCCGGGTGTTCAGCCTGCCTGGGGATGAACGAAGATAAAATCCCGGCAGGTAAATATTGCATCAGCACGTCAAACAGAAATTTTGAAGGAAGACAAGGACCAAAATCCAGAACATTTTTAGCGAGTCCGTTGAGCGCGGCCGCGGCCGCGATTACGGGAAAAGTGACGGATGTAAGAGAGTTTTAAAATCCCCTCACCTACCCTCTCGCTGGGGAGAGGGTGTCCGAAGGACGGTGAGGGAAAGAAAGTATTAGACTATGAGTAAAGAAAAGTTCAAAACATTAGCATCACAAGCTGTTCCGATTGCAGTAGAAAACATCGATACGGATCAGATCATCCCCGCTCGGTTCTTAAAAGCAACAACGCGTGAAGGCTTTGGCGATAACTTATTCCGCGACTGGCGTTACGATAACAACAATACCCCGGTCAGGGATTTTCCACTGAACAATGCCGCGTATACGGGAAAGATTCTGGTAGCCGGTAAAAATTTCGGTTGCGGAAGCAGCCGTGAGCATGCTGCCTGGGCGATTTACGATTATGGTTTCCGTGTAGTGGTGTCGAGTTTCTTTGCCGACATCTTTAAGAACAATGCCCTGAACAACGCGGTGCTTCCGGTTGTGGTTTCCGATCAATTCTTAAATGAGCTGCTGGACACAATTCAAACCAATCCAAAAACAGAAGTAACGGTTGATTTGGAAAAACAAAGCATCAGGTTTAACGGCAAGAAAGAGAGCTTTGATATCAACGCGTACAAAAAAACCTGTTTGATGAACGGATATGATGATATCGATTATTTGTTGAGCCTGAATAAAGAAATTAAAGAATTTGATTTAGCACATTCCTAAGTGAAGAAAAAAATAATCATACTGCCCGGAGACGGCATCGGCAAGGAAGTAACAGCCGAAGGAAAAAAAGTACTGGAGAAGATCGGTGAGGTTTTCGGTCATGAGTTTTCGTTTGACGAAGCTTCTATCGGCCACGATGCCATTGAAGCGACCGGCAATCCGTTGCCCGATGAAACGCTTGCAAAGCTGAAAAGCTGCGATGCGATTTTATTCGGAGCGGTTGGTCATCCGAAATACGATAACGACCCAACCTTAAAGGTTCGTCCGGAACAGGGCCTACTGAAGATGCGCAAGGAGCTTGGCTTGTACGCTAACCTTCGCCCGATCAAATTGTTTGATGAACTGCTGGAAGCGTCCAGCATTAAACCTGAGATCTTAAAAGGATCAGACATTCTTTTCTTCCGTGAATTAACAGGCGATGTGTATTTCGGGGAGAAAGGCAGAAAAGACGAAGGCAACACTGCATACGATCTGATGATCTATCAGAAATATGAAATCGAGCGCATCGCGCACAAGGCATTCAAGGCTGCACAAACGCGAAGCAAAAAAGTTACTTCGGTTGATAAAGCAAACGTATTGGAAAGCTCACGTCTTTGGAGAGAGACGGTGAACGAAGTAAGCAAGCAATATCCGGATGTGAAACTCGAACACCAGTTTATTGACACGGCCGCGATGAAGCTGATCCAAAACCCAAAAAGCTTTGACGTAGTGCTTACCGGAAATTTATTTGGCGACATTCTTACCGATGAGGCCTCCCAAATCGCAGGTTCGATGGGTATGCTGGCATCCGCATCCATTGGCGATACGGTTGGACTTTACGAACCCATCCACGGAAGTGCGCACGACATCACGGGAAAAGGTATAGCGAATCCACTGGCTTCCATCCTATCGGTTGCGCTGATGCTCGACATTTCTTTCGGATTGAAAAAGGAATCAGATGCAGTGATCAACGCGGTTGAACAGACACTGAAACAAGGCTGGCGTACGACCGACATTGCCGATGCGAAAACTGCAAAGGATAAAATATTAAATACTCAGGAGATGGGTAAAAAGATTTGGTCTCAAATCGGTGCTAAAATTCCCGACATGACTGCGCTTAATACTGCCTCCTTTATTGCTTCTGCTTTTTAATGTTGAATTAATTATTCATAACGACCATGGCTCAAAAAATTCAAATCTTCGACACAACCCTCCGCGATGGCGAACAGGTGCCGGGCTGCCAGTTGAAAACGGAAGAAAAGGTAATCATTGCCAAAGAGCTTGAGGCGCTGGGCGTAGATGTGATCGAAGCCGGCTTCCCGATTTCAAGTCCCGGAGATTTTTTATCGGTAGTAGAGATTTCAAAAGCCGTTAAAGAAACCATCGTTTGCGGACTTACCCGCGCGAAGAAAGAAGATATTGACGTAGCCGCAGAGGCGTTGCGTCATGCACGGTATGGCCGGATTCATACCGGTATCGGCTCATCCGATGTTCACATCAAGCACAAATTCCGCAGCTCACGTGAGCAAGTGCTGGAGCAAGGTGTTTGGGCAACGAAGTACGCGAAAGACAAAGGCTATGAAGTTGAGTTTTATGCAGAAGATGCCGGCCGTGCGGATCTTGCTTTCCTTGCGCAATTGGTAGAAGCTGTAATTGCTGCCGGTGCAGATGTTGTAAATATCCCGGATACAACCGGATATTGTTTGCCCCACTTGTACGGCAAGCGTATTCAGTATTTAACGGAGAATGTGAAGAACATCGATAAAGCTGTAATCTCGGTGCATTGTCATAATGATTTGGGGATGGCTACCGCCAATACTATTTCGGGATTGATCAATGGCGCCCGCCAGGCCGAAGTCACGATCAACGGAATCGGTGAGCGTGCCGGTAACACTTCGCTGGAAGAAGTTGCGATGACCTTACAGGTGCACAAAGATCTTGATTTCTATACAAACATTAAATCCGAACGCATTTTTGAATTAAGTCATCTGGTATCCGGCATGATGCGCATGCCCGTTCAGGCCAACAAAGCGATCGTAGGGAAAAATGCTTTCGCGCACTCATCCGGTATCCACCAGGATGGTTTCCTGAAACATGCCGAGAACTATGAGATTATTAATCCTGCCGATGTAGGCGTTCCTTCTTCTTCCATTGTGCTTACCGCACGAAGCGGCCGCGCGGCATTAAAGCACAGGGTGGAGATGCTTGGATATTCTGTACAGGGAGATGATTTGAACACATTGTATGAGAACTTCCTGATCGTGGCAGATGAAAAGAAAGAGGTGAATGATGCCGATCTCCAACTATTGGTAAGCAGTCAGGCGGTGCTCAGCCGGTAAATTCAGCAGTAGGTGACGGATAAGTCCAGATCCTATTATCCTAACCCGGAGTTAAGCTTATCCAAAAAACTTGCAGGAATGGATGCAATTTTTCGGTTGTCGTAGTCAAAAAATACAATCCCGGTTTTGCCGAGCGCAACTTCTTTACCAGTCAGTTTATTGGTAATCCGGTAAAACATATCAAATCCGTACTTCGTGAAATCACTCATTCCGATCTGAATGATTAATACGTCACCTAAAAAAGCTTCGGATTTATAAACCACACCAGCATCTGCAACAATGTGCCCGACTGAACCTTCAAAGTTCAGCTCATTTTTATACCCAAGACTTTGATAAAACAGAATTCTGGCCTCCTGCATGATCGTTAGAATCGAATCATTCCCCACATGGTTGCCATAGTTAAGATCGGAGGCCCGGACGGTTAGTTCGCAGGAAAATTTAAAATCTGAAGGAAAATCAAGTTGAACGCGTGGCATATAATTCTCGCTAAACCTTTTTTAACATACGAAAAATAAAATAAACAACAGATGTAGCAGCAAGAAACACAAGCGCTGCAATAACTTCTTGCATGGCCAGATTAGAAAGAAACCAAATCGTTGCGATGAAAGCCAGGATGGGAACCAGCAATCCGCCCGGGATAGTAAATGAGCTGTCTTTATTAACACTCCTGAGTTTGACGGTCGCGAAAATCACCCCAATGTAAATAAGCAACAGTGCAGCGCTCGCCATAACCGCAAGCTGCCGAAAGCCACCGCTAACCGACAGGATAAATCCCACAGCAGAAAAAACAATCACCGACCCGTAAGGCGTTGCATACCGCGGATGAACTTTCGCTAAAAATTTAGGAAGCATTCCATCGCGCGCAGCCGCAAATAATAACCTGGAAGATGCCAGAATATCTCCGCTTAACAGGCCAAAGCAGGAAATAGCCGCTCCCGCTACCATTAACCCAACACCAAATGGACCGAGGGCTTTCTCAGCAACTTTTGCCAAAGGCGCTTCTTTGTAAACTGCCAGATCAGCGCCTAAAACTCCCTGGGCTACCAAATGAATTGACAGGTATATGAGAAACACAATAAAAGCTCCGGTCAGCAGGCCTTTAGGAATGGTTCGCACCGGATTCTTTATTTCACCGGAAGCATTTAATGCAGTTTCAGCGCCTCCTCCAAACGCAAAGAAAAGAATCAGGGAAACTTCGCCCAGGGTCTTAATGGAGGGAACAGGAGTCCATGAATAATTATTCGTATCAATAAAGAAGCAACCAGCAACAATCAATACAATCAGGGGCAAAATCTTGGCAACCGTGTTAAACTCCACCAGCCGGACGCCCTTCTTAACACCGCGAACGTTGATCCACCCGATAAACAGAAAGATTACAGCCATTAACATCATTCGGCCTGCAGTATCTTTTAAAACCGGGAAAAAAATTGAAAGATTATCGACTAACAGGTTTGCCACCGCTGCATCTGCCATGATCGCAAAGCCAAACCAGAATAATGAATTGATCAAAAAACCCGCAAACGGTCCGAAAGCGTGTTCCACATAGGCATACGCTCCGCCTGACATGGTAAATTTTGTACCCAGTGAAATGAAGCACAGCAACATCAGCATTAGTAAAATCGCGCAAACAATGTAGGCGAGGTAAGAAGCAGTGCCTATGTATCCGGAAACAACCGCAGGAAGCGCAAAAATTCCGGCACCTACCGTAAGATTAATGGCGCTTAGAGTCAATGATCGCACGCCAATTACACGCTTAAGGCCTTCGTTGTCAGGTTCGGTCAAGGAGAAGTTGTTTGTTGAAATGTAGTGAATTTTAATTCTTTTCAGCAAGAAACAGGTTGAAAACGGCTTTGCCTGAAGTCAACTTTGAACTGTCAAAAAAACAATACTTTTATGCTTGTGGCAGATCAGGACGTTAACTATCAGCGCATTGAACAGGCGATTCAATACCTGGAAAAGAATTTTCAGCGCCAGCCGGAATTGGACGAAGTAGCCGAGCAGGTTCACTTATCTCCCTTTCATTTTCAGCGGATCTTTACCGAATGGGCAGGCATCAGTCCGAAACGCTTTTTACAATTTCTTACGGTTGATTTCCTGAAGTTAAAGCTTACAGAAAGTAAAAACCTGGCGGAAGCTGCCGAGTCAGCCGGTTTGTCGGGACAATCACGGGTGTATGATTTATTCACAACACTGGAAGCAGTGACACCCCAGGAATACAAACAAAAAGGATCCGGCATTCGGATCGAATATGGAATTCATGAAACTCCCTTTGGAACGTGCTTGATTGGTATAACCGAACGCGGGGTTTGCTGGCTGTCGTTCATTCATACTGATGAAGATCCGAAAGCCCAATTGGAAGAAATGAAAAAGCATTGGAATAATTCCGTGTTCCATCAAAATCACGAATTAACAGAAGCATTCATTCAAAAAATATTTCACCGCAGTCAACAGTCTGCTGACAAGCTTCACCTGTTTGTTAAAGGCACAAACTTCCAGGTAAAAGTCTGGGAGGCATTACTTAAAATTCCGATGGGAAGTGTTACTACATACCAGGGTGTTGCTGAACAAATTCACAGTCCAAAGGCCATGCAGGCAGTAGGCTCTGCCGTTGGGTCAAATCACATTGCCTACCTTATTCCCTGCCACCGCGTAATCCGTAAAGACGGAGTTCTTGGCGAATACCGCTGGAGCCCAACCCGGAAAAAGGGTATGATCGGCTGGGAAATGGCGAAAATCAATTTGTAAAAATTCGATACCCCGTTCAATGATTTTATTTTTTGTCTTCCGGCTCAAATGAAATAGAGGTCGAGTTCACGCAATAGCGTTGGCCGGTAACGGTAGGGCCATCGTCAAAAATATGTCCGAGGTGTGAACCGCATTTCGCGCACAGAATTTCTATCCGGATCATACCGTGCGAGGTATCTCTTACCTGTTTGATCTTTCCGCCTGCAAGCTCGCGGTCAAAGCTCGGCCAGCCGCAGTTTGAATCGAACTTCATATCCGATGAAAACAATTCATTTCCGCAGGCTGCACAGCTATACATGCCTTTCTCTTTGTGCAGATAAAATTTTCCGGAGAATGGCGCGTCTGTCCCTTTTTCCCGGAGTACATAGTACTGCTCAGGTGTCAGGATCTTTTTCCACTCTTCTTCGGTTCGGTTTATTTCAAGTTTATTTTCCATAGCTTTTACTTCTTCTTTTTTAGGTTCTGCCTGTTTGGTCTGGCCGTTTCCGGAGCAAGCCGCTACTAATACAACCACCAGCATCAATCCAATCTTACCAAGATTCTTCATAGTGATTCCTTTTTTGACACAACCAATATACGGTAAACAACCTCCTGTTGGATTTAGTTTAACCATATTTCCGGGGATTTGTCGGCTAACAGAAAAGCCGGAACTTTCCGCGCGTCTTTCACGTATGATTACGTACTGATATATTTGCATCAGTCAATGCATGGCGTTAACCGCAAAACAAATCGAAAAAATCTCCAAGGCCCTGGGGGATACCAACAGGCTTAAGATTTTGCAGCACATCTCCAAAAAAGGAGGCTGCGGTGCCTGTTCCGACATCCAGGAGGAAAGCGAGTTGGCGCAGCCTTCGGTGAGTCACCACATCAAAGTGCTGATTGAGGCCGGGCTGATCGAGCCTGAAAAAGAGGGCCGGAACCACAAATACAACCTGAACGAGAAGGTTTTGAAGGAATACACCGCCTCCATTTCCCAACTGAAATTCGTGTAAAAAAAATTTTCTAAAATATATTGAAGAATTTCAATATATCAATGAACTAAAAAAATGCCCTTAACGTCTTACTTTCCAGAGTGCCCGGAAATCCGGGTTTTTTAAAATTAAAACGTATCGAAACATTTAAATATATAATTCAATCAATATGAGCAAAACCTCTCTTACACCCTACCGCCTCGGAACTACAGAATTAAAAAACCGCATTGTAATGGCCCCGATGACGCGCAGCCGTGCAGTGAACAACACTCCCAACAGCCTTATCGCTGAATACTATGCGCAGCGGGCTTCAGCCGGATTAATTATTACCGAAGGAACCTCTCCTTCTCCTAATGGCTTGGGCTATTCACGTATTCCGGGAATATTTTCTGCCGAACAAATCAAAGGCTGGAAAAAAGTTACCCAGGCCGTTCATGAAAATGACGGAAAGATTTTTGTACAGCTCATGCACACCGGTCGGGTCGGAAATAATCTGAATTTGCCGGCAGGCGCACGCTTGCAGGCTCCTTCTGCAGTAACACTTCCCGGAGAAATCTGGACCGATCAGGAAGGAATGAAAGCACATTCAATTCCGTATGCCATGAACGCGGAACAGCTTCTCGAAACAAAACATGAATACGTGCAGGCTGCAAAAAATGCAATCGAAGCAGGCTTTGACGGCATTGAACTCCACGCAGCAAACGGTTATTTGCTCGAACAGTTTTTATCTCCGCACACCAACCAACGAACAGATACTTATGGAGGTGGCGTTGAAAATCGTGCACGTTTCGTCCTCGAAGTGGCTCAGGAAGTGAGCGATGCTATCGGGAAAGATAAAACCGCAATCCGGTTGTCGCCTTTCGGAACGCATAACGACATTCAAAATTATCCCGGAGTGGATGTGATGTACGGATACCTTGCCGGGGAGCTGTATAAAATCGGTTTGGTTTATCTCCACATCAACGATCAAAGCACCGGCAGTAAACCAGAGGTGCTTGACTTCGTGGAAGAATCCATTCGAAAGAAATTCAAAAACACCATCATGCTTTCAGGCGGCTACACATTAGCCAGCGCTGAAGAGGTAATCAGTATGGGAATTGCTGACCTGGTTTCATTCGGCAGGCCATTCATTACCAATCCGGATCTCGTAACGCGTTTTCAAAAGAACCTGCCGCTTAACATCAGGCTTGATGCCAGCACGCTTTATTCTTCCGATGCTAAAGGGTATACCGATTACCCGGTATTTGAAGAAGAGCTTGTAAGCGCATAAAAACCAAACCTCTCAACACAACTTTTAAATTTTATCAACTATGTCAACAAAAATTAAAACCGTATCAACAACAGCCGTTCGCTCCTTGCTGGGACTGATCTACGTATTTTTCGGATTAAATTTCTTCCTCCATTTTCTGCCCATGCCTCCGCCACCGGCTCAGCCAGGAGCAGCAGAAAGTTTTATGGGCGGGTTATTTCAGGCCGGTTATTTCTTTCCGATGGTAAAGGGACTTGAGGTTTTACTGGGCGGGTTTCTGCTGCTGAATTTCTTTACACCCTTATCCCTGATCATCCTGGCTCCTATCAGCTTAAACATACTCCTGTTTCATGCTTTCCTGGCCCCGGATAACATGGCGATAAGTATTCTGATTGTTCTACTTCACCTCTACCTGCTTTGGGCTTATAAAAAAAGTTACAGAACTGTTCTCGACCCGAAAGTTTTGTTGAGCTGAGCAAACACAACCCTTTATAAAAATGAAAAGCCCAGTCCTGACGGAGCTGAGCTTTTCTGCTTTACAGGATACCTGTAGTTAATACGGTTCTGCACCAGTATTAGGTCCCATAAAGCTCCCCCAGTAGTTATATGTCTTTTCCATCACGTGTGAATTAGCGCCAGGCCAGTGTTCCTTATCGAACCCCGGGGCGTTTTCCAGCACTTCCTTTTTCTGATGCAGGATAAATGCGTGACGGCTTGTATCTAATTTTAATGCTTTGAATGGAACAGCAAAATATTTTTCGCCAATTCCCAAAAATCCTCCGAATTCAATAACAACGTATTCAATTCTTCCATCTTCAAGATTCAGCATGATCTCGCGGACCTCGCCCAGTTTCTCGTCAATTCCGTTATAAACTTTGTCTCCAATAATTGAAGAAGTAGTTAAATATTTAACAGGGGTATTGGCATAATGACCTTCGTGGTTCTTACCGGTCAGGTTATCTTTTTCTAAGCTGGTGGTTGCCATAATGGTTGTTGTTATGTTTTGTCACTGTTCAACTTTCAGACCATTCCAGGAATTTGATTTTCAGGCAAAAAAAGCCGCTGATAGTGGTGAATTCTGTGAAAAAGTGAGGACTCGCGTGGAAATTTCTTCACATTTTGCACTGTGAAAAAGAAAGAGTGCCCTTCCTGTGCCATGGAAATCGATGCCAAAAGCAAGGTTTGCCCGGTCTGCACGTATGAGTTTACATCAAGCGGAGGCAGAAGAAAATGGATTGCAGTTTTTTTACTGCTTCTGATCATCCTTGCGATACTTTATCGCCTGATGTAAAATCAATTCTTCAATACAAGCTGATACGCCTCTTTATAATGCTTGATTAAATTCGACCAATCGAAAATTGAAGAATTGTTCTCCACATTATTCCGCTGCATAATGCGTTCGCGTCTGGATTGATTCACAAACTTGTGCATCACTTCCACCAATTGATTGGCCGACCATTCAAAGGTACGCTTGCCGCGTTCAATCACATGAAGCCCGTACTCATCATGTTCCGGCAAATGACGCAATAAATAATCACCAAAACCGGAAAGGTCGCTTGTAATAGACGGAACACCGCTGGCCATACACTCTAACGGAGTATAACCCCACGGCTCATAATAACTCGGAAATATGCCCAGGTGGCAACCCCGTACAAACTGGTGATACTCCATTCCGAATAACGGGTTGCTGGTATTGATAAAATCCGGGTGGTAAACAATCTTCACCGGGTCTTTCGGACTATTCAAAAGCCTGGCTGCATTCAGGAACGAAACAATATCATCCTGCGATTCATTAACCAGGTTATGCGTTACAACAGTCGGGTTCGCTTTTGTTTTCCAGGATTGAATGGTTCTGCGGTAGCGCAGCTTCCAATACTCTTCCACAAACTCATTGAGGTTGGGCAACTGGTTGTCGTTGCGGATCGTGCTCTCGTAAAACAACCGCTTTCCGATTTGATTTTGAATAGCCTCGCAGGTTTGCGAAATCTCCTGCATCATGGCCTTTGCCTGGAGCACCTCGGGTTTGATGCTGGTAAACTCGCGCTTCGTTACAAAGAACATCACGACCGTGAGATCAGATTTCTCCTTTTTGAGTCGTTGATTTAAGCGCGTCAATGCTTCCAATGTTAAATCAAAGCCTTTGTTTTTGTATTCATACCGACCGGCCGTAAAGAGGTATACGGTTTTATCCAGGTCAAAGGAGTACGAATGAAAGAAATGCGACATCACAAACTGATGGATCTCCTCCTTGTATTTTACATGCAGGTTTTGAAACTCATGCAATGCTTCAAACCGTTCAATGTTTAATCCATTCGGCAGAATAACTTCAGGCTTTCTGCGCAATAAGTGCTTGCATTCGCGGGCCGTTACTTCACTTACCGTTGTTAACAGGTTTGCGCTCTGTGCACAGGCGAATTCAATCTGCGCTTCCGAGTGAATGCCAAACTTACCGGCTTCATCTTCCCATTTAAAAAAAGGCAGGTGCGCATAAAATAACGGTGAGTTAATCGCCAGATGTCTTCCAAGCTGCGTGGCATGTGTAGTGAAAACAGTTTTCACCGGCATCTTGTCCTTCTTGATATCCAGAATCGGCAGGCCCGCCATCCATTCGTGAAAATGACCGATGATGGGTTGATCTTTTCCGGCTAACGCAACCAGTTCATCAAAAAATAACTTGGTTAAATAACTGAACGCAACAACCTGATCGATCAAGGCATGCTGTGTGGGTGTGCCGACCGAATGATTTTTCCAAAGCAAATACTTGACAACATTCAATGTTTTATCCTGGATTGCATTTGGATTCAGCAGAATAACCCTCGGCTTACCGGTAATCAGCCACTGCGCATACTGAACATCATAGCCTTTCTTGCGAAGCGCAGCAGCAGCCTGTCCGAAAATGTCCTGTGAATCATCGAGCGGTTCAAGTTCAGCCTGAATGTTCTTATTGAGATACGGCCCAACCATGCAATAGCTGCCGGGTGCATGATCAACCATGCAAGGCGCCTTGGAGCGGATTACTGTGTAAATCCCTCCAACCTGGTTGCAAACTTCCCACGCTGCCTCCACAATCAGCGCCTTCGGAAACTGCTTCGAAACGTGTTCTCCGCGTTTTGACATGTTATAAGCCAGAATGGCCGTTTTACTTGTTAAATCTATCAAATTAAATGTCAAATTTTCTGATTCCGAAAGGTTAACCTGCGTGGAGTGGGTTTTGTTAACAAGTCACCGGGGGCACAATCTTATGAACTTTGAAAAATTTACAATAAAATCCCAGGAGGCTTTACAGAAGTCGGCTGAGATCGCCATGAACAAACAGCAGCAGGCCATCGAGCCCGGGCATTTGCTGAAGGCCATTCTGGAAACCGATGAAAATGTTTCCAGCTACGTATTCAAAAAATTGAATGTGAATGAAGTGATCCTCAACAACAAGCTTGAGGAAATACTGAATTCCTATCCGCATGTATCCGGACAACAACCATATTTGTCGGGAACGACCAATACTGTTTTACAAAACGCAGAAAAAGAACTGCGCGAATTAAAAGACGAATATGTTTCAGTTGAACATTTATTGATAGCCTTACTCGCCACAAAAGATAAGGTGTCTTCCATTATGAAAGATGCCGGATTTGAGCGTGCCGGATTAATTAAAGCAATCAAGGAACTACGCGGTGGCTCAAAAGTTACCGACCAGAATGCGGAAGCGAAATACAAATCGCTTGAGCGTTATTCTAAAAACCTGAATGATCTTGCTAAAAAAGGCAAGATCGATCCGGTAATCGGTCGTGATGAAGAGATCAGGCGGGTGCTGCAAATTCTTTCCCGCAGAACAAAGAACAACCCGATTCTTCTGGGAGAACCCGGTGTGGGTAAAACCGCCATCGTGGAAGGCATGGCGCAACGCATTGTTGACGGTGACGTTCCCGAAAATCTTAAAAGCAAAATTTTAGTATCGCTGGATATGGGTTTGCTCGTGGCCGGTGCCAAATACAAAGGCGAGTTTGAAGAACGGTTGAAAGCTGTTATCAAAGAAGTAACCGATTCAAACGGACAGATTATTTTGTTCATTGATGAGATTCACACCTTGATCGGTGCAGGTGGTGGCGAAGGCGCGATGGATGCTGCAAACTTACTGAAGCCTGCATTGGCTCGCGGTGAACTTCATGCAATCGGTGCGACAACGTTAAAAGAATATCAGAAATATATCGAGAAGGACAAAGCATTGGAGCGCAGGTTCCAGGCGGTAATGGTGGATGAGCCTTCTATTGAGGATTCCATCTCCATCCTTCGCGGGATAAAAGATAAATACGAGCTGCATCACGGTGTGCGTATTAAGGACGATGCGGTTATCTCAGCCGTTGAATTATCAAGCCGCTACATCAGCGACAGGTTTTTGCCCGACAAGGCGATCGACCTGATGGACGAAGCCGCAGCCAAGCTTCGACTGGAGATGGATTCATTGCCCGAAGAGCTGGATGAGCTGAACCGCAAGATCATGCAGCTTGAGATCGAGCGTGAAGCCATCCGCAGGGAAAAAGATAAAGGCAAAGAAACAGTCTTGAATAAAGAGATTGCTGAACTGTCGGAAGAACGCAATTCGCTGAAAGCAAAATGGGAAAGCGAAAAGGCAGTTGTTCACGGTATTCAAAAAGGAAAAGAGAATATTGATAAACTGAAATTTGAGGCCGAGCAGGCCGAGAAAGCGGGTGATTATGGAAAAGTAGCGGAGATTCGCTACGGTAAAATCACGGAAGCTGAAAAGCAACTGAACGAATTTCAAAACCAGATGAAAGAAATGCAGGGTGAAAAATCCCTGCTCAAAGAAGAAGTTGACAGCGAAGACATCGCAGAAGTTGTAGCGAAGTGGACCGGCATTCCCGTTTCCAAAATGCTGCAAAGTGATCGCGAAAAACTTTTACACCTGGAGGAAGAGCTAAGTAAGCGCGTAGCCGGACAGGAGGAAGCCATCCAGGCATTGAGTGATGCGGTGCGGAGGAGCCGTGCGGGTTTACAAGATCCAAAGCGCCCGATTGGTTCTTTTATCTTCATGGGTACTACCGGGGTTGGTAAAACTGAATTGTCGAAAGCGCTGGCCGATTACCTCTTTAACGATGAGAATTCGATGGTGCGGATTGACATGAGCGAATACCAGGAGCGGCACAGTGTAAGCCGTTTGATTGGCGCACCTCCGGGATACGTGGGCTACGATGAAGGCGGACAGTTAACCGAAGCGGTTAGAAGAAAGCCTTACTCCGTAATCCTGCTGGATGAAATTGAGAAAGCACACCCGGACGTATTCAACATCCTGTTACAGGTGTTGGATGACGGAAGATTAACGGATAATAAAGGCCGCGTGGCAAATTTCAAGAACACGATTATCATCATGACTACAAACATCGGGGCGCACCTGATCCAGGAAAGTTTCGAAAAGATCAATGATGAGAATTATTTCGAGGTGCTGGAAACCACAAAAGATGAAGTGATGACCTTATTGCGAAAAACGGTAAGGCCTGAATTTGTAAACCGGATTGACGAAATCATCATGTTTCGTCCGCTAAGCCAGAAAGACATCCGCAAGATTGTCGACATCCAGGTTGATCTGATTAGAAAAAGATTAGATGAAGCCGGGGTGAAAATTGAAATCTCAGATTCTGCGCGAGAGCGGTTATCGAAGCTTGGATTCGATCCGCAATTTGGCGCAAGGCCGCTGAAAAGAGTTTTACAGCGTGAATTATTAAACGAATTATCGAAGCAAATATTGTCCGGTAAGGTGAATAAAGATTCAATAATTTTTATTGACCTGAAAAATGAAACAGACTTCGTGTTCGAGAACTTAAATGAGACGCCTGTTGTTCTATAAGCGGGTTTAAGATAATATCCGTTCGGGGTTTCCCCGGGCGGGTAGGTTGAGGGGTTTGGTTGATTGCCCCGGGGTGGTTCCCGGGGCTCTTTTTATTTCTATCGACACTATTATTTCCCCTTCAAATCTTTTTCTAATTCCTCCTTTGTATAATATTTCAATAAATAATCTGTAATAATATCTACACTTAAATTTCGATTTTTACCTAAATATTCGATCAAAGAAGAAACTCTCTTTTTCCTACTTTTATAATATTGGATGATCTCATCTACTTGCATATTATCGAACTTAGATGGTATTATTCTTCTTATCGTCTCAGCTATATTCTCTCTATACCCTAATCCACCCGCAAGCCCAATAAGAAATGCAATGGGACCTAAAATATTATTATCATATACGAACCAAATTATTCCTCCCATTAGAAGTACGCCATAAACTAAAATTATCTCTAAGATTGCTCTGATAAAGGAATAATCTCCTGTCCACAAATCGTAAATTATTAAGACTAAAGCTAGCGCGCCAAAAACAATGTAAAACATAGAAACACTTTTAAAGGATATAACTGTAATAGCATCAAGCACTTAATCTGTCTATCTCTCTTTTTATAAATCTAACATAATATGTTGAAAAAGCCCTTGCTCGATACCAAGTAACAATAGATATGAATAATTCAATGAAAAAGTTTTCGCATCGAATAATTCGAAACAAAATACTAACCACTACTATTAAAAGTATTCCCTTAAATAGATCACCAACACTCTGATAATATTCAGCCTTTTCGTAATTTCCATTTTTTATAAGAGCATCACAAGTGTTGAGAAATGACTGGTCTTTAATGTTTTCTGACGATTTGATACCACTATTTCTATAGCCAAAAAAGATAAAATTAAAAAAACGCAATAGATAATTTCTTGGATTTACTTTCCTTTTGAAGAAGGAAAATAAACGAGAAAGAATATTATTAAAAATAAGGTCGTCCACTCCCATTACTAAATGTCCAAGCAAGTAACACAGCGGAATTAAAATTAAGATTCTTAAGTCTGAATAATCTTTTGTTTCACTAATGAGCCATTCGACCTCACTTGAAAAGTGGACATAAAAGACAAGTATTGCAAATAATCCAACTATTGTATAAACTAAAATATCTCTTAGAGTAAATCTATCCGCCATATTAGGTCACGTTGTTAGAAACTCAAATTAAAAATCCAAAAATTTTAAGTAATAAAAAAAATAAAATTAAACTAATTAAAGTTCACTTGAGGATCTGTAAAAAATCTTGTTACAAATTCTTCGGCAATATGAAAATTAGTGCCTTTTATCGTAGTTGATTATATTCTCTCCAATCCAAGGCCGGGCTTATCCGAGCAATACATAACTCCGTCTTTCAGGATAAAACCACCCGTTACCTCATCTCTTCCAAGATCAAGACTGCCATCCAGGTCAATGTATTTTGTGTTTGCACACGAAAATGCCGCATGAAGCGCAGCCGTAATGCTAACAATGCTTTCATCGTTACAGCCCCAGAATAAATCAACATTAGCGTTCAGCGCGAGGTCTGCGATCTTCAGGGCCTGGTTTACACCTCCGCATTTCATCAGCTTGATGTTGAAAATTCCGGACGCACGGGGCGGTGTTATCAGCTTCAGCGCATCGGCAGGAGACAGCAAGGATTCATCTGCTGCAATCTTTGTCCTGATCTCTTCCGGAAGCGCTTTTATTTCATCGATCGCTTTTGCCGGAAGCGGCTGCTCAATCAATTCAATATCCAAATGTTTGGTGCGGTTGTAAAAATCAATGGTTTGCTGCGAGGTGTAGCCCTGGTTTGCATCAATGCGGATCACCATTCGGTTGCCAAATTCTTCACGCAGTTTCACCATGCGCTCAATATCTTCTTCAGGGTCTATGCCAAGCTTTATCTTCAGGATTTTAAATCCCCGTTGATCGTATTCCTTTGCCTCTTTTACTGTATCTTCCACATTCTTGATTCCGATCGTATAGGACGTAGGAAGCGATTTAATTTTTCGCCCGAGAAATTTTACCAGGGGAATATTCAGATACTTTGTAAGCGCGTCATAAATCGCAATATCCAGCGCAGCCCGGGCAGCAGGATTCTTCGGAAACTTTTGCAGTATTTCAAAAAACAATTGATTCGCTTCAAGGATATCGCGGCCGATCAAAAATTCAAGATTTTTTTCCTGGAGCGCCTCTATCGTTTGATCGAAATGCTCGTTCGTAACGTACTCACTTGGATTACCCGAGCCGATTCCGGTTACACCGTTATCCAGTGTGATCTCTATGAAAGCATTTAATACAAGATCGGTTGTTTTAAAAGCAATGGTATAAGGCTTGGTGTTCTGAAGATCAACACTCCAGATCTTAATATCTTTAATTTTCATAACGTAGCTTCTTTAATCATCTTTTCAAAAACCGGGATAAGTTTATCCAGGCCATCTTCCAATGGCAGAATCGCTGGAATCCCCAGCTCTTTTTCATATTGAGCAGCAATAGCCCGCGCATCCTCGATTTTCATGTTAGCCGTATTGATGGTAATGGCTGCCGTAGGTACACCATACTGTTTGATCAGCTCAATTTCTTCTTTCGGCTGCGCAATGTAAGCCGGATAGTATTCCATGTCCTTGTACTGTTTACGGGAAGGGTTATGCTGAAGCACAACAGCCGTTGCATCCGCAGAAACAATCCACTCCGCACCGGCAGGTCCGCTTGGATTGCGTAAAGAGGATTGGCCTTCAATAAAAATAATGTCGGGTTTGGCCTCCATGTAGCATGTATGGATGGCATGTTCCATCTCACCCGAGATAAAATCATTCAGCGTTGAATCGAAGATGAAGCCATACTTCGCGCCCTGCATCCAGCCGGTTTGGCCGGTATAAATCATTTCGGCTTTGTAGCCTGCTTTTCGCATAGCCTCTACTAAAAAGCGGGTAGTGGTTCGCTTGCCCAACGCACAGTCCGTTCCCAGCACAGCAATCTTCGGGCATTTAACTTCTTTTATTTTACCGCTCCAGAAATGCAGGTCTTTGAATTTCTTAAGCTTTCTAACGTCAATGATTTCAAGGCCTTTGCTTTTGGCGAGCGTAACAAGATCCTCATGCCCGGATACATGATCGTGCAGCCCATTGACAATACCGAGATTATTTTCAAGGGCTTCGCGCAACAAAGTCCGCAACGAATCCGGGATCACCCCGCCTTTCGTGGCCACACCCACAATACAAAACTCAGCTTTTCTTTTTTTCACCGCCTCCGAAATGGATGAGTAGACCGGAAGATTTCTGTTCTTACCATCCAGCACTTCGCCTGCATCTTTCCCGGCATGTTTTTCATCTACAAGCCCGACAATCTCAAACCGGTCGGTACCGCGAATGAGTCCATGTGCGGTTTTGGCATTATTGGTGTCTAAGTATCCGCCTGTGATAATAATGGCTTTAGGTTTCATAAGATGCAAAATTCAGGTGCAATATAGGAGTTCTCCCTTCACCCAAAGTCAGGGTTTTGCCCGTTCATGGGACGATTTTGCGTAACTTTGTGTTAATGAAACACATGAAATTAATAGTGCTGATCCTGATTTTCACCTCTGCGCAGGCAACGGGGCAATCGCTTGTTGGCAAGTGGCAGGTTACCAATCAAACGAACTGCCTGGAAATGGAACTGCCCGATTCAACAAAATCAGACGATAGTCTTTTGAAGGAATTCTCAAATCAATCCGGACACTCACCTGTAGTGATGCAGTTTAACGATGACGGAACAGCCAAAAGAATTATAAAAATTACAGGAGAAAAGAAACCGGCTGAAACCAAAGAATATAAGTTCTCCTTTGACGGCACGAACATTCATTTATCCGATAAAAAATCCAAGTCAATACCCAGGGTTTATACGATAGAAACATTATCCCATGACTCTCTTGTTTATTCCGTGTTTGGAAGGGAATGTGAGAAAACTACGTTGGTTAGAATGAAATAGCAATGGTTGTTACGGATCAAAAAAGAGATATCAGAAAACTAAAGCTTGATGAGCTGAAGGAATTTTTCGTTCAGCATAACGAGAAGCCTTTCCGCGCCCAGCAGGTTTATGAATGGCTCTGGAAGAAATCTGCGAAGGATTTTGACCAGATGACTAACCTGTCGCTTCCTGTACGCGAGCTGATGAAAAGTCATTTTACAATCAATCACATCCTGGTAGATACGATGCAGCGAAGCTCGGACGGCACGATCAAAAATGCCGTGAAGCTGCATGATGGCCTGATTGTGGAATCGGTTTTAATTCCAACAGAAGACCGGATTACTGCGTGTGTATCATCGCAGGTAGGCTGCAGCCTCGATTGCAGGTTTTGCGCAACTGCGCGGTTGAAGCGCATGCGGAATTTAAATCCGGATGAGATTTATGACCAGGTGGTTGCCATTAAGCAGCAGGCTGAATTATTTTTCAATCGCCCGTTAACCAACATCGTTTTCATGGGCATGGGCGAGCCGTTGCTGAACTATGCCAATGTAATTTCCGCTATTGACAAGATCACTTCGGAAGAAGGGCTGAACATGGCTTCCAGGCGGATCACGCTTTCCACGGTAGGCGTTACAAAAATGATTAAAAAGATGGCCGATGATGGCGTTAAGTTTAATCTTGCAGTTTCACTTCATTCAGCAATAAACGACACGCGGTCATCCATCATGCCTATCAACGAAACCAATTCACTGGATGAATTGGCAGAAGCATTAAAATACTGGTATAAAAAAACAAAACGCAAGATTACCTACGAATATGTTGTTTGGAAAGGCATCAACGACACCGAAGAACACGCCTTGGCATTGGCCAACTTCTGCAAGCATGTTCCTTCAAAAGTAAATTTGATTGAATACAACCCAATTGATGATGGGGAGTTCCAGCAGGCTTCCGAAAAATCGATTGCCATGTATCAACGCATCTTAGACCAGTATGGAACACAATCGTTCGTAAGAAGAAGCAGAGGAAAAGATATTGATGCTGCCTGCGGACAACTAGCCAACAAGAGCTGATGGTACACACGCATCCTGAAAAGCATTTCGAATCATCTGAAAAAGTCCGCGACTTTGTGATCGGCATGAGTGATGGACTTACTGTCCCGTTTGCACTTGCTGCCGGACTAAGCGGAGCGGTTGATTCGACCGCCATCGTGATCACCGCGGGGCTCGCAGAAATTGCCGCAGGCTCTATCGCGATGGGATTAGGCGGGTACCTTGCAGGCCGAACAGAGATCGAGCACTATGACTCCGAAGAAAAACGCGAGTACGAAGAAATCGAAAAGCTGCATGAAGTCGAGATAAAAGAAACAAAAGAGATTTTTGCCGGCTACGGGCTTGATGACGAAACCCAGGAAAAGATCGCCCGCACCATGGCAAAGAACCCCAAGAAATGGGTTGACTTTATGATGCGATTTGAGCTTGGGCTTGAAAGGCCGGATCAGAACCGCGCACGCCAAAGCGCATTTATCATTGGCGGATCATACGTGGTTGGAGGCTTAATACCCCTGTCGGCTTATTTTTTTACCGGGTCAACAAAGGAAGGTTTGATCTGGTCAACCGTTATTACGCTCGTTTGTCTCGTTGTTTTTGGATTGATCAAGAGTAAGCTAACCGGACAGCCCCTTTTCAAAGGCGCATTACGCGTTGCGCTGGTTGGAGCGTTGGCAGCGGCCGCTGCGTTTGGTATTGCCAAGCTGATTACCTGAAAATTTTAACATCCATAAAACTAATGCGCACGTTTTGGTGTCTTGAGAATGTGGAGCGCGTTATCCTGAAGTTTATGGCTGTTTCAGCTTTATTGCTTGCATTAGCTTCCGATGTCTTTTCGCAAACGGCTACCCGCGTTATTGTTATTGATTCCATTTCATTTGAGGCGCTGCCCGCGGTTTTTGTCCGGGTAAAGAATACAAAAACTTCGTTCCTGGCCGAACCGACCGGCATCTTTACCCTCAAAACGAAACCGACTGATACCTTGCTGATTTCTCATGTCGGATATTATGAAGCAATCGTTCCGTTGATGTTTGAGGAGGATGCCATTATGGTAAGAATGCGGCCCAAGATTACCTTGCTGGATGAGGTGGTGATCACTTCGCGAAGGCTGTATCCCAATGAATTGAATCCGCGTACCAGCAGGACACCGGTAACCCGTACAGTAATGGGTTCGCTCCATCAGCCCTGGGAATATTTCAATAAGCGTGAAAAAGAAAAACGCAAGCTGGTCAGGCTGATGCAGGAGAACGACCGGATTAAAACGTTTATCGAAGTAGTGACCGATCCTTCCATGAAAGAAGAGCTTATGGAAGATTACGCGGTTGAAGAGGCTGAATACTATGAAATTCTTGTAAAATTCAACCGGCAGAAATTCCCGGTGATCTATTCCAACGATTCAGAAAAAATTATTGAGGCGCTGCACGATTTCTTTGAACAGGAAACCAAGTAACGTTATTTCTTACTGGCGTTAAAAAGTTTTTCCTTTTCTTCTTTGGTAAGACTTTCGTAACCGCGATCTGAAATCTTGTCGAGAATCGCATCGATCTCAGCCTGCGAGGCTTTGTTTGGAGGTGTTCTTTTTTTAGCTGTTGCTTTATCTTCCTTGCGATAGGTGACTTTAACTTTTGGCTTGCTTTTAAAGAGGTCTTTAAACCAATCGATTGTAACGGTAATCCACAATCCCCAGTTTACACCGGCCTGAAGTTGTTTGATGTAAATAAATCCGATTAACGCTCCGCCTAAATGCGCAATATTTCCTCCAGCGTTTGATCCTACGGTTCCCAGTAGGGAAAGGAAAACTACAACTGCTGCAATGTATTTTATCTTAACCGGACCAATAAGGAGCAGGAAGAACGTATAGTTAGGAAGTAATACTGCTGTCGCAACAACAATTGCATCCACCGCAGCAGATGCGCCCACCATGCCAATTTGAACCTGATCAGATTGTTGAACAAAAAATGGAATAGTATTGTAGGCCAAAAGATAAAATAACCCTCCAAACATTGCACCCAATACATAAACAGCGACAAGTTTATCGCCTCCTAAATACTCAACAAACACTCTGCCAAACCAGTATAAAGCCAACATATTGAATAGTATGTGAAAGAGACCTGTAAGGTCATGCGCAAAGGCATACGTGATGATCGTCCAGGGGCGATTTATGAATTCACCAAAACGTGCGGGAATTTGAAACTGATTATGAACGGTTTCAAATACGCTATCAAGGCCGGTAATCCGTGTAACTACCATGAAAACTCCAAGCACAATAAAAACCACTACGTTAATAATGATCAGTTGTGCGTGAGCATTGTTGGGTCGTTGAAAAGCGTTTTTAAATTCGTCAAACATACTGCTGGTTTAATGTCTGCCCCTGCTTCTCCAAAATTGGATATAAATTATAGCTACTACAATGCCGCCCAGGTGGGCAAGGTGAGCCACTCCGTCATTGCTGCCTCCAAAACCGTTAAAGATCGCAATGCATCCCAATACCATAACTAAATACTTAGCCTTAAACGGAATCGGGAAGAACAACAGTCGTATTTCCATATTCGCAAAAATTATTCCGAAGGCGGTAAGCACTCCATACACCGCACCCGAAGCACCGATCATGGTTGAGAATGTTCCCAGGCCAAAAAACAAATCCATCAGCAAGCTGAATACCCCTGCCCCCAGGCCCGCGGCCAGGTAAAAAAACAAAAACTTTTTCTGGCCCCAGTACTCTTCCAGTATCCCTCCGCAAAAGTGCAGCATTAACATGTTAAAAAGGATATGAAAAAAATCACCATGCGCAAACATATACGTGAACAACTGGTACGGTTTAAAATTGCCGGTTTGTGTTCCCCAGAGGGCAATGTAATTGGTAAGTCCGGGCAGTATCCATTGCGCGATAAATACAATAACATTGATCAGAATAAGGTTCCGGATAACAGGAGTGATTCTTAACATCGGGTATGGTTTAGAGCTAAAGACGGTTAAAGTAACTTTCAAGTTTACCCAGCTCAAAAATATAAAATGTCGGTTTGCCGTCAGGTGAATAATTCGGGGTTTTGCACAAAAAAAGACTGTTCAGCAGTTCCTTCATTTCTTCCAGTTCCAGCTTTTGCCCGGCTTTAATGGATGCCCGCCTGGCCAGCGCACGGGTCAGGTTTTCCTGTAAGGGCAAAGAAAGTTCCGATTGATTGTGCTTAAACTGATCGATCAGGCCTTCGAAAAGATCTTTTTCTGTTACATGCCTGAGATTTGCCGGAACGCCATTGATCAGCAATGTATTCTTCCCGAAAATCTCAAACCGGAATCCCAGCCCTTTGATCTCCTGCTCCATTTCCATAATCAAGGCAAAGTCGGCAGCCGGAAAGGTTACGGTTTTCGGAAACAAACTCTGTTGCGTAGCCGCGGAGTGGTATTTCAAATCTTCGGCAAACTTTTCGAACAGCACGCGCTCATGTGCGCTTTGCTGATCTACGATCATCAATCCGTTTTTAATCTGACGAAGAATAAATTTATTATGGAGCTGCGAAATAATTTTTTCTTCCACATCCGGATGCTGATCGGTCGCTGAAAGATCTGATTCGATTTTAAAACTCTGTTGAGAAACGGGCTGCATCAGCTTGCTCGTAAGCTCGCCTTCAAAAAGCTTTTCCCAGTCCCGATGTCTATCGGGATGCTGGTTTGAGTTGGTTAAGGAAGACTGGAAACGTTCTTCAAAATAAACCTGCTTGGCAGATTCGGTTGATGTATTCCCAAGCTTCGTTAGTAAATTGATATCTTCCCTGAAATCTATTGTGGGTGCAAGGTTATGCGCACCCAATGCCTGGCGGACAGCCGCCCGAACTACTGCATACACGGCACGCTCATCATCAAACTTGATTTCCGTTTTGGTCGGATGAACGTTTACATCAATGTGTTTCGGATCGATCTCAATGAACAGCACATAAAACGGGAAACTGTTGTCCGGCAATAATCCTTCAAAGGCAGTCATCACCGCATGCGCGAGATAATTGCTCCGGATAAACCGCTGGTTCACAAATAAAAACTGTTCACCGCGTGTCTTTCGCGCAAACTCAGGCTTACCGATAACGCCCGATACTTTTACGTAATCCGTTTCTTCCGAACAAGACGCTAATTGTTCCTGGTACGATTTTCCAAACAGGTTAACGATCCGCTGACTTAACGCCCCGGAAGCGGAGCTGCTGTTCGTTGCCGGCAGATCGTAAACCTGTTCATCGCCCTGGATGAAGGAAAACGAAATGCCGGTGTGCGCAAGCGCCAGCCGGTGAAACTCATCAAGGATATGCCGCAGCTCTACCGGGTTCGATTTCAAAAAATTTCTCCGGGCCGGAATGTTGTAGAATAAATTCTTAACGCAAATATTGGTTCCTTTCTCGCACGCTACAGGTTCCTGCTTTTTTACATCCGAGCCCTCCACTACCAGCAAGGTTCCAAGCTCTTTATCGCCTTTGCGGGTTTTCATTTCCAATTGCGAAACAGCGGCTATCGAAGCCAATGCTTCCCCGCGAAAGCCCATCGTGCGGATGGTGAACAAATCTTCGGCTTTCCGGATCTTGGAGGTTGCGTGCCTTTCCAGGCTCATCCGCGCATCCGTTTCGCTCATGCCCGAACCGTTGTCAATAATCTGGATCAGGCTTTTTCCGGCATCTTTCACAATTAGTTTCACGCTTGTTGCGTTAGCATCAATGGCGTTCTCCATCAATTCTTTAACCGCAGAGGCCGGGCGTTGAACAACTTCACCCGCAGCGATCTGGTTGGCAATAGAGTCGGGTAAAAGCTGGATTATATCGGGCATGAAAAACGCAGGGATTTTTCTAATTTCAAGGCTTACAAAAATGCCTCTATTCAGCATGAATTACAAAGGCAAACGGACGGATGCATAAAAAAGTTTGGGTTGTTTTTATTGCGGTGTGGGCGGTTTTACCGGTTTATGCACAATCAGGCAAAAGTGTTTGGGTCGATAGTGTTTTCAGCAAGCTAAGCCTCCCGGATAAGATCGGCCAGGTGCTGATGATTCCGCTTGACGGATCGGCCAGTCAAAATGATCTTGAAAAAACAATTAACATCATCCGTAAAAATAAAATCGGTGGCGTTGTTGTGTCCGGTGGCGGACCCACTAAGCTCGCCAGGACAATTAATCAAGTACAGCGTGAAAGCGAAGTGCCCGTACTGGTTGGTATGAATGCCGAACAGGGCCCCGGGGCCGTAATGGACAGCGTGCTCAGGTTTCCGGATCCCCTCATGCTGGGTGCGGTGCGTGATGACAGCCTCATTTGGTTTTTGGGAGAGCAAATTGGCCGACAGCTAAAGGCATTGGGAGTTCATATCAACTTTGCCCCTACCACCGCCCTCAGTACTTCTTTTAACAACCCCGATCTTTTTCTCAGTTCATTCGGTGAGAACAGGGATCGCGTAACCAAAAAAATTGTTACGTACCAGGCAAGCTTGCGGAAAGAAGGAATTTTTTGCATCGCCAAGCACTATCCGGACAACGGGATTAAGGTTGAAGGTTTTCATAAAGGTGTTCCGGTATTGCGAACGAAAACCGATCCGGCAACATTGTATCCTTTACAGATCATGATCGACAATGGGCTGGCTGGTGTAATTACTGCCTACAAGCATGAAGTGATCTTTCCGGATAAGAAAAGAAGATTCGCGGATCGAAAAACAATTTTATCCGCTGCAGTGCCGACACTCTATTCCGGTGAATACCTGAAACGTCAGGTTAACCTGAAAGGACTGGTGTTCAGCTTTATCCCGGATATTCAGGACGTCAATAAAAAATACGGCCCGGGCGATGCAGAAGTATTTGCCTTCCAGGCCGGCAACGATGTACTCGTGTTCCCTGAAAACATTAATGCCACGATCCGGAAAATGCGAAGGGATATCCGGAAAAATAAAGCCCTCGAAAAACAGCTTGATGAAAGTGTTAAAAAAATCCTGGCGCTCAAATATGATGCGGGTTTGAACAGACGCAGTAAAGAACTTGCCACTAAAAATCTACGCAGCCGGTTAAACGATATTAACGTTACAGCGCTCCACTCCATCCTGCTTGAAAAGTCAGTAACACTCGTTAAGGATAAACAGAGCTTAGTCCCGATCCGGGAACTGGATCGAACCTTTGCTTCTGTATCTGTAGGAAATAATAATGTTACACCCTTCTCAACACATCTCTCGAAATACGTTCCGATGGCTGCCTACAGCCTGAATGCTGACACAGCAGGCGTTTTCAATACATTAAAAAAGTATGACGTTGTAATTGCCTCAGTTTATCCGGCCGCAGATTCAATCGCTGCACAATATATTCCGCTTCTTGAAAAGCTAAGTTCCCGCACAAAAGTTATCACCCTGCTGTTCGATTCACCCGCCAAGATCAGTCTGCTGGATAAGCTCCCCACCCTCATCCAGGCGTATACCCCGGAGAATAACATGCAGCAAACCGCTGCTGAAATTCTTTTTGGTGCGAGACGTGCGGACGGATTATTGCCCTTATCCATTACCGATTCGCTCACACACGGTACGGGTATTGAAACAGTTTCTTTAAAGCGCATTGGATACGCGCCTCCTGAAATGGCAGGCGTTAACAGCAGCATGCTCGACAAAATTACCCGCATTGCCACCGATGCTGTTACTCAAAAGGTGACACCGGGCTGTCAGATAATAGTAGCCAGGAAAGGAAAGGTTATCTACCAGGGTTCTTTCGGCTGGCAGCTATACGATCAAAAGACCCCGGTTACCGATCAATCAATTTACGATCTGGCTTCGCTGACAAAAGTTACCGCCACTTTGCCGGTGACTATGTTCCTGTACGAAAAAGGCCTGCTTGATATTTATAAGAAGGCGTCCCGCTACCTGCCTGAACTTGACAGCACCAACAAGAAAGATCTTATCGTAAAAGATATTCTTACCCACCAGGCAGGATTAATCCCGTTCATTCCTTTCTGGGTACAAACGGTTAAGGACTCTGTATTAATGCCAGAGTACTATAGTCACACACGCAGCGAAGCGTATCCGCTGCAAATTTCACCGACAGTATTTGGTATAAAAAGCCTGCCGGACAGCTTGTGGTTATGGAGCATTAAATCAAAGCTTCGCGAAAAACCCGTTCGCACCCCTTACAGCTATACCTACAGCGACATCGGTTTGTACATCATGCATCATATAAATGAAAAGCTGATCAACCAGCCGCAGCAGGATTTTTTGCGACAAAATTTATACGACCCGTTAGGCGCATCCACGATGGGGTACCTGCCCCTTGAACGGTTCGATCCGCTCCGCATCGTTCCAACGGAAAACGATAAGCTTTTCCGTAGAGAGCTCTTAACAGGAACCGTTCATGATGAAGGCGCAGCGATGTTAGGCGGCCTGGCCGGTCATGCCGGAAACTTCAGTAACGCAAATGATCTGCTCAAGCTCGGCCAGATGCTGTTGCAAAAAGGATACTATGGCGGGTATCAATATTACAAGCCTGAAACGGTCGACTACTTCACCGCTAAACAGTTCGATCCCAGCCGCAGGGGTCTTGGGTGGGACAAGCCCGTGCAAAGCGACTGGGTGAGTCCGACTTCAATCCTGGCCTCGCCTAAAACTTTCGGTCACACCGGGTTCACGGGCACCTGCATGTGGATTGACCCCGAATTTGACCTGGTGTTTATCTTCCTTTCAAACCGGGTTTATCCCACCCGTAACAACAATAAACTTTCTTCGCTCAATATACGTTCTCGCATTCAGGATGTAATTTACCAGTCGGTTTTCGAGTATGGAAAGTACGGTGAGAATCAGTTTAGCTCGAAAGTGATACCCTACATTTTAAAGATCAGTAACTAAAAGTCTTATTCGTGAACCAGATTAAAATAGGCATCGTATGCTATCCCACCTTCGGGGGTAGTGGCGTTGTTGCTACCGAACTTGGAAAAGCGCTTGCCCAGGAAGGCCACAAAGTTCATTTCATCACCTACTCGCAACCGAGCCGGCTTGACTTTTTGAATGAGAATTTATTCTACCACGAAGTAAACATCCGCTCCTATCCGTTATTCGAATATCCGCCTTACGAACTGGCATTGGCCAGCAAAATGGTGAGCGTAGTTAAAAACGAAAAGCTTGATTTGCTCCATGTGCATTATGCCATCCCACATGCTTCAGCAGCGTACATGGCCAAGCAGATTTTAAGATCGCACAGTATTAACATTCCGGTAGTAACAACGCTGCATGGAACCGATATAACCCTTGTTGGAAAAGATGCCTCGTATGAGCCGGTCGTAACCTTCAGCATCAATCAATCCGATGGTGTTACGGCAGTGTCGGAAGATCTGCGGAAAGAAACCTATTTACATTTTAAGATCACCAACGAAATTGAAGTGATCCCGAATTTCATCGACCTGGCTAAATTCAAAAAACAAAAGAAAGATCACTTTAAAAGAGCGATCTGCCCGAACGATGAAATGCTGATTGTTCACACGTCAAACTTCCGGAAAGTGAAGCGCATAGGCGATGTGATTAAGATTTTCAATAACATCCATAAAGAAATTCCCGCCAAGCTGTTAATGATTGGCGATGGGCCCGAGCGTTCGCCCGCGGAAGATCAATGCCGTGAGTTGGGCATCAGCCACGATGTGCGCTTCCTTGGAAAGCTCGAAGCTGTAGAAGAAGTGCTCTCGGTAGCCGATTTGTTCCTGATGCCTTCTGAAAAAGAAAGTTTCGGCCTTTCTGCGCTTGAAGCGATGGCGTGTGAAGTGCCCGTCATTTCATCCAATACAGGCGGTATACCCGAACTTAACATTAACGGTGTTACCGGGTTCATGAGCAACATCGGTGACGTGGAGGACATGACAAAAAATGCCCTTATTATCCTCGATAAAAACAACCTGCCGAAGTTCAAGGAACATGCCCTGAAACGCGCCCAGGAATTTGACATCAGCCGGATTTTACCGCTCTACGAAAACTACTATCAAAAAGTAATGGAGAAGGCTTCCAGCAGGGTTTCTGTCTGATAAAAGTCATGAAAAGGTTCCCGGTAAGGACTTCAATATGACTGTTTTAAGGGTTAAATTTGCAGAAAATTTTGTGAGATGGCGGAAGTGAAACCTCAAAACAAGGGCACAAAACAACTTTTTAAAAGTCCGATTTTAGAAAAGCTCAGCAGAACGCATATTTCCATTCCGCTGACAATCTTCTTTTCTTACTCGGCAATCCTGCTTTACTGGAGCATTGCGAATACAACGCTTTCCGTTTGGGTTACGGCAGGACTGTTCATTGCCGGCCTGGTGTTTTTCACCTGGGTTGAATACCTGATGCACCGCTATGTTTTTCACATGGAGGTTTACACCAAATCGCGCGAAAAATTGCAATACGTTATTCACGGTGTTCACCACGAATTTCCAAGAGACAAAACCCGTTTGGCAATGCCTCCGTTGTTGAGCATTACTATTTCAACCGTGCTGCTGTTGCTGCTCCGTGTTTTAATGGGTGATTATGTATTCGCTTTCCTTCCGGGATTTTTGAGCGGGTATGCAGCGTATCTTTCAGCACACTACGTGATCCACGCCTATCAGCCTCCGAAGAATTTCCTGAAATACCTGTGGATCAATCACGGCACGCATCATTATAAAAATGGTGAGATGGTGTTTGGGGTTTCATCCCCGCTGTGGGATTATATTTACGGAACGATGAAATCCCCTATCCGCAGAAAGCATACGGAGTCTGTACGAACCTATGATGAACTGCATCCGGAAGAGCACGTGCATCACCATCATTAATCAATATCTATCGGCAATAAAAAAGCCCCTCTCCCGCAGTGCGAAAGAAGGGCTTTTACCCCTCATCCCTCTATTTTAAGTTCTTAGATTTTTGTTTGCTTTACCGGCTGCGCCTTTGGAGCCTTGCTGTAAGTAGGGCATGTATAGGAAGCACATGATGCCAGTGCAAACGCTGCTAAAACAACAATTGCCAGTACAGATTTTTTCATGGTTTTTAATTTGGTTGAGAATACAAAAGTAACCCCATTTTGGCATTAGAACGTTCCATTCGTCTAAAATTATTCCAACGGGCAAGTTAAAATGAGGTATTTTCAGCCTTCCGCTGAACAGAAACGCAGAAATATTGGTTTTATTGACAAATTTCCCAACGCCTGCCTGGACAGGCAGGATTTAACACATGTTAGGATACCGGTTTAGCAATTACGTGCCTCCCCCGGAACAGGGTAAAAGCGACTTCGAAAAACTGCATAAGATTTTCATGCAGCTCGTGCTGATCACGTCCGGTAACGTAGGCGAAGCCCTGCAATGGCTTACGGAGTTGGATAAGCAATACGGCATGACCAATCCAACCTATGGAATTGGCGATTTTATCGAACAATTAAAGCGTGAAGGCTACATAACAGACGAAGGCCCGAAGGGTGAATTCAAACTAAACGCAAAAAGCGAGCAAACCCTTCGCAAATCTGCGCTCGAAGAAATATTCGGAAGATTAAAAAAATCAAAAGGCGGAGAACACCAAACGCTGCACACGGGTCGGGATGGCGAGCAGACTACAGAAAAAAGAGATTATGAATTCGGTGATACGCTGGATCAAATATCGGTTACCGATTCCCTTCGCAATGCGCAGATCAACCACGGGGTTGATAATTTCTTCATGACGGAGAACGATCTCGAAGTAATGGAAAGCGAATTCAAGGCGCAAACATCCACCGTGCTGATGATCGACATTTCACACTCCATGATTTTGTACGGAGAGGATCGCATCACGCCCGCCAAAAAAGTAGCCATGGCGTTATCGGAACTGATCACCAAAAAATACCCGAAAGACACACTTGATATTTTAGTATTTGGCGATGACGCCTGGCAGATTGAAATTAAGGACCTTCCTTATCTGCAAGTCGGGCCGTATCACACCAACACCGTTGCCGGATTAGAGCTTGGCATGGATATACTTCGCAGAAGGAAAAATCAAAACAAGCAGGTGTTCATGATCACCGATGGCAAACCCACCTGCATTAAAGAAGGAATAAAATATTACAAGAACAGCTTCGGCCTGGATACAAAAATTTTGAATAAGACGTACACCCTGGCCGCACAGCTTAAAAAGCTGAAGATACCGGTAACAACCTTCATGATCGCAACCGATCCGTACCTGAAATCATTCGTACGCGAATTCACGAAGATCAACAACGGTAACGCCTACTACAGCGGACTCGAAGGTTTAGGCAATCTTGTATTTGAAGATTTTAAGAAGAACAGACGTAAAACGTTATAAGCAGCAAGCCTAAGTGCTAAAACTAAATGAAACAACCAAAAACTCTTGGCGAGCTCAAAGCTTCCGGATACCAATCTAAATCAATCAAGACCGAGCTTCGCGAGAACCTCATCAAAAAATTACAAAAGAAAGAAACCGTCTTTGCCGGCATCTGGGGTTATGAAGAAACCGTTATTCCTGATTTAGAACGTGCAATCCTTGCCGGGCATGATGTGAATTTATTAGGCCTTCGCGGACAGGCAAAAACCCGATTAGCACGTTTGATGGTTCACTTGCTGGATGAATACATTCCAATCGTAGAAGGTTCGGAATTAAATGACGATCCGTTAAAGCCGCTGTCGCGCTATGCAAAAGATAAACTTGCTGAATTGGGCGACAACACTCCCATTGCCTGGCTGCACCGCGATGAACGCTACTCCGAGAAATTAGCTACGCCTGATGTTTCCATTGCCGATTTAATTGGGGATGTTGATCCGATCAAAGCTGCTTCATTAAAGCTTCCGTATTCCGATGAGCGTGTTATCCATTTTGGATTGATCCCGCGATCCAACCGAAGTATTTTTGTGATAAACGAATTGCCCGACTTACAGGCACGCATCCAGGTAGCGTTGTTTAACATCTTGCAGGAGGGCGATATTCAGATCAGGGGTTTTAAAATCCGGATGCCGTTAGATTTACAATTTGTGTTTACCGCAAACCCGGAAGACTATACCAATCGCGGAAGCATCGTTACCCCGTTGAAAGACCGGATCGACAGCCAGATCATAACGCACTATCCGAAAACATTAGATATCGGGAAACGCATTACGCAACAGGAAGCAAATCTTAAAGACGAGCAGAAATCAATTGCAGTTCATGAAATCGCAAAAGACCTGATTGAACAGATTGCCTTCGAAGCGCGTAAGAGTGAGTTCATTGACGCAAAGAGCGGTGTCTCGGCACGTTTAACAATCTCTGCGTATGAAAACTTAGTGGCTGCAGCCGAGCGGAGAAGCATTCTCAATTCGGAGAAATCAGCCTCCATTCGCGTAAGCGATTTTATTGGCGTTGTTCCGGCCATTACCGGAAAGGTTGAATTGGTTTATGAAGGCGAGCAGGAAGGCCCCGGCATTGTTGCCCAGAATCTGATTGGCAAAGCCATTCGCACCCAATTCCTGAATTACTTCCCCGATCCTGAGAAATTCAGAAAGCAGAAAGAAAAAAGTCCCTATAAAAAGATCACGGATTGGTTCAGCGATGGCAATAAAATTGATTTGCTGCACGACATGGGTCAGCCGGAATTTGAAAAATCAATTAAAAGCATTCCCGGCTTAGCAGATTTGATTAAAGAATTCCATAAAGCCCAGCCCGATGCGGTTAAGCTTTTCCTGATGGAGTTTGCGTTGCACGGCCTGGCCGAATACAGCCAGATCAGCAAGCACAACCTGACGGCAGGCAATCAATTCAAGGATTTGCTAAGCAGCATGTTCACGTTACCGAAAAACTTTTCAGAAGACGAGGGTGATGATGACGAGGCCTTGGGAAGCGGAAAAAGACGTTAAGTGATTGTTAACGTGCGGGGCCGATAAAGGTATAAAAAAAATTCACTTTTTCCCCTCTTTCAACTTCGGGTTGGTTTTCAGTACATTTATTCAACTAAGTGATTGGTGCAGGTATGTCGAAAACCCAAAAGGAGAAGAAGATCTTCGTGCTGGATACTTCTGTAATTATTTATGAACACAATTCCATCCTCAACTTTGCCGAACACGATATAGGAATCCCGATCACGGTTCTGGAAGAGCTGGACAATTTCAAGAAAGGCAACGATACCAAAAATTTTGAAGCCCGCGAGTTTATCCGCCTGATGGATAAGCTGGCGAAGGGTCAGATGCTCCACAACTGGAACCCGCTCAATGGCAAAAGCCGGGGAAATTTCAAGGTCATTATGGATACCGGGGGCACCGAGTCGCTGGATGCCAGCAAGGTATTCAACGAGGACAAACCCGATCACCGCATATTAAATGCTGCACTTTCTTTACAAAAGGAAGAAAAAGGCCGCAGGGTTATTCTCGTTTCCAAAGATGTAAACCTGCGGCTGAAGGCCATGTCGCTGGGCTTATTAGCCGAAGACTATACTACCGGTAAAGTCCAGAATATTTCATCCCTGTATACGGGAAGAACAATCATTGAAGATGTTGATGCCAACATGATCAATCTTCTTTACGACAAAGGCTATTGCCCGCCAAAAGAAATTCTAGGCAAGCTCGAGGCTGAAAAGAATCACTTCTACATTTTAAAAAGCGGGAAAAAATCCGTGCTGGCATATTATAACCCGGCCAATGAAATGATCGAGCAGGTTGAAAAGCGTTCGGTTTACGGCATCAAGCCCAGGAATGCCGAGCAGACGTTCGCCATCCACGCGGTTATGAAACCGGAAATCAAGCTGGTTTCCATACAGGGTGTTGCCGGTACCGGTAAAACATTGCTTGCACTGGCCGGAGCGTTAGAACAAAAACGCGAGTTCAAGCAAATCTATTTGGCACGGCCAATCGTTCCGTTGAGCAATAAAGACATTGGTTATTTGCCGGGTGACATCAAATCCAAGCTTAATCCCTACATGGAACCGCTTTGGGACAATTTGAAATACATTCAAAACCAGTACAGCGAAACCGATAAAGAATATTCCAAAATTACAGAAATGGTGAACCAGGAAAAATTGGTGATCACTCCGCTCGCCTACATCCGAGGACGAAGCTTATCGAATATCTGTTTTATCGTGGATGAAGCTCAGAACCTCACTCCGCATGAAGTGAAAACGATTATCACGCGCGCTGGTGAAAATACCAAGTTCATTTTTACAGGCGACATTTATCAGATCGACACCCCATATCTCGATTCACAAAGTAATGGTTTGTCATACCTGATCGACAGGCTTAAGAATCATGAGCTTTATGCTCACATTACGCTGGAGAAAGGTGAGCGGTCCGAGCTGGCCAATTTGGCCAATCACTTGCTGTAACCAGCGCCTGTGCCATCTCTACATTAAAGTTTTGATTTACTGCTGTATCATTTTGTAACATTTGCCATAAATCATTATTGGTTTGCAGGTTAAGCCAATAATGAGGGATTGTGCTAAAAAAATTCACGGCCATTTGAGGCTAAAGGCCCGCCTTCCCGTTTATAATTGCGGATAAAAATTTCACATTTCAGCGCGGTAAAACAAAGTATTTCACTTGTGCCATTCCTTTACCCCTGCTTTTATGTTGCGTTAATATTTTTTACTTTAGCCTTGGGTTTAGCTATACAGAGATGAAAGGGATAAGTTATTTAACAGACCAAAAAGGCGAACGTACTGCTGTCGTTTTTGAATTGAAAAAATACAGGGATGAATTGGAAGATTTTATAGATGGCCTGGAGGCAGCATCACGTATAAACGAACCTGCTGTCGACTTTAAGAAGGCTGTTAAAAAAATCATAAAGTCAAAATCCCGTGGGGTATCACGTTACCATAAAAAAGTCGGCTGAAAAAGAACTGGCAAAACTTCCATTAAATGCCATTCTTATTCTGAAAGAAAAAATTCTTGCACTAGGTACAAATCCCTATCCAAACGGGCATAAAAAATTAAAAGGTTTTTCTGATCAATACCGAATCCGGTGGGGAAACTATCGTGTCATCTATCGGATAGAGAACAATCGGCTTCTTATCGAAGTTTTAAAAATAGGCGATAGAAAAGGTATCTACGATTAACATGCCACTCTACCAGCCATTGTTTTAGTCAAAATTGATTTCCTGACTAACAGCCAAATAAAAAGGACACCCGGTTGGCATCCTTTCATTATCAGTAAGCGTATTTGAATTACTTTTTCAACACCTTCAATACCGTATCGCCAATTTCAGCAGGCGATTCAACCACATGGATTCCGCACTCGCGCATGATCTTCATTTTTGCGGCTGCCGTATCTTCTGCTCCGC
>CAZIGG010000018.1:0-31101 GCA_964538575.1 uncultured Roseivirgaceae bacterium
GGAATCGCATCTTTCAAAGGGTTTAAACAAGCTTCCGCTGTACATAGAAGATTCCGCTGCAGGAAGTGAAGACCAGAAAGAATTGTTCTAGTCACCCTTCGACTCTGCTCAGGCTGACGATGACTCGGTTGTCAGGCTGAGCGGAGTCGAAGCCTGGCATTACCCAATTGCCTATGAACCAATATTTCGTGTACATACTTCTATGCAGTGATAAATCCTATTATACAGGGATTACTAACGATATTGAACGAAGGCTTTGGGAACACGAAACTTGGTTTTATCCCAATGCCTATACGTCCACAAGATTACCTGTCAAATTGGTCTTTTGGGAAAAATTTCAAACACCTGATCATGCAATAGAATTCGAGAAACAGGTGAAGGGATGGAGCCGAAAAAAGAAGGAAGCAATCATTGCGGGTGAGTGGAATAAATTGCCGGAGTTATCCGAATGCATGAATAATAGTCATTATAAGAATTTCGGGAAGTCACTCTTCGACTCCGCTCAGAGTGACAAAGACTCCGCTCAGGGTGACAATGGGTGTACTCAGCGTGACAAAGAACCGCGCTCTGAATAACTAATGAAACCAGGCCGAGCGTAGCCGAAGCCGGGAATTTGAGTTAGTTTTGTACCCATGGATCATGCCGCGGTTATTACATCCTTTTACGCATCCTTTGCCAGGCACAATTATGAAGGCATGGCTGCCTGTTACCACGATGAGATTGAGTTCCATGATCCTGTATTTGGCACATTAAAAGGTATCCAGGCAAAAGCCATGTGGCAGATGCTGCTGGAGCGCTCAAAAGGAAACCTGAAAATTGTTTTCAGCGATGTAAAAGCTTCGGGCTCAACCGGCAGCGCGCATTGGGAGGCGTTTTATCCGTTCAGCAAAACCGGGCGTAATGTTCATAATATTATTGATGCAACGTTTGAGTTTAAAGACGGAAAGATTATTAAGCATCACGATCATTTTAATTTATATCGCTGGTCGAGACAAGCGTTTGGGTTAACCGGAACTATCCTGGGCTTTACCCCGTTTTTCAGGAAAAAAATTCAGGATACGGCAAAGCAATCGTTAAAAGCTTATCTTCTTAAATACACGTAAGCAGCAATCACTATGCGTCTTCACCGAACAACTTGTGTGGCTGTTGTCGATTCCCTCCAACAGATTTTTGTTGAAAAAAAATATGCCGACAAGGTTATTGAAAAAACCCTGAAGCTTGATTCACGCTGGGGCGCCCGCGACCGCAAGTTTATTGCGGAGACAACCTACGATATTGTCCGCTGGTATCGTTTTTTTCGCAGTGTTTCCAATGCAAAGGGTGATGACTTTTGGACACTGCTTGCCGTTTGGTGTGCAGCGCACGATGTTCAGCTACCGGATTGGAAAGAGTTTGATGCCGTTAATTACAGATTGTTGCGCGACCGGGTTAATGAAAATCATCCGGTTCGTAAGATTCACGAGTCTATTCCGGACTGGCTGGATGAAATAGGGGAGAAAGAACTGGGCAAGAAGTGGGATGAAGAGCTTGCGGCATTAAATGTGGAGGCAAGAGTTGTACTTCGTGTAAACACGTTAAAAACTTCTGTTAACGAACTTCAGGAAAAACTGGAAGCGCAGGAAGTGTTTACGCTTACGGATAAAAATTACCCCGATGCATTGATCCTCGAAGAACGCCAGAATGTTTTTCAGCTTCCGGAATTTAAAGAAGGACTGTTTGAAGTGCAGGATGCCGGCTCGCAAGCCATTAGCCATTTCGCGAAAGTTAAGCCCGGGATGCGGATTGTGGATGCATGTGCGGGAGGCGGAGGAAAGACACTCCACCTGGCGGCCTTATTGGAAGGCAAGGGTCGCATCATTGCGATGGATACAGAAGAATGGAAATTAGACGAATTAAAAAAGCGTGCCCGCAGAGGCGGTGTACAGACTGTTGAAACCCGGGTGATTGATTCTTCTAAAGTGATCAAGCGACTCGAAAAATCAGCAGACTTATTGTTACTGGATGTTCCCTGCTCGGGCATTGGTGTGCTTCGAAGAAATCCGGATGCAAAGTGGAAACTCTCTCCGGAATTTGTTGAAAGTGTTAAAGCTGCTCAGCAGGATATTTTAAGTTCGTACAGTACAATGGTAAAACCGGGCGGGACAATGGTCTACGCCACGTGCAGCATTTTACACTCCGAGAATGAAGACCAGGTGAAAAAATTTCTCGACACAAATCCGCCTTTTGAACTGAACGAAGAGAAACGCATCTGGCCGAGCGAGGGCTTTGACGGTTTCTACATGGCCCGTCTGAAAAGAAATGAAAAAGGCAACTGATAGTTCAGTTGCCCCTTCCTTATATAGGACATAATTCTTTAGCGTACTTCGTACGAAGGAACTGCCGGTGCTTTGAATCCTTTTTTCTTCAGCAGGTCCTGTATTTCTGTAATGGCCCTTTCAAGCTGTGTATCTTTACCCTTTGCCAATGCAGTTAAATCTTCCTGGACTTCAATATCAGGATCAACCCCGTGCCCTTCTTTAAACCATGTTCCGTCAGGATTGATCATCCGGAATGTGGGCACGGTAATGCTTCCCCCGTCAATCAATTGCGGAACCCCCGAAATACCAATCAGCCCGCCCCAGGTCCTTGCACCAATAAGGGGCCCGAGTTTCTTTTTGCGGAAGTAATCGGGAAAGGCATCGCCACCGGAACCGCTCCAGCCATTGATGAGCATAACCTTGGGGCCGAAGTGTCCGTAAGGCGGCCAGGGCCAGGTTTCGCCATCGCGTATTGCCCAGAAAGCAAGTGGCTCACGGTTCAGCATTTCAATGAAGCGATCGGGAATCTGCCCGCCATTGTTAAAGCGTTCATCGATGATCAACGCTTTTTTATTCCATTGTGCGCTGAACTGCCTGATGAGTTCGTTCTGGCCGTCAATTCCGGTGCTGCGAACATAAATATACCCGACTTCACCGTGTGTGGCATCTTCAACGCGTTTTCGGTTTGCCTCAATCCAGGCGAGATGCCGCAGGCGTGTTTCATCGTTAAGGGTTTTTACAATGGCTGTTTTCGATCCTGTCCACGAAGGCGAAGTGTTATAGGTGAGTTCAACGGTTTTATCATTAAGGCCCTGGAAAAATGCCGCAGGTTCCTGCCGGGTTGAAAGCGGCACGCCATTCACGGCAAGGATGTAGTGTCCTTCACGAATATCAACCCCGGGCATATCAAGCGGTGACCGGACCTCGGTATCCCACGGAGCAGCTTTTATGATCTTTTTGATTTTGTAATAATCACCTTCCGCCTGCCAGTTAACACCCAGATAACCGACATTCCTGCGGTTGGGCTGCTGTTCATCGCCTCCGCCCCGGTACGTGTGCGAGGCATTCAGTTCGGCAATCACTTCACCCAGTACAAAATTCACCTCTTCGCGCGTCATGGCACCTTTAAGCATAGTGAGATACCGGTCTTTCACATCGTTCCAGTTAACGCCATGCATGGAGGCATCATAAAAATAGTCGCGTTCCAGGCGCCAGGTATCCATAAAGATCTGCTCCCATTCTTTTATAGGATCTACCAGTGCTTCCATTTCTGATACCCGCAGCGGCTTTTCTATTTTTTGATTTTCTGCGGCTTTCACAATCGCCCAACTGCCGGATTGAGCCGCCAGTATTTTGTTGCCATCGGCACTCAACTGGTAACCGTCAACATTACCGAGGATGGTTTTTTCTTCCCGGTCTTCGATATCATAATAAGCCAGTTGCGTATTGGAACCGGAAGAGGATCCGGTGTTGGGAAATTTCTGGTAAATGACTTTTCCTTTTACAGCGCTAAGATTGCCATAATTGCCGGCTGGCAGCGGCAGCGTAACCAGCCGCGATTCCAAACCGTCAAAATCAATGTCAACGGGAGCGACATCAGGCTTTTTCTCTTCTTTGTCTTTGGTTTCCTTTTTCTTCTTTGAAGAGTTCTTATCATCTTCCGGTTTTTCGTCCTGTTTAACTTCTACGTTGTCGTTTTTCGGTGCCGTTATGGCAGGCGTTGTTTTCTTCAGACTTATTGCACCGAGCAAACCGGAATTAGGGTAAATAAACGTGTTGTCAACATCGCTGTATAATGGCTGAAAAGACTGGTTGGTAACAAGAAATAAGTACTTGCCCTCTGCATCAAAAACAGGATTGTACGATTCATAATACCCGTTTGTGACCTGGTTCAGCTTTTTGCCGGTGTAATCATAAATAAAAACGGAACTATGATAATTATCCATGTCGCGGTGGTAGGCAAGCCACCGGCTGTCAGGAGACCAACTGCACGTAAAATTTTCCAGTCCGCCATGAGTAAGGCGTAATGCCTTGTCAACATTAACGGTTTGCCGTGTAGTCACGTCATATATTTTAATTTGCATGGCCTTATCAATAAAAGCCAGCTTGCGGCTGTCGGGCGACCAGAAAAGATTATAACGGTACCCGGCACCGTATGCGGTCAGTTTTTTAGGTGCAGTGCCGTCTGAGTTTGAAAGCCAAAGCTCGTATTCACCCGACTGATCGCTCCAGTAAGCAATGCTTTTTCCGTCAGGCGACCAGGCCGGGTGGCGTTCGGCCGAACCTGATGAGCGGGTGAGATTTTTTACAAATCCGTTTTCAGCCGGCACGGAAAACAGGTCGCCCCGGGCTTCAAAGATTACGCGGTTACCGTCCCTTCCGATGGATACATGCTGGATGTATCGTTCCGCGTTTTCAATCCGTGGTTTTAAAGAGGCTTTATCCGTAACAACATCTACTTGTATTTCTTTCAATTGATTATCGGCCAGTCCAAACAAATACAGCTTGCCTCCGGCCTCGAAAACAATTTCATCGGGCCCCATAGAGGGGAAATGAACGTCATAATCTTTAAAGAAAGTAAGCTGCTTTCGCGCTTTGGAAAAAATGTCGTACAGCCACAGGTTCATTCTTTTTTCAGGCCCGTTATCCGAAAGAAAATATATGGAGTTGCCGTGCCACATCGGCAGTTCTTCCCCGGCATCGATTTGTGAAGAAATATTATAAGAGCTGCTGTCCTGGAAATTGAAAACGTAAATATCGGCTACATCGCCTCCGCGGTAACGCTTCCAGGTTCTGAAAACCTCGGAACGGAAAACGAGCGCCATTTGCCTGCCATCGGGCGAATAACTTCCGAATTCGGCATACGCAAAAGGCAGTTTTTGAGCAGCCCCACCGCCTGATGATATCGTGTAGAATTGGTTGAAACGTTCCTTCTCGCTTTCGCGGCCGGATGCAAAAAGAATGCGGGTGCCATCGGGCGTCCAGTCCACCACGCGGTCAGTCATTCCGTGTTGGGTGATGCGTTGCGGAATTCCGCCCGCTACCGGCAATGTATAAACATCCGTATTGCCGTCATAATTTCCTGAAAAGGCAATGGATAGTCCGTCCGGAGAAAATTTGGGAAACGTTTCCACACCGGCTGGCGAGCTTAGCTTTACCGCCTGGCCGCCTTCCTTGGGCATCACCCAAATATCGTTGGCATAGGTAAATGCAATCTGTTTTTTTGAGACATCCGGATACCTGAACAATGCCGCGTTAACCTGGGCATAAAGCGCTGCGCAACAGCAGCTAAGCAATAATGCAACCGCAATCTTTTTCATAAAACATTTTTAAAATTGGACTTGTGAAGATAGGGAAATATCTTGAGGCACATTCCTTACTATGAAAGGTCTTTCCTTTGACGCGCTGCGCGTGGGTAAAAAATACACACTCACAAATTTCGGAGAAACCCGTGATTTTGAAGTAGAGAGCATTCTTACAAATCATGACTTTAAAGTGAAAGATCTTTTTACGCTTGAACGGTACTTGCTAAAAGACCTGATCAAATACGGTAAGGGCAAAGACTTTGAAATCCAGGAGTTATTTGAATTGCGGTAATACGTTCAGGAAGCTTTTTTCTTTCCCGTAATAAACATCACAAGTAAACCTGCGGCTGAGGCAAGCAAACCGATCATCATGAGCATGGCGCTTCCGGAATAATGCATAATCTTAAAAAAGGCCCCCGCTACAACAAGCACCGAACCTACAGTCCAAAATGTGATTGCTAATGTTTTCATACTTCAAGATAAGGTTTTTTGGGCTTCATGCCAAATAAGAATCGCATTGCATTAAATGGCCGGATAAATACTAAATAAAATCCCACACAACTGACAAGCGTTAGAAAACATACAATCCAGTATTTGGCAGAGATGCTCCATTCAAGCTGGCAGATATAATAGCCGATCACGATGATCACGGTTTGGTGTAAAATGTAAAATGGGTATAATCCTTCATTGAAGGTGGTTAACCATTTGTGCGGCTTATTGAGATAATGCTGACCATAAGCAACAATAGTTATTACGGTAAACCAGGCGAGAATTGTTCCGCTCACGTCAAAGATGATTTCAACGGTACGTTCTTCCCACGGGAGTTGTATAAGTCCGCGGAAACCGAAGAAGCAGGTATAAAATGGAATCAGCATAAAAATCACCGCAAGCAATAAATGCTTACGGTTATAACCAATCGATTGCCATAGATTTTGGTTGGAATAACAAAGTATGCCAAAAAAGAAAAAGAGGAAGTAAAACGTGAAGAAGGCCCAGTCGTTTACGAGCGCATGTGTTTCTTCCGGGAAGTACGGCCTGAGAATAATTTGAGTAACCAATATGAGTGCCGATGGAATAAATAATATTCCTGCAGGACTTGAAAGCACATTGCCAGCTTTTGTTCTGAACTTTTCTGATTTCGGAGAGCGAACGTAATTCAAAAATGGAATCGCGATCAATGAAAAAACCAGCAGGTACAAAATAAACCAGAGGTGATGCCAGCTAAAGCTTCCGGTAGGAGTGGCACTGCCGCCTTCATACGGCCTGAACTCGAATACAGTTTTATAAAAATCCCAGTAGTTCGCATAGTAACTGATGAACTCGTAATAAATCTGCGGAGGCACAACCACAAACATCCCGAAGACAAGCGGAATGAATAATCTGCGGAAGCGTTCTCCGGCAAATTGGCCGGGCGTGCGTTTCCCCAGCGCCATGTACGTACCAGCGCCTGAAATAAACAACAGCAGCGGCATTCTGAAGAAATGCGACCACACCATCCAGTAACTAAAGATTGTAGAGGTTTCGGAATTTTTTACATGCCAGCCCCACTGGTTGAAAAGCATGCCGGTGTGAAAAAACAGGAGAATGACAATGGCAATGAAGCGCAGCCAGTCTAAGTCGTGGCGTCTGGCAGAGATGTTCAGTTCGGTCATATAATTTTTTCTTTGCTCAAAGAAACGGCAACCGGGCACTAAGGTAAGACTGTTTTTATAGTCTGGGAAGACGATTTTATAAAGTCGAACGGGAAAGGTGCAGGAGGCTTGTAGTAGGACACTTTGAAATCTTTTTCGATCTTGAGTATCAAAATCATTTAATCCTGATGAATCTAACCGAAGGAGAACTATACCATGTATTTAACCGGGGAAATAACAGGCAGAAAATTTTCTTTCGTCCTGAAAACTATGCGTATTTCGTTAGCGGAATGCGTAAACACCTGCTCCCGGTATGCGATATTATTGCCTGGTGTTTAATGCCAAATCATTTTCATTTTCTTGTATATGCTAATGCGCACTCAACACCTGTTATTAAAGATGGCGGGTTTGAGCGACAACAGTTCTCGCAAGGCATTAAACAATTGTTAAGTTCGTACACAAAAGCCATTAATAAACAGGAAAACCGGACAGGAAGTCTTTTCCAGCAAAAGACAAAAGCTTTCCCGATCAGTACACAAACCTATACCCCGGAAACTGTATTCCACTACATTCATCAGAATCCGATGAAAGCAGGATTGGTTCAAAAAATGGAAGATTGGAAATACAGTTCCTTTTCAAGTTATTCAGGCTCAATAGATGACTTTTTATGCAACAAAGAAATAGCCAGCAGATATCTTGATATTAATCGTGATCAATTTTATCAGGAATCGTACAGGGTGATAAGTTTTGGAGGCAGAGGTGTCCTACACCTTCAAGGTGTAGGACACCTCATCCAACCCGCAACCCCGGCCGATGTTCCTGCGCTTAACAAGCTTGTGAACTCAGCCTACCGGGGAGAGTCCTCCCGGAAAGGCTGGGCTACCGAAGCAGATCTTATTGATGGCACCCGCATTGATGAAGCGGCTATGCTTGATTTGATTAAAGATAAAAACACGACCGTTTTAAAATATACGGAGGAAGGTGTTATCCTGGGATGCGTTGAATTGCGGAAAGAGGGTGACAATCTTTATCTCGGGATGCTTACGGTGCGACCCGATCTTCAGGCAAAAGGTATTGGTAAGAAATTAATGCTTTCCGGAGAAGACTTTGCGCGTGCGCAAGACTGTAAAAAAATTACGATGACAGTGATCTCGGTTCGCGATAAGCTGATTGCCTGGTACGAACGTCATGGCTACAGCCTGACGGGCGAACGCAAGCCCTTTAAAATGCCGGATGAACGCTGGGGCATACCCAGGCAGCCGCTGGAATTTGTTTTTATGGAGAAGGTTCTTTAGCCTTTGAAGATCTCAAGATACGTTACTACAAAGGGCGCTGAAATAAATAATCCGTCAAAGCGGTCTAAGAATCCGCCATGACCGGGAATGCTGCTGCCGGAATCTTTGATCTCAATGCTTCGCTTCAGCAGCGACTCAACCAGGTCGCCAAACGTTCCGCCCACTACAATGATGATGGTGATCACGATCCAGTCCGTAACAGAAAGAAACTGTTTATTGTAGTTGGCTAAGATCAGGTTAAAAACAAAAGCAATTACTCCGGCAAGGACGGCCCCACCGATAAAACCTTCCCAGGTTTTTTTAGGTGAGATGCGTTCGAACAGCTTGTGCTTTCCTAAAAATGTTCCGGCAAAGTAAGCACCCGTGTCGGTTGCCCAAAGAATTAACAGGATCCCAAGAATAACCTGAAAGGAATACGTATTTATCACTTTCCATTCGGGTTGAATTTCATGGAAAACAACGTGATTCAAAAGGGATAGCGGCATTGCGATGTAGAATATCCCCAGAAACGTAAAGGCAATATTGGTGAAAGGTTTGTGCTCGCCTTTTTTGTAAAGCTTGATCATGTAAACTAATGCCATCAGCGGGAAAATGACAAAATAGTATTTTGAAGAAACATCCTGTCGTTCAATAAAAAACGACAGGCAAAAAATGGTCATTCCGATTATAATGCCAACCGTTTTTAATGGAAGCAGTCCATCAAATGCAGAAAGCTTATAAAACTCCCGTAACGAGAAAAAGCAAATAATAAAGAAGATCGCGAAGTACGCCCATTCACTAACCGCGAGTCCGTAAATAATGGCCGCTGAGCCGAGCAAACCCGTAATAATCCGCTGCGTTAAGTTGCTGTATTTGGATAAAGCCGTCACGATGGTTGTTGAGATACTGCGTATTGCCTTTTGAAAAAGTAAAGTAGTGCAAAGACAGCAACTGCGCAAACCGCTACCAAAGAAAGCGGGGCTGAGGTTTCATCTTCCATATCAATTTTACTAACACCCAGGCTTTGCAGGTAAACCATTGTAAGCAAGAATCCATTGTTAAAGAAATGCCCGATGATGGGGATCCATAAATTGCCAGACCAATAATACAGGTACCCAAACAAGGCTCCCAGCAGTACGCGGGGTAAAAATCCAAAAAACTGTAAATGAAATGCACTGAACAAAATGGCCGAAATCCAAATGGCAAGGTGAATGTTTTTGCTGCCGCGGTAAAGCTCATTTTGAATTAGGCCTCTAAAGACAAACTCTTCGCCAACACCGGCAAATACAGCAATTACCAGGAGCCCGAGTAAAAAGCCTCCGAAAGACTCGAAGTTCGTCATGAGTTTAGTCATTTCTGCGGCACTGTCTTCCTTCGACCGGAGCCATTGTTCAAGTGATTTTAAGCTTTCCGGAAATTCGACTGACATGTTCCATTCGGTAATGGGCGAGATAGCAATGATAAAAGAAACAATCATCACACAGGCGATGGCAATAGCCAAAGGCAAATTGTTATCACGAGGAAAAAATTCACGAATCGGTCTGTTCTCCGAGTATCGTATGTAAGCCATAGGCATCAAAACAAGTCCGGTAAAACTCGTAGCGCCCTGAAGAAGCATAAGCGGAACAAAGGCATCGGAGCTGAGCTGGTTTTTGATCAGATCCGTAAGAAAATCACCTTCGTAAAAAGGCATTACCAGCATGAGCCCAATCATTGGACCGATTACAACAAATCCACTAAAAACAACCGCGAGAATAATTAGTAATGAAGTGAAGGGCGGCTTATCCGATACGAGCGATTCCTGGGGTTCAGTCATGAGAGGTCAAAATTCAGCGGCCTCAAAAGTCCGTAAAACCTGCCAATTGTCTGTTATCTTTGCAATTAATTCTGAACCGGGAACGGATTTTCCGGGTTTAGAACAGGTTAAATGGTAAAGATCGGTAACATAGAACTGGGCGACTTCCCGCTGTTGCTTGCACCCATGGAGGATGTGAGCGATCCGCCTTTCCGTGCCGTGTGCAAGGAAAACGGAGCCGATCTGATGTACACCGAATTCATTTCTTCTGAAGGCCTCATCCGCGATGCAGCCAAGAGCCGCCAAAAGCTTGACATTTTTGAGTATGAGCGCCCGATCGGCATTCAGCTTTTTGGCAGCGACATCGAGAGCATGCGCCAGTCGGCTGAGATTGCATCGGTAGTAAATCCTGACCTGATCGACATTAATTATGGCTGCCCTGTAAAGCAAGTTGCCTGCCGCGGAGCGGGCGCAGCGCTTTTGCAGGATATTCCGATGATGGTTAAAATGACGGAAGCTGTTGTAAAAGCAACGCATCTCCCGGTTACGGTTAAGACCCGCCTGGGCTGGGATGATAACACGAAGAACATTCTTGAAGTAGCAGAACGCTTGCAAGACATCGGCATCCAGGCGTTGACCGTTCACGGACGCACACGTGCACAGATGTACAAAGGCTCTGCTGACTGGACCTTGATCGGAAGAATAAAGGAAAACCCGCGCGTTCACATCCCGATTTTTGGCAATGGCGATATGGATTCACCGGAAAAGGTTGTTGAATACAAAAACCGGTATGGTGTGGATGGTGTGATGATCGGCCGCGCGTCTATTGGCTATCCGTGGATCTTTAATGAGATCAGGCATTACTTGCAGCATGGCTCAACGCTGACTGCACCGGACATTGCCGAACGCGTTCGGGTAACAAAAAAGCATCTTGATTTCTCCATCCGCTGGAAAGGTGAAAAAGTTGGTGTTTTTGAAATGAGACGACACTATACAAATTACTTTAAAGGCCTTCCGGACTTTAAGCCGTACAGAACCCGCCTTGTGGAAACTATTGAGCCTGCCGAGTTGTTTGCTATCCTTGACGAGATCGCGGAAACATTTTCTAACCAGCTTGCAGAAGCTTAAGTCAGGCTGAACGGAGTCGAAGCCTGACAACTTGTAACCTTTAGCAAGAATCCGGTTTGAAATCGTAATGCGATTGTCAATCTTTGAACCCTCATTAACCCCACATGCAAGACTCCAATCGCGGCACTGCTGTTTTCCTTCTTATCATTTTAACGCTTATCTGGGGAACATCTTTTATTCTCATCAAGCAGGGTTTAAAAATATTTGCGCCCGATGAAGTAGGCGCATTGCGTGTGACATCAGCTGCATTGTTTTTACTTCCCGCAGCCTTGGTTAGAATAAAAGAACTTACCAAAGCCAATTACTGGAAGCTCTTTCTTTCTGGTATGATGGGAATTTTTGTCCCGGCCTTTCTTTTCGCAACAGCTCAAACACGGATGGACAGCTCAGTTGCCGGAATGCTGAATACACTCACTCCGATATTCACATTGCTTGTTGGCGCAGTCATCTTCAAACAGAAATTTAAAAACCTGGCGGTTGTTGGGATTTTACTTGGGTTTATTGGGGCCATCGTTCTCATGTTTGCCCGAAGCGGAGGTGTGCTGGGCTCAATCAATATTTTTGCCTTGCTGATTGTAGTCGCGTGTATCTTCTATGCCTGCAACCTTAACTTCATCAAGTACAAGATCACCGACCTGAATGCCCTCACCATTACCAGCATCTCGGTGTTGTTGATAAGCCCGCTGGCCATTATTTACCTGTTCGGATTTACAGAATTTACAACAAAGCTGGCAACTGTTGAGGGTGCCTGGAAAGCCTGCGGGTTTGTGGTGCTGTTGGGAGTAATGAGCACAGCCATTGCCACGTTCCTCTTTAACCGCCTGGTGAAGATCAGTACCCCTATTTTTGCAAGCTCGGTCACGTACCTGATGCCGATTGTGGCGGTAGGCTGGGGATTATTGGACAGAGAGGCGCTCGGCCTGGGCCATTTTATCGGGATGGCTGCGGTGTTTGCGGGTGTCTACTTATCCAACCGGAAATAGTGGTAAGATTTCCGATTTCCGATTTAAGAATTACGATTTAAGATTGTAGAATTGCGGCTTCTTTCAAGGGAACCAAATTCGTCATTAGTCACTCTAAAATCGTAATTTCCATCATGTCAAACCGGAAGATCACAAGAGCCTTAATTTCAGTTTTTTACAAGGATAATCTCGGGCCCATTGTTCATTTGCTGGGCAAGGCAGGCGTGGAGTTTGTGTCAACCGGGGGCACCCAGGAATTTATTGAAAAGCTGGGCTATACGGTAACGCCAGTTGAAAAACTTACGGGCTACCCATCCATTTTTGGAGGTCGCGTTAAAACACTGCATCCCGCTATTTTCGGAGGGATCTTATATAGAAGAGACGATGCGGGCGATTTGAAACAATCGGCAGAATATAAAATTCCGCCTATCGATTTAGTGATCGTAGATCTTTATCCGTTTGAAGAAACGGTTGCCAAAGGCGGCAGCGAAGAAGATATTATTGAGAAGATTGACATTGGGGGTATTTCGCTCATCCGCGGGGCAGCCAAGAATTTTAACGATGTGGTAATTGTTGCTTCACGCACTCAGTATGGTGAGTTACAGACGTTGCTCGAAACAAAAAAATGTTCATCCGATCTTACCGATCGAAAACGATTTGCCGCTAAAGCATTCGATGTAACCTCGCACTACGATTCAGCGATCTTTCGTTACTTTAACCGGGAACAGAACATTCCTTCTTTCAAGCAAAGTTTTGGTGAGGGAAGAACATTGCGCTATGGCGAGAACCCGCATCAGCAGGGGAAATTCTTTGGCAACCTGGATGAGTTGTTTGAGCAGCTGAACGGTAAAGAACTTTCTTACAACAACCTCGTAGATGTTGATGCTGCGGTTAATCTCGTTCAGGAATTTTCTGGCGAAACGGCTTTTGTAATCATCAAGCATACAAACGCATGTGGCGTTTCAACCGGATCGTCTGTTAAAGAGGCTTATGTCAAAGCGTTCCAGGCTGATACCACTTCAGCGTTCGGTGGGGTTCTGGCAGCCAACAAAAAAATTGACCTCGCTGCCGCGGAGGAAATCAACAAGCTGTTCTTTGAGATCCTGATTGCACCTGCGTATGATGCCGATGCGCTTGAACTTCTGAAAACCAAAAAGAACCGGATGATCATGGTTCAGAAGCAGCAGCTTGCTGAAAAAATTCAGTACAAAAGCTTATTGAACGGGGTAATCGAGCAGGATCTGGATTTACACACCGATTCAAAAGAAGACCTGAAAGTTGTAACGAAGCGCAAACCCACGGAATCAGAAGTAAAAGCCTTGCTTTTTGCCAGTAAGATTGCCAAGCACACCAAATCCAATACCATTGTATTGGCGGTGGAAGGCCAGTTGCTGGCCAGCGGTGTGGGCCAGACTTCCCGGGTTGATGCCCTCCGCCAGGCGATTGAAAAAGCTAAAACCTTTGGCTTTTCCTTACAGGGATCAGTTATGGCTTCGGACGCCTTCTTCCCCTTTGCGGATTGTGTGGAGATCGCGCAGCAGCAGGGCATTGAAGCCGTCATTCAGCCGGGCGGTTCGGTTCGCGATCAGGACTCGATCAACTTTTGCGACCAGCATAACATGACCATGGTTACCACCGGCATCCGTCACTTCCGGCATTGACAATTTATTCTTAACTTTAAAAAAGTGTTTTTTATGGTTGTTGTTATTAATAAAGGAGAGAGCAGGAAAAGCATTCAAAATAAATTGCTCAAGCTTAGAAAAAAGGAAAGGAGCTTTCCAGCGTCTGAATTTATCGGCAAGATCAAGATCGATGAAGATGCGGTTAAAATTCAAAGACGGTTGAGGAATGAATGGGAATAGTATTGTTGTTGATTCCAATATTATCATTACCTGTTGAATGGCGATACAACCATCCAATCCATGCTGGAAGGGAAAACAGTTTTTCTCTCATTCATAACAGAAATTGAGATTAAAAGTTACAAGACACTTTCAAAACGACAAATAACAACAATTAATCGCTTGCTCGCATATTGCCAGATAATTCATAGTAATGAGAAAATTCTTGAACTAACGGTTGGATATCGGAAAAAGTACCGGCTAAAAACACCCGATGCCCGAATGTTGGCAACAGCAAGTCAGCTTAACCTTCCCCTGTTTACGGCCGATAAGCGCCTTCAGGTGCCGACTGAAGTTGAGATAATTGGATACGGCCGGGATTTGTAAGGTTTTCGTGGAAATAGCACATAATGCAATTGAATATTATTTAATTTCGTGAGATTTTTAACTTTCTAACCGCTCTCAATGGCCTTTTTTGATTTCTTCACCAGCGATATTGCGATCGACCTCGGCACGGCAAACACGCTAATCATATATAAAGACAAAATTGTGGTCGACCAGCCGTCTATCGTGGCGATTGACAAAATAGCCAACAAAGTTTTGGCTATCGGCCACGAGGCGATGCAGATGCACGAGAAAACGCACGATCATATTAAAACGATTCGTCCGTTAAAAGAAGGTGTGATTGCGGATTTTCAGGCAGCTGAATTGATGATCCGCGGCCTGATCAAAATGATCGACACGGGTAAACGCCTGTTTCCGCCATCTTACCGGATGGTAATCTGCATTCCTTCGGGAATTACCGAAGTTGAAAAGCGTGCGGTGCGCGACTCTGCCGAACATGCGGGAGCAAAAGAAGTGTACATGATCTTCGAACCGATTGCTGCGGCCATCGGAACGGGTATTGATATTGAGCAGCCAATCGGTAACATGATTGTTGACATCGGTGGTGGTACTACCGATATCGCGGTGATCGCGTTGTCAGGCATTGTGTGCGATCAGTCGATCCGTGTAGCGGGCGATACCTTCAACCGTGACATCCTGGATTACATGAGACGTCAGCACAACCTGTTGATTGGTGAGCGTTCTGCCGAGCGTGTAAAAATTGAGTGCGGCTCAGCGTTAACCGAACTGGATGACGGTCCGGATGATTACGAAATCCGCGGCCGCGATTTAATGACCGGTATTCCAAAGACAATCAAGATATCCTATTCAGAAATTGCGTTTGCGCTGGATAAGTCAGTATCGAAGCTTGAGGAAGCCGTATTGAAGGCATTGGAGACTTCCCCTCCGGAACTTTCAGCAGATATTTACGAGCGCGGAATTTATTTAACCGGGGGCGGTGCATTGCTTCGCGGATTGGATAAACGTCTCGCGCTGAAAACAAAACTTCCGATTCACGTAGCGGATGATCCGTTGCGTGCCGTTGTTCGGGGTACAGGCGCTGCGCTGAAGAACCTACATCATTTCCGTAGCGTATTGATGACGTAATTTCATGGGGCGGGTATTTCTATTCATTTATCAATATCGCGCATTCTTTACGTTTTTATTGCTTGAGCTTTTTTGTACCTGGCTGATTGTCCTGAATAATCAGTACCAGGGCGCAAGTTTCTTCAATTCAGCCAACAGCTTTGTTGCTTCCGTCAATGGTATTTCGCAAAATACAAAAGATTATTTCTCGCTTCGGGAGATGAACAGCATCTTAGCTGACGAGAATACGCAGCTTCGCAAAAAACTTGAGTACCATAATCAGGCTGCGTTACAAGCTGATTCCATTGGATCAGCAGATTCATCCGTTATCAAGCGGTTTGATTTCATCAGCGCTAAAGTGGTAAACAACTCAATTAACATGCAGACAAATTTTATTACCATCAACCGGGGAAGTGCCGATGGCATAAAAGCCGGGATGGCGGTGATTAATGATCAGGGCGTTGTGGGAAAAGTGAAGATTACCTCAAAACACTTCAGTGTTGTAACCTCGCTGCTCAACATCGACATCATGATTTCCGGGCTCATGAAACGGACGGGTTACTTTGGAACAATACAATGGGGCGGAGCGGATGATCCGGATCATGTGAAATTGAAATTCATTCCGTTGCACGTAAAACCTATGGTGGGCGATACCATTGTTTCTTCCGGTTACAGCGGAGTTTTTCCGGAGGGTATTATGATCGGAACGATTGCACGAATCAACCCAAGCCCGGAAACTTCATTCCACGACCTGGATGTAAAGCTTTCGCAGGATTTCCGGAAACTTTCATTTGCCACCGTAATAAAAAGCAATCTTAAACCTGAACTTGATTCTTTGAAGATGAGAGTTCCAGCCATGCAGCCATGAACCGTTCGGTAATTATCAATGGAATTTCGTTTGTGATCTACCTGTTCTTCCAGGTGCTGATCCTTAAAAATTCTGTACTGTTCGGTTATGCTTTTTGTTTCCTGTACATTGGCTACCTGTTGCTGTTGCCGGTGGAAACAAATCCGCTGTGGCTGATGTTCATTGGTTTTGGAATGGGACTGTTTATCGACATGTTCTATGACAGCGTGGGAATTCATGCAGCTGCAAGCGTTGCTGTGATGTTCATAAGAAATTTATGGCTTGCGCGGGTTACCCCGCAGGGCGGATACGATAGCGGAGCTGTTCCGGGCCTGGCAGCAGACGGGTTGCAGTGGTTCCTGATCTATGCAACGCCCATGGTATTTATTCACCATGCCCTGCTGTTCTTTATTGAGGCGGGCGGGTTCCAGTATTTTGGATTTACACTGCTGAAAATTATTTTCAGCACGCTGTATACGATGATCGTGATGTTGATAGTTCAATATTTATTTCCGGGTGAAAGGAGATTATGAACGAGGGAAGAAAGGAGATTGTGCAGATTATTTTTGTGTTCGTAGGGGTTCTCTTTGCGATCAAGCTGTTTTTTGTTCAGGTGCTGGATAATCGCTATGCAGAGCTGGCCGACAGCAATGCGATTTTGCGGGAAGTTGAATATCCGTTCCGGGGTCTTATCACCGACCGGAACGGTAAGCTGATTGTTTATAATACTCCGGAGTATGACTTAATGATCATTAAAAAAGACGTTAAGAATTTCGATTCAGCAAAATTCTGTGCTGTATTTGGGATTACGCAGGAGCAGTTGCGCGGGTATTTTAACGATTATAAGATTCGCAGGGCAAAGAAGGAAGCTTCGGAAGTAAAGCCGGCCATTTTTATCCGGCAGCTTTCTAACTTCGACTTTGCCCGTATCCAGGAACGAATTGATGAGTTCAGCGGATTTAAAATTCAGCCCCGTACTACCCGCGCATACGCAACTTTTGCATTAGCTAACTCGATGGGCTATGTGAGTGAGATTTCAAAACGCCAGCTTGAGCGGGACACTACAAACATCTATAAGCAGCGCGATTACATTGGGCAAAGCGGATTGGAATCTTACTACGAAAAAGACCTGAGCGGTAAACGTGGCGTACGTTTTAAGTTTAAGGATGTGAAAGGCATCGAAAAAGGATCTTTCCAGAAAGGTAAATGGGATACGCTTTCCGTACCCGGTAAAGATCTGACCACTACCATTGACATTGCCTTACAGGAATATGGCGAACATTTGTTTAAAGGAAAAGTGGGAAGCCTGGTGGCCATTGAGCCTTCAACGGGAGAAATACTGGCCATTGTATCCGGGCCTTCGTATGACCCTACCTTGCTCACAGGTCGTAAGTTCAGCTCAAACTTTATGGCCATCAGCAGCGACACCACCAAGCCGTTGTTTAGCCGCCCGTTAATGGCTATGTATCCTCCCGGCTCGATTTTTAAGATCGTTCAAACATTAATCGGATTAGAGGAGGGGGTGCTCAGATACGAAACCCGGCTTCCGTGTGATAAATCGCTGGTTAAGTGTCATAATCATCCAAGCCCGGCCGATCTTCATGGGGCGGTCCAGTATTCATGCAATCCGTATTTCCATCAGGCGTTCAGAAGAATCATCAATCAGAATAAATCCCCTAATACGTTCACGGATTCACGCATCGGGCTTGATCACTGGCGTGATTATGTGTTGCGGTTTGGTCTGGGTGCTCCCCTGGGCGTTGACCTTCCCAGTGAGAAAGGCGGATCAATTCCTTCCAGTAAACTGTACAACAGAATTTATGGAGAAGGCCGCTGGAAGTTTTCCACGATTTATTCACTTGCTATCGGGCAGGGTGAAATGCTGGTAACACCTATGCAGATGGCAAATCTTGCTGCGATCCTGGCGAATAAAGGTTATTACTATACCCCGCACCTTGTTCGTGAAATCGGAGACGGTCAGATTAATTCGAAGTATGCGATTCGGCATGAAACGGGTATTGACACGGCTTATTACACATTTGTTACCGATGCCATGACCGATGCTATTTCCGGAACTGCACCGCGTGCCCTTATACCCGGCATGAAAATTTGCGGTAAGACGGGAACTGCGCAAAATCCGCAGGGAGCCGACCACTCTGTATTCATGGCCTTCGCGCCTAAAGAAAATCCTAAGATTGCGATTGCAGTATATGTTGAGAATGCGGGTTGGGGCGGAAGAGCGGCTGCATCCATTGCCAGCTTGATGATTGAACGCTACGTTACCGGTGAAGTAAAACGCCCTAAGCTGGAAGAGTATGTGCTTGGCAACGATTTTGGAGATGTGCCTAAACGAAAAAAACCAGACGAAGTGGTTATTGAAATCCCGTGAGAAACGAAATCAGCATATCGAATAAAATGGACTGGGTAACGGTGGCGATTTACATCGCGCTGCTGTTATCCGGCTGGCTGAATATTTTCGCGGCCGTATACGATACGGAAGCGAACAATTCTCTTTTTGCGGCAACCCTGGATTTCGGCACAATGCCTCTTCAAATGAAGCAATTCGTTTTCATCGTGACTTCCCTGATCATTGTTCTTATTATCCTTATTGTAGACATGCGTTTTTATGAAACGTTTGCCTATGTAATTTTTGCTGCGGTTATGTTTCTTCTCCTGCTGGTGCCCATCATCGGTAAGGAAGTGGCCGGTAATAAATCGTGGCTGGGTGTGGGTGCGTTTGGAATTCAACCTTCCGAGTTTGCCAAGTTTGCCACTGCACTGGCCGTTGCCAAATTTATCGGTTCCGTTGGATTTAGGATGGACAACATCCGGAACCAGGTTATCCTGTTTGCCATCATTGGTATCCCCGTATTACTGATTTTGCTGCAAAAGGATTTCGGAACGGCAATGGTCTTCACGGTTTTCCTGCTGGTTTTTTACCGCGAAGGACAATCGCCTTTTTTCCTGCTCGTAGGGATAGGGATGGCAATAATTTTTATCCTCACCCTGCTGGTGAATAATAACTGGATCTTATTCGGGATCATTGGCGGCATCTGGCTGCTGGTAATTTACCTGAATCGCAAGCGTAAGCTCAGGCAATTAATCATCATTACGCTTGGGGCTATTGTGCTGATCGGAACTATGCAAAGTGTAGAGGTAATTTTTTCAAAGCTGCCGCAACACCATCAGAAAAGAATTTTAGTGATGCTTAACCCGGACTCTGATCCCACGGGTTATGGATGGAATGTAACGCAGTCAAAAATTGCCATTGGCAGCGGAGGTTTTTCCGGTAAAGGCTTTTTGAACGGTACACAAACCAAGTTTGATTTTGTGCCCGAGCAGAGCACGGATTTTATTTTTTGTACGATCGGAGAGGAGCACGGCTGGATCGGCAGCCTGCTGGTGGTGGGATTATTTATGACCTTGCTATTACGGTTACTGTTCATTGCCGAACGCCAGAAAAGCAGGTTTGCCCGTTCTTACGGTTACGCGGTAGCCTCTATTTTCTTTTTCCATTTTGCGGTAAACATCGGCATGACATTGGGTTTGTTTCCGGTGATCGGGATTCCGCTCCCGTTCTTTAGCTATGGCGGATCTTCCCTTTGGGCGTTTACAACTCTGCTCTTTATCCTGCTGAAGCTTGACGCGCATAGGGGGCAGGTGCTGGAACGCCTTTAACCAATTTGAACAGCACGTAAAGCGCACGTATCGCCCTTATAAACGCTAAAGCTGGTCGGAATGAGCTTGAAATCAAGCGGTTCCGGGATCGCACGGCTTGAAAATCAGGACATATAAAGAACAGTTTCAGAAAACCTCCCTGCAACTGTTTTGGATGAATTCATTTAACCTAATAAAAGCCTGTAACCTGTACGGCTCTTTCAGCATTAGACAATTGTGGATTACGGAAATAAAGTTAATAACTATATTCGGAGGTTATGCCATATTGGTTTTGGATAGTTTGTTTATCTGAAACAAAATACTTACTTTTGACGTAAGTAACGCATGACGACACTATGATAGTTTCCTTTGGTTCCAAAGAGACCAAAAAGATATGGAAAGGTGAAAGAGTTAAAGGATTTGCTACCGACTTACAAGAAATAGCAAGACGAAAATTGAGAATGTTGAACAATTCGCAAAACATTGCTGACATGCAAATTCCCACAGGGAATAAATTGGAAAAATTAAAAGGAAATCTGAAAGAGTATTATTCAATAAGGGTCAATGACCAATGGAGGATAGTATTCAGATGGAACAAGGGGAATGTTTCGGACGTGGAGATGACAGACTATCATTAAATGGGAATAAAAATGAAAAAACTGAAAAACATTCATCCAGGAGAAATTCTTCAAGAGGAGTTCCTGCTTCCTTTAGGACTAAGTGCTTATAAGTTGTCAAAAGACGTTGGGATACCTCAGACAAGAGTTTCAGAAATCATTAAAGGGAATAGACGGGTAACAGCCGACACCGCATTGAGGCTTTCAAAATATTTTGGTAATTCAGCCAAATTTTGGCTGGGACTTCAGGACGACTTTGACATTGAAGAAGAGGAACAGCTTAAATCAAAAGAGTTAGAGTCGATAGAGCACTATCAAAGCAACGCGGCATAACAACAGCTATAAGCTCTTAAAGAATGTGCTGTTAAATTCGTCAGCAATACGGGACAAGGATGACGGTATTAAAACGCATACATTTCATAGCTAAACGGTAGTGCTAAAGATTTCCAATGCGGCACAGTTTAACCAACCGGTATCAAAGATCAGCGAAACGAACTCACGAAAACCTCCTTTCTACGATCTCCATAAACTCATGGAACTCCGGGCTTTCTTTATCCCAACCCGTATAATGCTTTTCTAAAGATTTCAAGGCATCAGGAAGACTGCTTTGCTGATCAAGCTCATCAATGGCTTTGCTGAACACTTCAAAGTCGCCCCTGAACAAAACCTTCGTGAACATAAATTTCTGATTGATCGTTAGCCGCTCTTTAATGCGCTGGATTTTCTGCGAGCTGTTTACGGTGTTTGCTTTTGCTGGTTGCGGCTGGGTTTCGGTTTTAACCGGCTTAGGCGTATTTACAGGCGCTGCCTTGACTACCGGAGCTGGCGGATTTTTTTTCACGTAAAACTTCTCCGGGTCAAGTTTTTCAACGATTGAGAATTTCTCTACATACCCGTCAACATCATCCGGTGTAAAGCTTACTTCTTCCAGAATCTGATCCAGGATGGCAAACGCTTCATTACCGCTTACTTCCTTCAGTTTTTTTTCTTCGAGCTTTTGCAGCATCCGCTCAAGCGGGGCTTTATTGATCTTTAAATATTTTATCTCTTCGCGGAAGCCTGAAACATCAAGCTTGTTGTGCGTACCGGAAACGAGCATCGAGAAATAATCGTACGGATCAAGCACTACCAGAACAGCCTGACTCACGGCTTTCTTGAGCAACGGGGCAAAATGCTGCCGGCTGATGGCAATATGCGTTGACAATATGCCCATAAACGATTCAAGCGCCTCCTTTACTTCAGGATGCTCGTAATCGAAATAGGGGCTTTTCAGCTTCTTCGTTTCTTCTTTCCAGCCCTTGAAAAGTTCGCGCACGATGAAGAGGTTGACCTGCTGTACATCGCACAGCGACAAAATATCCTGGCCGTTTAATTTTTCTTTTGAGGCAAATGCGCGTTTGAGCACCTTTTCAGCATAGGCATCGCTGTAGAGGGCAATCGCTTCCAAACTGATCTTTTCATCCATGGCCAAAACTAAATTTATCGCGTATTTAGAGGCCTAAAGTTAACCGTTATCCTGAATCAGCACTACCCATGGCCTCAATTGTGATCCGGAATCTGAACGAAAAAACAATTCAGCATCCCGATTTGTCAAAACCCCTGCTGTGGATTTTCCTGGAAAACGGTATCGACTGGATGCATGCCTGCGGAGGAAAGGGGCGGTGCACGACATGCAAAGCCGTAATTCTGAAGGGTGGAGAAAACCTGGCCGCAAAATCGCCTGCGGAGCTGCGGTATGAAAGCCAGAATCAGTTGGCTGCCCATGAGCGTTTATGCTGCCAGGCAAAGTTGGTTGATGGCAGGGTGGAACTTTCCGTGCCCGGTGAAAGTAAACTGCCGCATGTGAAATACTCGGACTAACCAGTCAAAGGTGTCCTACACCTTTAAGGTGTAGGACACCTTTGCACAAATCGATAAATTGCACGATGTTCATTGAACCGCCTCTTGGAAAAAAGGATTCTTCGGACCGCACCGGCTGGATTGAAGTGGTGTGTGGGTGCATGTTCTCCGGCAAAACGGAAGAGCTGATCCGCAGGCTAAACCGTGCGCTCATCGCCAGACAAAAAGTCGAAATATTCAAGCCGAAAACGGATACACGTTACCACGAAAAAGATATTGTATCGCACAACGAGCGCGCTATCCGTTCGACCCCGGTAAATTTTGCCAATGATATTTTACTGCTGGCGGGCGATTGCGATGTGGTGGGTATTGATGAAGCGCAATTCTTTGACGAGGCCATCGTTGACGTATGCAATACGCTGGCCAACAGCGGCAAGCGTGTGGTGGTGGCTGGCCTGGATATGGATTTTGAAGGCAAGCCTTTCGGTTCGATGCCCAATTTATTAGCAGTTGCCGAATTTGTAACCAAGGTCCATGCAATTTGCACCGACACAGGCGAAATGGCTTCGTATTCATTCCGGCTGTCGGATAACAATGAACAGGTGATGCTGGGTGAACGCAATCAATATGAAGCCCGCAGCCGCAAGAGCTTTATGGAGGGGATGAAGAACAGGAAAAGGAATGATGAGAATAGCTAAATGTATCTGTCTTTTGACAATTGTCAATTGTCAATTGTCAATTGTCAGTTATGCACAAGATATTCCGATCGGCTCTTGGCGGCTCCATGTCTCGTATGCTGATATTCACACCATTTCAGTTACGCCAGCTAAAATTTATGCAGCGGGTTCAAACGGGGTAATGATTCTTGATCCTGCTGATGCGGGTAGCGGCATTACAACCTTAACAAAGCTTGACGGGCTCAGCAGCACAAACATCACGCAAGTTGCGTTCGATCAGCAGCGAAATCAATTATTGATAACTTATGCGGATGGAGATATTGATGTTGTGAGGAAGAATGAAATTATAAACTTCAGCACGCTCAAAAACTCTCCGACAATTCCGGGCTCCAAGCGAATTAATCATATTTCAATTCAGGGCAACCTGGCTTATCTCTCAACTGATTTTGGGGTTGTTGTGTTTGATTTAATACAGCTTGCGGTAAAAGAAACCTGGCGCGACATTGGCATTGGAGGTGCGGAGCTTGAAATTAATCAAAGCACATTCTATACCGATAGTATTTTCCTGGCAACAGAAAAAGGGATTTTAGCGGGAAAGCTCACCGATAACCTGTTAGATTATAATAACTGGAAAAGATTTGATACCGATGTCTTTAGCGGAGATATTCAATCCGTCACAAGTTTTAACGGAGAAGTCTACTCAGCCGTTAACGGCTCAGGTATTTACAGCTACACAAACAACGCCTGGCAAATAGTGCCGAGTATTCCATCCTTGCAATACAAAAACATTACAGCTAATCAAACGTTATTGGTTACTGCTGAATCTTTCCTGTTCCGGGTAACATCATCGGGTATTGTAACTGAAATGGAGTCGCCCATGTTTCCGGACCCGCATATAGCGTTTGAAGATCAGGCGGGGAAACTTTGGATCGGGGATTCACAAAAGGGATTGGTTTCTGATTATTCCGGCTCATTTGTAAGCTTCGCGGCTAACGGACCAACATTCTCACAAGGATTTCGATTGCAGTATAACAGTCAGAAAAATACTATGTATGCGCTGTCGGGCGGCTTTAACAGCTCATTAGCCCTAGCCCCATTGGGCAATGAAGAATATGTGAATAAGTTTTCAGAAGGATTCTGGAACATTGAGCCTGATTTATTGGATAAGGATGTTACCGGCATGATAACAAATAATAAGGTGTATGTGGCTTCCTGCGGATATGGGTTGCAAGTCACATCACCATCAGAAACAATTTTGTACGATGAAACGAACAGTACGCTTCAGAATGTAGCTGCCGGAAGAAATGTAAGGGTGACTGATATTGCGCCTTCAAATGACGGAGTTTGGGTTACCAATGCGGGCGCTTCACAATCCCTGCATTTATTTAAAAACGATAATACCTGGGAACCATTTTCTTTTCCGCTTGTTGCAGCTGCACGCTACCCGACAAACATTGAAGTAGATTACCTCGGCAATGTCTGGATGATCTTAAATCCTTCAAACGGGGGCGGGGTTCTTGTTTTCAACAAGGGTACCGGGCAAAGTGTCTATTTAACCGATGTTGCGAATTCTGGCGGCTTGCCCGGCAAATTGGTGTACTCCATTGCCATGGATCGTGATGGGTTCGTATGGTTAGGAACCGATAAAGGTGTTGCATATTTCCCGGATCCCTCCCGGGTATTCAGCTCAAATGTAAATGCGATAAAACCTGTTTTTGATAATCGTTTTTTGTTACGCGATGAACACATCACGGCCATTGAAGTGGATGGCGGAAACCGGAAATGGATGGGTACTGAAAATGGCCTCTGGCTCTTCGATGAATTTGGAGAAAGCCAGATTCATAACTTCAATGCGGCAAACAGTCCGCTGCTTTCGAACAAAATAATTGACCTGGAGATCAACAGCCAGACAGGAGAATTGTTTATCATGACGGATGCTGGCATTGCTTCATTCCGTTCGGATGCAACCCCGGGAGAAGCAACATTTGATAAGATCAAAATTTTTCCAAACCCGGTAACAAACCAGTTTAACGGACAGGTTGGAATCTCAGGCTTAGTTACCGATGCCATTGTAAAAATTACGGATGTATCGGGTAAGCTTGTGTGGCAGGCAAAAGCGAATGGCGGTTCAGCCGCCTGGGATGTGCGCGATTACAACGGAAGACGTGCGGCAACCGGTATGTACCTGGTGTTTTGCATCGCGCAGGATGGAACCGAAAGCATGGTAGGCAAGATTGCCGTAGTCAACTAAGAGATGCTACACAAAACACGGGGCATCGTTTTCAGGTTTACCAAGTATGGGGATTCCTCCATCATCGTAACCATTTTTACGGAGCTTTTCGGAATTCAGACCTATATTGAGAACGGTGTGCGCAGCAGGCGTGCAAAAGGAAAGATAGCGTTATTCCAGCCATTAACCCTGCTTGACCTGGTGGTGTACTATAAAGAAAACGCCAGCATCAAGCGCATTAAGGAAGTAAAATGCCTGCATCAATATCAAACCATTTCAACCGACATACGAAAATCATCCCTGGCGATGTTCATCAACGAAATGCTGAACAAGGCTGTAAAGGATGAAAGTCATGCGGGAGAGATATTTGAATTTTTACTCAATGCACTGACCCTGCTGGATCACCAGGAGACAGCGCTTGAAAATTTTCATTTGATTTTCCTGATCAAGCTTAGCCGGTTTTTAGGGTTTGGAGCGCATCAGGCGGAAGAGATTTTGGGTGTCCGGATGTTAGACCGGGAGGAAGAGGAAATCCTGAAAACCTTGCTTACGGCAGATTTTACCGAGTCTGTTTCAATGACCAACGTACAGCGCAGAAACCTGCTGGAGGCTATTCTGAGATTTTATACGCTACACATCGAATCACTGGGAGAAATAAAATCGATTCAGGTTTTAAAGGAGATAATGAATTGATTTTCAATGCCGCGTAGAGACGCAAAATTTTGCGTCTCTACATACACCCAATACATTGTACCACATCAAGGCGTTTCCAATTTAAACCCGACACCGTGAAAATTTGTGATCTGAACATTGGGATCGTCTTTTAAATATTTCCTGATCTTGGAAATAAACACATCCAGGCTGCGGCCTAAGAAGTAATCATCATTTCCCCAAACGGCCAATAAAATTTCCTCGCGCTTTAACACCCGGTCGCGATGCAGGTATAGCTGCTTCAGAATTTCAGCTTCGCGTGACGTGAGAATGCGTTCCTCGTTTTTATGTTTTAACGTAAAGTTTGCCGTATCAAATTCGTATTGCCCTATGGGTAAGGCTCCAATGCTTTCTTTTGCTGAATTGCCGCTGCGTTTTAAAAAAACTTCAATGCGGCAATAAAGCTCTTCGAGGCTAAAGGGTTTTGTCATGTAATCGTCCGCGCCCGTACCAAACCCCTCAAGTTTATCATCCGTCATCGCTTTGGCGGTAAGAAAAATAATGGGCACATCGGAATTTTTTTCGCGAATGGAACGGGCCAGCGCAAAGCCGTCTTTTTTGGGAAGCATTACGTCTAACACGCAGATATTGAAGGGTGTTTTCATGAACTCCTGTTCGCCTTCAACACCATCTTTGCAAAGTGTTACATCGTAACCCTTTAGCGACAAGTTGTCCTTTACTACAAATCCAAGACCCGGATCATCTTCTACGAGTAAAATTTTTGGTTTGCTCATGCTTGCGGAAGATAAATTCTGAAGGTACAACCTTCACCTAAATGACTTTTCAATGTGATTTTTCCACGATGGGCTTCCACGATCTGCTTTACATAATTCAGGCCCAACCCAAAGCCCTTCACATTATGCACATTGCCGGTCGGCACACGGAAAAATTTCTCAAAAATCCGCTTTTGATCATCTTCTTTTACGCCAATCCCATTGTCGCGTACCTCAAGCACCACGGCCTTTTCGCCTTGTTTAACGCTGATCCATACCTTTGGGTTTTCGGCTGAATATTTAATGGCGTTGTCTAACAGGTTATAGATCACATTGGTTACGTGAAGTTTATCTGCGGAAATAACCGGGTTATCCGCATTCAGGTTTAGCTCAAGCTGAATTTGCTTTTCCTGAAGCGCGGCATTCATTCCATTAGCAACTTCCTGTACTACTTCATGAAGATTTACGGGCTCTTTTTTCAGTTCAATGCTCTCTTTGTCGAGCTTGGCCATTTGCAGCACGCGTTCAACATGCTGTTTGAGACGCTTATTTTCATTTTCGATTATCGTAGTGTAGTTCAGCAATCGTTCTGGCTGCCGGATAATATCCGGACTTTTAAGAACTTCGGTTGACACGGCAATCGTGGCAATGGGAGTTTTGAACTCGTGTGTCATGTTGTTGATAAAATCTTTTTGAATTTCAGAAAGACGTTTCTGCTTCAGAATAACAAAAAGCGTGTACGCAAAAAATACAATCACCACCAGCAGCACGATTGACGAGAACGACCAGATTCCCATTTGATTCAGGATCTGCGCTTCGCGGTTCGGAAACTGAACGCCAAAATAATATCCCTGCGTGTTCCACTTCGGCAGGTTTTTACGGATCTCTGTTTTTGATTCCGCATCGCTAACCTGAACGTAGTTTCCGTACATCATCTTTTCAGTAGAGCAATCGTAGATGCCGTATTCAAAGTCTGCCTGAATTTTTCGTTTCTCAAACTCGGTGCGCAACATAAACTCCAGCAGGTTTGCATCAATCTGGCTGTTGACCATCACCACAAAATAGTTGGTTGACAGTTGCTTTATCGGATTGCTGGAAGGAGGGCTGCTTTCACCGAATGAATAAATTTGCTGGGCAACATTCAGCAAGGCAGTATTGACGTTGCGTTCAAATTCATCTTCCTTTAAATCAAACGCCCGCTTCACCCAGTACACCTGGGTAATGGTAATGCCCACAATGGAAAGCGTGGCCAGCACAACAATAAAACGAATGGTGGAAGTTTTCACAACTGCAAAAGTACGGTAAAATACCCTGTTACAGGTCTGTTTAACAACCTGTTAACATTTCAGGAAAATGAGATTATTTCGTGCCTACTCCCTGATTCCACTCGTAAACCTTTTCGGAGATTTCGATCAGCAGGTCAGGATGCTTTTCAAGGGCATTGCCGATTACAATCATATCTGCCCCGGCTTCAAGCGCAGTAAAAGCCTTTTGCCTTGTGTTAATGCCGCCTCCGATAATCAGCGGAACAGAGATTGATTTTTTTACGGTAGTAATCATGCGTGCGCTGATCTCTTTTTCAGCGCCACTGCCGGCATCCATGTAGATGGTGCGCAGGCCAAGCATTTCACCCGCCATCGCGGTACAGGCCGCTAATGAATACTTGTCGTCAGGGATAGGTGTGGTATTGCTGATATAGGCTACCGAAGTTGTTCTGCCGGAGTTGATGAGCATGTAGCCGGTTGGGATAATCTCAAGCTTTGTATTCTTGACGATTGGCGCAGCAATCACATGCTGACCAATTAGTAATTCAGGATTACGACCGGAGATTAATGACAAAAATAAAAGCGCATCGGCCCCTGGTTCTATCTGCATGGAGTTTCCAGGAAATAAAATAACCGGTATGGATACATTGTCTTTGATCTGTTTTACTACCTCCGACATGTTGGTAGTGGTCACTAAGCTTCCGCCAACCAAAAAGAAATCCACGAGGTTCTCACTCGCCAGATTAATCAAGTGCTGAAGCTGACCTGCATCCGATACTTTATCCGGATCAACCAGCACTGCAATGGATTTTTTTCCCTTGCGTGAACGCTCGGCCAGTGTTTCAAGAATTTTCATTATTCCTTGTTTTTATCGGCCTGCGCACGCAGGTATTCCGTTAACTTTTCTTTTGCGAGCGCCAACAACAGTACACCGCCCTGACTTACGAGAGCAGTCCCTACTTGTGATAAAATATTGCTACCGAATGATGATGTTTCTTCTGTTTCCTCGTCATCTTCAGCATCAACCGATCGTTCCTTCTTCTTTGCCTTTTTCTTTTTCGATCCGGATAATTGTGTGTACAGGAAATACGTAAGCGCCAGCGCTCCGCCAATGACAACCGCATTGGTGATTATTTTTTCCGTCCGTTCGGCAATGGCACGGGTTTCTTCCTCCAGGTCTTCACGATGGCGAGCTGTTTTCAAGAGCAGCTCGCTTTTAATCGGGTCGTCAGTATCTGATAGTTTCATCACTTTTGTATGATAAGGTTCTTTAATTTCTTTTCAAGGCTTTTGCTGATGGAATTCCGGAATAACACAATTCCAACCAGGAGCAAAAGATAAAAGGCGGCTACAATTCCAAAACCGTTGAATTCGCCCAGCGATTCACTTAGCTTGAAAGCAATGGCTACACTGATGAAGATCAGAAAAAAAGCAAACAGCAAAGCGGCAAGTATGAGAATAGAAACTTTGGCCAGGCCACGCGCCAGGTCTTCCTTTATCTCGTATTTCATAAGCTCTATGCGGCCTTCAAAATAACCTGTCAGGTTGCCAATGAGACCGTCAAGCTTCAAAAATTTCAGGAGTGTTTCTTTGATCATACCGTGCTTGCAATATAGTCCAAAGATCATAAAAAGTAACCGGAACCGGCCACCCTCTAAATGACTTTAAGCGGTGGAATGAGGCTATTTTTTTGTAAAACCGGTTATTTCGTCAGTTTCAGCTAACCTGCCCCGGATGCTGCGTTCGCGTTTCAGAATAAGCGGGTATGCTTTGCTCATATAGATCAGCGCACGAACGGAATCCGGATCGTTATAAAATTCCTGTGAATACACGTACACCGAATCAAACCGGAGTGTTGAATTGAATTCGAGAACAGGAAGAATCTTATCGATGCACATGCGGTATTTTTTGTCGCCCGTTTCACCGTCCCAGCAAAAGCCGGGCGTGTTGAACCAGTATATTTCATTGTTGATGAAGAGTATATTGTTTTTCCGGTAAACCGGAAAGATCATGGAGGGCTCATCCATCGGATCATTATAAAGCAGTATTTGACCCGTTTTATTCCACGTTTGAATTTTAGATGCCAGTACGTACGTGCGTGTTGTATGGTCGGCAATATTCTTGTTTTGATAGGTGCCCTGCACGATCTCAACCGAGTCTTTGTTGAAATAGATGAGGGAGAATGGAATAAAAAAGAAGATCATTAAGATGTAAACAAAAACGGCAAGGCGATATTTAAGGGTAAGCTTTCCAAGCCAGTTGGCCATCTCAATTGGGATTTTACGCAATAGCGGAATGGGATAAAAAATCAGAACACCGATAAGGTTAAACAGGAAATGTGCTATCGCGATGCTGATGGCTCCGGTTGTGTTAACATTAAAAAAAGCAGCAATAAAAGCGGTAATCGTTGTTCCGATGTTAGCGCCCAGGATAAAAGGCGCTGCTTTGCGCAGCGATACAATTCGTTGGGCCACAATCGGTACAACAACCGAGGTTGTGATTGTGCTTGATCGGATAGCTGCTGTAGTGATCGTTCCCCAAAAGAAAGATTTCCAGGCATTCTTAAAAAAGAAGCGGCTGAAACGCTCAGGCGAGCTGGCCAATAACAATCCGGAAATTAATTTTCTGAAAACAAGAATCGAAGTAAATAATAAGATGAATGACAGCGAAGCCAGCAGAAATCCGCTTGGAATAACATCTACCAGCCACCCGACAACCGGCCCGAACATATACCACTTCTGTGAAAAGGAGTTGGCCACCGGGGCTGCTGACGCGGAATGAAAAAAGTATGTTGCGATCCACTGTGAAATGCCCGACAGGAATCCGTAATAGTATTCGAGCGGGA
>CAZIGG010000018.1:31201-38204 GCA_964538575.1 uncultured Roseivirgaceae bacterium
GTTGCGATCCACTGTGAAATGCCCGACAGGAATCCGTAATAGTATTCGAGCGGGAACAGAATAATAACAATCAGAATATTGAAGAATCCGTCATACGTTCCGGCTGACGCAGCCCTGCGAAATTCTTTTTTCTTGTTGATAAATCCGAGCGATACAATTGTGCTGGTAATGGTTGTGCCTACGTTAGCGCCCATGATGATGGGGATTGCGCTCTCAAGCGTGATGGAGTTAGAAGCAACCAGCGCAACAACCAGTGCCGTAGTAGTTGAGCTGCTTTGGATCATGGCTGTGATCAACAAGCCAATGAATAATGCGGTAAACGGATTTGAAGTAGCCTGGATGATGGTTTCGGCAGCGGACTTGCCAATGTGCTGCAGGGATGAAACCATCAGGTCAAGCGCAAATACAAAGAGTACCAGCGTGCCGATGATGTATAAAACAGTCTTTAAGTTGTTTTTGCGGGGCTGATCAGGAGGCGGTATGGGCGTGACGGGTTCCAACGAATACGCAAAGATAGCCGAACCATGCTGCCGGCTCCGGAAGTTAACAATAATTTAATATTAAGCTCCCAGCTCCTGAATTGCCATCCAGGCCATTAAGCCGGTAGAGATGGTTAGTGAATCTTCATCAACGTCAAAGGTAGATGTGTGCACATACGATTTTATTCCTTTGGCCTCATTGCGTGTGCCCAGCCGGTAAAATGAAGCCGGGATCACCTGAGAATAAAATGCGAAGTCTTCTGATCCTAACGTAATGTCAAGGTCTACTACATTATCTTTTCCAACATAATCTTCGGCAGCTTTACGGATTCTCCGTGTTAAAGCCGGATTATTTTCGAGGTACGGATACCCGTGCGAGATGTCTACTTCACATCGGCCGCCCATGCTTTCGGCAATGCTTTCCGCCATCTTCTTGATTTTCTTCAGCCCTTCTGCGCGCCAGGTTTCATTCATGGCCCGGAATGTTCCCACGATCTTAACTTCATCGGGGATGATGTTCGTTGTTGTTCCGCCCGAAATTTTCCCGATCGTTAAAACTGTGGGTTGCTTGGGCGATGCATTGCGGCTGATGATTTGCTGCAGGGCAATAACAATGTGTGATGCGATTACGATCGGGTCAACGGCAAGTTCTGGCGCAGCGCCATGCCCGCCTTTGCCGATCACTGTTAAATACAACTCATCGCTGCTGGCCATGTACATGCCTTCGCGGAAACCAACCTTTCCGGTTTGTAACATGGGGAATACATGCTGCCCGATAATAGATTCGGGTGTTGGATTTTTCAGCGCGCCATCGCGGATCATGTACGATGCCCCGCCCGGGTTTTTCTCTTCACCCGGCTGAAATAAAAACCGTACAGTTCCTTCAAACTGATCCTTAAGTTCATGCAATATTTTAACCGTACCCAGCAGGGAGGATGTATGTACATCGTGACCGCAGGCGTGCATCACTCCGGGGTTCTTTGATTTGTAGGGAACATCGTTTGTTTCCAGGATCGGGAGCGCATCCATGTCCGCGCGTAAGGCAATAGTTTTTTTGCCGGGATTTTTACCTCTTACTTCTGCCACCAGCCCTGTAGCTGCCACGGGTTGAATGGAATCAACGCCAAACGACCGGAGGGTCTGCTCAACAAATTTTACAGTATTGAATTCCTGGTAGGAAAGCTCGGGGTTCGCGTGCAAATGCCTGCGCAGCCCGATTACTTCTTCCGAATAGGATTTTGAAAGAGCCTTGATTTTGTCCAGAAGCGCCATGGTGTACAAACGTACATAAATTTTTAATCCCGAAATTAATACACATTCGGGATTAAAAATTTATGTTAAGTTCCTTATGACCTTTGTATAAGTAAGATTTACATAAGAAATATAGAAAATGATTTGCGCCTCAGCACCTACGAGGTTTGCGGAACAGGCTCTTTAGTTAATGCCGATCTGCCCCGGAACAACGATGGCAGCCGGGAAAAACTTTTTGATTTGATTAAAATCTTTCTGGGCTTCGAGCCGGGTGTAATACTTACCTGACCGTACTTTGAAATTAGGCTGTTCGTACTGTACCTCCGAAGTGAGGCCAGGAGCCGATTGTGTCAACTGCTTTTTAACGTTCAGCGCATCATCTTTATTCGTTCCTGAATAAACCTGGATGGTATAGCCTTCAACGAATTTCCGGTTCAGGTTAATCCGGTCGATGCTATCGAGTACAGCATCCAATTGTTTGTTTACCGTAAACTGGGCATCAACATACGCTTTCGGATCACGCTTAATCTTATCCGGTGTTGCAGTATTATCTACTGTTTGTTCTTCAACTTTGGGCCTTAATGAAGAAAGATCTTCCGAATACTTCCCGTCCTGGGAGGCAGTTTTTTGTGCTTGCCGGGAAGGTTTACAACCCGTAACCATAACAAGCGCAACTAAAACAAACGAGAGAATTCTTTTCATGTGCTAATAATTTCTTAAGTCAGGGACACATGGAATCGTATATCGATTTCATACCCTAATCTATTACGATGCATCGATTATTTAAAATATCGTCTTCAACTTTTTTATACTTCACGTCTTTCAGCACGCGGCCATCGGTATACTGAACATTTACCTTGTCGTTCCGGTTTGCAATCTTTTCCGATTTGGCCGGCATAACTTTCTCCTGCGGAGGCCGCCCGGTTTGATGCGGCTGTTGCTGACCGCCACTTCCGCCACTGTTGAGTAAAGATTGAGATTCGTCTTTTTGCTCTTTGTACCGTGTGGCTGTACGCTGTGCCCTCGCCTCTTCAACCTGATCCGCTTTCTGCACCGGGATATCGGCCTTCATCAGGAAGGTAATTGTTTCTTCGTTTACCTTACCCACCAAACGCTTGAATAACTCGAAGCCTTCAAACTTGTAGATCAGCAGCGGATCTTTTTGTTCGTATACAGCGGTTTGAACAGATTGTTTGAGATCGTCCATTTCACGCAAATGTTCTTTCCAGAGCTGATCGATAATGGAAAGCGCAATATTTTTTTCCATTGCTTTGATAAGCTCGGCATTGTTCGTGTCAACCGATTTTTTCAGATCAGCGCCCACACCGATGGTTTTTGTTCCGTCACTAAATGGAACAAGAATATTTTCGATGGTTGCTCCACGGGTTTTGTAGATATCGCGGACAACCGGTAAAGCTTTCTCCGCCACCCTTTTGTTTTTCTGGTGGTAGTGCGCTAATGCTTTTTCGTATAAGGTTTCTTTTATTTGATCAGCATTGCCTTTTTTGAATTCCTCTTCTGTGATGTCGAAGTCAACACCGAGTGTACTGAGGGCATTCAAGCGTAAGCTGTCGTAATCTTCCGAGTTCTTGGCGCTGGTAACAATTTCCTCGCTGAGGTCGTACATCATCATTAAAATGTCGAGCTCCAGGCGTTCGCCATACAACGCATTTTTTCTGCGCTTGTAAATTACTTCGCGCTGCGAGTTCATTACGTTGTCGTATTCCAGCAGACGCTTACGGATACCGAAGTTATTTTCTTCAACCTTTTTCTGCGCACGTTCAATGGAGCTTGTGACCATGGAGTGCTGAATGTCTTCACCGTCTTTCAACCCGAGTTTGTCCATGATCCGGGCAATGCGTTCCGGCATAAACAAACGCATCAGGTTGTCTTCCAGCGAAACATAGAACTGGGAAGAACCCGGATCGCCCTGGCGGCCAGACCGTCCGCGTAGCTGACGGTCAACCCTTCTTGATTCGTGGCGTTCGGTACCAATGATGGCAAGTCCGCCCGCTGCGCGTGATTCCGGGGTAAGTTTAATATCCGTACCACGGCCTGCCATGTTCGTAGCAATGGTTACCGTTCCGGGCTTACCTGCCTCGGCAACAATTTCTGCTTCACGCTGGTGCTGCTTTGCGTTAAGTACGTTGTGCTTGATCTTACGCATTTGCAGCATCCGGCTTACCAATTCGGAAATCTCAACCGAAGTTGTACCGACCAGCACCGGCCGGCCTCCCTGGGTAAGTTTCACAATCTCGTCTGCTACCGCATTAAATTTTTCCCGCATGGTTTTATACACGCGGTCGTCATAATCTTTACGGGTTACCTGTTTGTTGGTTGGGATGGTCACTACATCCAGCTTATAAATATCCCAGAACTCACCCGCTTCCGTTTCGGCCGTACCCGTCATACCCGCAAGCTTGTGGTACATGCGGAAGTAATTTTGTAATGTGATGGTTGCGTAGGTTTGGGTGGCATCCTCGACCTTAACATTCTCCTTGGCTTCAATAGCCTGGTGCAGGCCGTCTGAATACCGCCTGCCATCCAGTACGCGACCGGTTTGTTCGTCAACGATTTTTACTTTTCCGTCAACAATAATGTATTCCGTATCTTTTTCGAAAAGGGTGTAGGCTTTCAATAACTGGTTTACGCTGTGAATGCGCTGCGACTTCACCTGGTAGTCGCGGATGATCTCTTCTTTCTTCTGGAATTTTGCCTGGTCATCAAGGGATGAATCTTTCTCAAGCTTATTCAGCTCGGTGCCGATCTCGGGCATGATGAAAAATTTTGGGTCTTCACCTTCACCCGTAATCAGGTCAATACCTTTTTCGGTAAGATCCACGCTGTTGTCTTTTTCATCGATGATGAAATACAACGGCTTGTCGGCCTCCGGCATGTTGCGCTTGTTATCCGCCAGATAAAAGTTTTCAGTCTTTTGCAGGATGGCGCGATTACCCGTTTCGCTCAAATATTTAATCAACGGCTTGTTCTTCGGAAGTCCGCGGAAGGCACGGAACAAAGCTGTGCCGCCTTCTTTTTCATCCCCCTCGGTGATCATTTTTTTAGCATCTACTAAATACTGACCAACAATTTTCTTTTGTGCTTCAACCAGTTTAAAGATTCGTGGTTTCAGATCAGCAAATTCATGCTGATCGCCTTTTGGCACCGGGCCGGAAATGATCAATGGCGTACGGGCTTCATCGATCAACACGCTGTCGACCTCATCGACCATCGCGTAATGGTGACCGCGTTGCACCAGGTCAAGCGGATCTTTCGCCATGTTGTCGCGCAGGTAGTCGAAACCAAATTCGTTGTTGGTTCCGTAGGTTATATCGGCTTTGTACGCATTTCTGCGGGCAATGGAGTTTGGTTCATGCTTATCGATGCAATCAACCTGTAAGCCGTGAAACTGGAACATGGGCGCCATCCATTCGCTGTCGCGAAGGGCGAGGTAATTGTTTACGGTTACAATGTGTACACCGCGTTTTGCCAGTGCATTTAAGAAAGCCGGGAACGTAGCCACGAGGGTTTTACCTTCACCCGTTGCCATCTCGGAAATTTTTCCCTGGTGCAGCACGATACCTCCGATGATCTGAACATCGTAGTGAACCATGTCCCACTTGATCAGGTTGCCGGCCGCTTTCCATTGGTTGGCCCAGATTGCTTTGTCGCCTGAGATGGTTACGTTTTCATGCCGGCCTGACATCTCCCGGTCAAACTCGTTAGCCGTCACTTCAACCGTTTCATTGTCTTTAAATCTTCTGGCAGTTTCCCGAATGATCGCGAACGCACGCGGAAGAACTTTCAGCAGAACTTTTTCGAGTTCCTTATTACGCTCAAGTTCAAGCTTGTCGATCTGGGCGAATACAGATTCTTTTTCCTGGATGCCGAGTTCGGGGTTATCGGCTATCTGCTTGTGTAAAGCAGCCAGTTGATCGTCAATGTCCTGTAATTCCTGGTTGATGATATTCTGAACTTCGCGGGTCTGGTTTCTGAGTTCGTCATGGGAGAGGCCGGTAAGCTTTTGACCCTCCTGGATAGTTTCGTCAACCAGCGGCATGATGCCCTTAATATCTTTTTGAGACTTCGTTCCGAAAATTTTGGCAATGAGCTTTAGCATAAATCGAGTTCTGTTCTAAGCCTGCGATAGGCGCAAGCCTCCCATACATAAAGGGGTTCAAAGTTAGTTTGTTTTTTGAACCTGCCTATCTTCGACTCCCTTCGACTTCGCTCAGGAATGCTCAGATTGACGGCAGGCAGGTTAGGGAAGGGACAATTATAGTTCCAATTCGCCCTCAAAGACCATTTTGGCAGGTCCCACAAGGAAAATCTCCTGAAATGCCTCGGGAGATGCGGCAGATTGGCCGGTTTTGAACTCAACCGACAGTTCGCCACCCAGTGTTTTGATTTTGACAGGTGATTTATAGCCTTTGGTTGTGGCCGCCAGGGCGGCTGCGGTTACACCCGTTCCGCAGGAAAGTGTTTCGTTTTCAACTCCGCGTTCATAGGTGCGCACGAAAATGGTATTGTCCGGAAGCAGTTCAACGAAATTAACGTTGGTGCCGTGGGGCTTGTAGGGTTCGCTGCAGCGAATCTTCCGGCCCTCTTCAAAAACATTTACGGATTTGATGTCTTTTACAAACCGCATCAGGTGCGGTGAGCCGGTATCGATCCGCAGGTCTTCGCCCTGGCGGATAATTCCTTTTGTGTCGTTCATTTTTAACCGAACGATGCCGTCTTCTTCCAGCGTTGCATCGTGCCGGCCATCGTAGGCATTGAAAGCTGCCTGGCCGTTCACAATTTTCAGGTAGGAGGCGAAGCTCATGGCTGCCCGGCTACCGTTACCGCACAAACTTTGTGAACCGTCCTGGTTGTAGTAAACAAGGTTGAAATCAAACTTCGGATCTTTTTCAATGAGCATCAATCCATCCGCACCCACGCCAAACTTGCGGTCACATATTTTTTGAACCTGCTCAACCGATAATGAAAACTCACCCGACCGGTTGTCGATCAGTACAAAATCATTGCCCGTGGCCTGGTATTTATAGAAATGAATTTTCATGTTCGAGGTTCGATGTTAGAAGTTCGAATATCGAGCATCGAACTTCTAACATCGATTATTTTATTTCTTCGTAATCAACGTAATCACCGCCCTTAAATTCTGAACGTTTTTTTTCTTTGGGCGGGGCGTTTTCAACATTTATGTTGCCGTTGGGTTTGCGAATTGGTTCCTTTTCATTGTACCCGCCCGATAAAGCTCTGAAAAAGCCGAA
>CAZIGG010000019.1:0-37961 GCA_964538575.1 uncultured Roseivirgaceae bacterium
GAATTTCCCTTCGAATAATAGTCGTCTTAATTCTGTCTGTTCGTCAGACACCTTCCTATACAAATCTTTTTTGTCACCGAAGTGTAATTCAAGATGATTTGAGTCGATGAGTTTTAATTCAGTCGGCTCGTTCAGGAAAGAAAATTCACTTGTTTTGTCTATGTCATTAGTAAAAGTACCTTTTAGAGAATCGAATTTTAATGAACCACCGTAACCTCCTTCGTGTTCAGTGAATCCATTTATTGTCGGTGATCCAGATAATAGGTTTTCTTTCTCTAGTATAAAACCCCAAAATTTAGTCTTGTAGTTACTGCTTTCAAATATCGAATGGGAATTCTCAACGTCAACTAAATAGCTCTCGGAGAGCCAATAACCGTCTAATTGGTCCGCCAGAGTTACTTTGGTGTCGCGATCACTAATTGATTTTGTGTCACGATTTTTAGTGCAACCAATTGTCAGTATTACAAGTAATAGTACTACTCTCTTCATAATCATAATTGTGCCTAACGGCCGGCTATAAGGCATTTTTTTGTGCGTTTGGCTTTTGAATTAAGCCAGTCTTACGAAACTGTCCTCAATTTTTACATTGAAGTTTATGTCTGCTTTTAAAGCCTTGAAAACCCGGATTACAGTGTCAATTGTCGCACTGTTTGTACTGCTCTCCAGTTTTGATATTTGTGCCTTTTGGACCCCCACCAGCTTTCCCAGTTCCTCCTGTGTCAAGTTGCGCTCTTGTCTTGCTGCTTTTATCATTTTTCCAAGAACATCCATACGAAGTTCATATTCGTAGTCGTCCCTCTCCTTGCTGCCAACTTTACCGATGTATTTGTTCTTCATCTCGGCAAGTGTGTGTACTTTCATTTTCTTTGCCATAATGAATTATTTTTGTTTATTCTTAAAATATTGTTCTCTAATTCTCACTGCTCTGTCAATTTCCTTTCCGGGCACTTTGTCAACTTTCTTAATAAATCCATGAGTCGCGATTACCAGAGTCTCTTCATTGTTTGTCTTATCCCAAAATGCTAAAAGCCGAACCTGTAATCCTTCGTACTTAGTCCTAAACTCCCAAATCTCTTTTTTTAGTTTTTTAAAAAGTCTTGGGTCATTTGTCTGCTCTGCCAGGTCAATGTTATAGAGTATTTTTTTAACAGTTTTTGGCTTTAGGGAGGCTATAAACTCGTCCGCCTCGTCTAAAAATTTTGTGTCAAAATATCTCATTAAACCTGTCCTATTTCAACGGGATAAAGTTAGCAAAAGTTTCCAATTATAGAAACTCTGTTTTTTTAGCCAATGCTTTAAAAATCTATGAAACCTTAATCCCCAGTTCCTTCAACTGCTCCGCAGAAATTGTCGAAGGACTATCAATCATCACATCCCGGCCGGCATTATTTTTCGGGAAGGCAATAAAATCCCGGATGGAATCCGCACCGCCAAAGATGGAGCACAACCGGTCAAACCCGAAGGCAATGCCGCCATGCGGAGGCGCGCCAAACTCAAACGCTTCCAGCAAAAACCCGAACTGTTTTTTCGCTTCTTCCGGAGTAAAGCCAAGATGGTTAAACATCATCGCTTGTGTTGACCGGTCATGGATACGAATCGAGCCACCGCCTACTTCGGTTCCGTTGATCACCATGTCATACGCATTCGCGCGGACATCGCCCGGTTTTGTGTCGAGCAGTTTAATATCGTCCGGCTTCGGTGAAGTGAACGGATGGTGCATCGCGTGATATCGTTTTGTTTCTTCGTCCCATTCCAACAATGGAAAGTCGATTACCCAAAGCGCTGAGAATTTATTCTTATCGCGGAAGCCAAGCTTTTCGCCCATCAGCAAGCGCAGCTCGTTTAATTGTTTGCGAACGGAATTTGTTTCTCCTGAAAGGATCAGGAGTAAATCACCCGGCTGCGCATTGAATTTCGCGGCCCATGCTTTCAAATCATCTGCTGAATAGAATTTATCAACCGATGACTTAAACGTGCCATCCGCTTTGCATTGGACGTACACCATGCCTTTTGCGCCAACCTGAGGACGTTTCACATATTCCGTTAATTCATCAAGCTGCTTGCGCGTGTATTCGGCACAGCCTTTTGCACAGATACCCACAACCATTTCCGCGCTGTCGAAAACCTGGAAGTTTTTGCCTGCGGTTAGTTCTTTGATCTCGACAAACTTCATTTCAAACCGTGTATCGGGCTTGTCCGATCCGTAGAGCTTCATGGCTTCATCGTATGTCATTCGGGGAACGGAAGGCATGTCGATGTTCTTTACAGTCTTGAAGAGATGACGGATCAACCCTTCAAAAGTGCTGAGGATATCTTCCTGCGTAATGAACGACATCTCGCAGTCGATCTGCGTAAACTCCGGCTGACGGTCTGCCCGCAGATCTTCATCGCGGAAACATTTTACGATCTGGTAATACCGGTCGAAGCCGGAAACCATCAGCAACTGCTTGAATGTTTGAGGCGACTGCGGCAGCGCATAAAACTCCCCGTTGTGAATGCGGGACGGCACAACAAAGTCGCGCGCACCCTCCGGTGTGGATTTGATCAGCACCGGAGTTTCAACTTCAATAAAGTTTTGTGAATCTAAGTATGTACGGGTTTGCTGCGCTACTTTATGACGAAGCTGTAAGCTTTCGCGTACAGGATTTCTTCTAAGATCAAGATAGCGGTACTTCATCCGAAGCTCATCTCCGCCATCGGTATTGTCTTCAATGGTGAACGGAGGAGTTTTGGCGGTGTTCAGCACAACCAGTTCGGTAACTTTTACTTCAATGTCACCGGTAGAAAGCTTGTCGTTTTTCGACATCCGTTCGGTAACAATTCCTTTTGCCTGGATTACGTATTCACGGCCAACTTCCTTGGCCGCAAGCATCAGGGCTGCCGGTGTACTTCCTTCTTCAAAAAAGAGCTGGGTGATACCGTAACGGTCGCGCAGGTCGATCCATAAAATACTTCCTTTATCGCGCAGGCGTTGCACCCAGCCGGTAAGGGAAACCGGCTGCCCAACGTGTGTTATTCGTAATTCACCGCAGGTATGAGTTCTTAACATGACTTTTAACTAATTTTAAGCCTTATTTTATCAGGCAGGGTTTACTTGCCGAAAGGCAGGCGCGAATTTAGCAATACTTTACGGCCTGTCGCCAACGTTAAAAAGTAAAAATCTATGCAGAAGGTGCTTTTTTTGATCCTGTTAACCATTTCGTTACCGTTGGATGACCCGAAGCTGGTAAAGGTTAAGATATCCAGGGAGATTACGGTGATGCTCCCGAAGGATTTCATTCCGATGGGTGAACTTGATTTTTCACAGCGTTACCCGTCAGTGCGTAAACCGATTGGCGCGTACACCAATCCCGATCACGAAGTGGATTTCAGCGTGAACATTTCCGCTACGAGCTGGCCGGACTCAAACCTGGAAATGGCTCAAAAGTTTTTCAAGTCGGGTGTGATGAATATGTTTGATCGCGTGGAGATTATCAGCGAAGGCATTCATGAAGTGAACGGTAAGAAGCTTGTCTATTTGGAATTTGAATCAAGGATTAAAGGTGATCAGTCAACGCTGGGCAGCAGTGAGCCGGTCCTGAAATACGCTTACCTGGAATACTTAATTGAGCCTTCGCGGACGCTGGTGTTCTCCTTCAATTGTCCGAGAAGATTACGGCAGGAATGGGAGGCCACGGCCCATAAAATTATGACGAGCGTAAAAATTAAGTAATGGAGTTATTCACCGATGAATACTTCATGCGTGAAGCGTTAAAAGAAGCAGGTAAAGCGCTTGAAACAGGAGAGGTTCCGGTAGGCGCTGTGGTAGTCTGCAAGAACAGGATCATTGCACGGGCGCACAATCAAACCGAAAAGCTTACCGATGCTACGGCACATGCGGAGATGCTGGCCACAACGGCTGCCGCAAATTATCTCGGTTCGAAGTACATGAGTGAATGCACCTTGTATGTTACGCTGGAACCGTGTGTGATGTGTGCGGGCGCCTTGCATTGGGTGCAGTTGCAAAAGCTTGTGTACGGTGCATCTGACCTTCAGCGCGGCTATACGCTTGTGCAAAGTCCGCTCCTGCATCCGCGTACGGAGGTAGTAAAAGGCGTGAAAGGCGAAGAAGCCAAAGCGCTGATTGATAAGTTTTTCAAGACTCTGCGCCAATAAAAGCATCAGGCATCTCCAAGGTGTCAGACGCTTTTATCCCGTTTTCCTCCGTCAATCCGCATAAACTTCATGTCAAACGAATTTTCCTGTTGCTTTTAGGGTTGTATATTTGACAGCCGTTCAAATTTGAATGGCATAAATTGTTCAACTAAAAATTAAAGTTTATGGCATTTACACTTCCTGCCCTTCCGTACGCAAACAATGCACTGGAACCCCATATCGATGCAAAGACGATGGAGATCCACCACGGCAAGCATCACAACGCATACGTTACAAACCTCAATGCTGCCGTTGCCGGTAAGCCTGAGGAGAACTTAAGCATAGAAGAAATCTGTAAGAACATTTCAAAATATCCCGCTGCTGTCCGCAACAACGGAGGCGGTCATTATAACCATAGCCTGTTCTGGACGATCATGGGTCCGAATGCAGGCGGTGCACCAACGGGTGCACTGGCGGAAGCAATCAATGCGGCATTCGGAAGCTTTGATGAATTTAAAACCAAGTTTGCTGCGGCTGCAACAACACGGTTTGGTTCCGGCTGGGCGTGGCTGATAAAAGATTCAGGCGGTAAGCTTCAGATTACCTCAACTCCCAACCAGGATAACCCGCTGATGGATGTTGCTGAAGTAAAGGGAACTCCAATCCTCGGGCTTGACGTTTGGGAACACGCCTATTACCTGAACTACCAAAACAGAAGACCGGATTATATCGCTGCGTTCTGGAACGTAGTAAACTGGGCTGAAGTATCAAAAAGATTTGCTGCGAAGTAATTCTTCCTGTAGAAAGGATTTAATAAAGCCCTGACTTCAAATGAAGATCAGGGTTTTTTGTTTCAGTATTATGGATGGTTGCCTACTTCAATAATTCATCCAATTTTTTCGTAAGCGCACTACCCCTCAGGTATTTAGCGATAATTATCCCGTTAGCGTCTACTAAAAAGTTTGATGGAATAGAGCTGATACCATAAATTTTTTCGTACTCTGTCTTTTCATCCCAAACGGAATACCAATTCATCTTATCTTTAATCATCCCTCGTGTCCAGTTATGTTTCCTGATGTCTAATGAAACGCTGAGAATTTCAAATCCTTTTTCTTTATATGTTTTATAAACGTTGGCAAGATTGATATTTTCTTCACGACACGGCCCGCAGTTGGTAGCCCAGAAATCAATCAGCACATACTTGCCCTTAAAATCCGAAAGCTTTACCAATGCTCCCGTAGAATCGGGAAGAATAATTTCTGGTGCGGCAGTCCCTTCCTGAATATTGATGGATTTTTGAATGTAGCTCAACACAGTTCTTGCATAGGGAGTATCTTTTAAATTTTCCCGTAAGCCGTCATATAATTCTTTAAGTTTTGCTTCATCCATATTGGCGTGAAGAAAAAACAACATGAATGCGCTGATCTCATAGTCCGGGTGCAATTTTATGAAATCCGCAGTTGCGGCATATTGTTGTGCTTCAATGTCCTCATACGCTGTGAGGTAAGATCTTCTCAGATTAACATCTTCGGTTTCTTCAGCCAAAGCCTCAATGCTATCCAGTTGAATGTTAAATTTTTTGTCAATGGCATCGAATTCTTTTTTCTGACCGTCCACAGGTGATCCGGTTACAACAGCTTCGTGAAGCGAGGTTTTGCGGGAATCGAACGTAACCGTATAGTTTCCGATGTAAAAATTTCTAAAGTCTGAGTGGTCTTTATATACAGATACGGAGGTGAATCCGGATTGAATTTTTCCTTTAAAAGTAAACGATCCATTGAAGACAACGGCACTGTCAATCACCTGAGGGTCAAATTGGGCACTTTGTTCAATGAACTTGGATTCGCTCAAGTAAACTTTTGTACCGTCAGGTAAATCAGTCAACCCGTTAATGACAAAGCCGTCATGTTTTGGTTGGGTACAGGAGAACAGAAACAGGAAAACGAGAATGAATAGGGGTAAGGTTTTCATAGGTTGAGGTTTGTAGCAATAAAACGAGAATTGATGAGGTTTATTATCCTGTAATGGGTATCATCTTACTTCTTCGCAGAGTCTCCGCAGGGACTCTGCGCAAACTCCTTTCATAATTCAAAATGTTTCGTCAAGTCAATATCTTTCAACACCGAATAAATAGTTACTGGGTACACGCCCTGCTCGCCAGTGCTATACTGCCTGGCCGAACTATGCAAATACTCCCATGGGTACTCAACCAATGACCATTTACCGCTACACGGATTATTGTGAATGTACAACAATTTCTGTTCAATGAAATCGTCATCAAAGCATTCCTTCCAGTCAAACGAAGGTTCAAAAACCTCGTGTAGTTTCCCTCTTTTTCGCTCAGTGGCATTAACAAACGAGCTTAGTTCTTCTAATGTTTTAATGCAGTTTCGCTCGCCAAGCTTTTTTACGAGCGCATACGCCATAAACCGTTTACCATTCCCAGCCATTCTGTTAATAGATATGCCCTGGGTATATCTGAACCCCAATAACACGTGCAGGTGGTTAGGCATAATTACGTAGCCCAATACAAAATGCCCTTTTGATTTCAAATAATCGAACCATGCGTACACAGTGCTGTAACCATCGGCTTCTTCAAACAGGTTTTTCCAGCGACAACAGGTTAGCGTGATGGAATATATCCCGAAATATTCTGGTATAGATCTTCTTACAGGCATTTGTTAACGAATCACTTTTGTGTGTCTGCGCAGAGTCCCTGCGGAGACTCTGCGAGGAATTAAAGCTCCTTGGGAGCTTTTTTTGTTTTCAGGCAGATTTTATTTCACCAATACTTTTCCATTCGTGTTCGATATTCCGCATTAGTAATGCATTCTCAAATCGAATTGAGTTTTCCGGAAACATTTTTCGATCCCTAAAAAAGCTTGAATCAACATGGGTAACATGAAGTGGAAACATTTCCCATTTAGAAGTCTTTAATTCCAGCCCGTCATACGTTTCTCCAATTTTATCGGGAGAGTATCCAACAGAGCCTTTTTTGAAGAAGTCAGAAGCTTCTTCAAAAGTATTTATAATGCTACTCTTTGGCCATTCGGTCGTTTCGCTTCCAACAATGGAAACATATGTTCCATCTTTATGCTTGAAACTTACCGAGTATTCTTTATCAGCTTCTTCTACCTTAAAATCTGATAGATGATGCTCGCCAGGAAAAATGCATCCGCCTGCTAGTGCGTTTAATGTTGATGATGTGTCTCTTCTTGGAATGTAAACCCCTTCCTTAAGAATACCATTTTCATTCCACTCCACTGCAATTCGATGAGCAGCATTTTCGGATGATATACCAATACTCTTAGGTAATCCTTTTGGTCTAACATTTTTAAGACGTATCAGGCATATGCCAACTATTGCTCTTTCTCTTATAAGTTTGGGTTTGAATTGAGGAGGTAAAATTTTGTTAATAACTTCTTTGTTAACACTATAATTAATAAGAATTCGTCTATCGATAATTCCGGAAAGTGTTGGGACATTCATGGTCTTATTTTTTATCTTCAATCAACTTCAAAACCGCCATGTACTCATCCCTTAACTTGGCAGCCTCCATGAACTCCAGTTCTTTTGCTGCTTTCTCCATGGCTTTTTTGGTGCGGTCGGCCATTTTCTGAAGCTCAGCTTTCCCGAGATATGCCACAACAGGATCGGCTGCGAGCGAAGCCTCTTCATTTTCCACATAATAGTTCTTTGTGGATTTTTTGGAGTCGGCAACTTTGGTTTGACCGAGGATCGATTCTTTTGAGCGAACAATGGTTTTAGGGGTTATGCCATGCGCTTTGTTGTAATCGATCTGTACCTGGCGTCTGCGATTAGTTTCATCAATCGCCTGCTGCATGGATTCGGTAATCGTATCGGCATACATAATCACGCGGCCGTTTTCATTTCGTGCAGCGCGGCCAATGGTTTGAACGAGCGAACGCTGATTCCGCAGGAAACCTTCTTTATCAGCATCAAGAATGGCTACAAGCGATACTTCCGGCAAGTCCAGCCCTTCCCGTAAGAGGTTAACACCTACCAGCACATCAAAAATTCCAAGTCTTAGTTCGCGCAGAATCTCAACACGATCAAGCGTTGTTACCTCTGAGTGAATGTAGCGGCACTTTACGCCTGCGCGTTCCATGAACTTCGTAAGTTCTTCGGCCATACGCTTAGTGAGCGTGGTTACAAGTACGCGTTCTTTTTTCTTCACACGCTCGTCAATTTCTTCTAACAAATCATCAATCTGGTTTTTACTCGGGCGAACGTCAATTTCCGGATCAAGCAAGCCGGTTGGGCGAATTAACTGCTCCACGACAACGCCTTCTGATTTTCGCAGCTCATATTCAGCAGGTGTGGCGCTTACGTAAACCGCCTGGTTCACCATTGATTCAAACTCATTAAATGTCAATGGCCTGTTATCCAGCGCGGCAGGTAACCTGAAGCCATAATCTACCAGGTTTACTTTGCGGGAGCGGTCACCGCCCCACATCGCACGGATCTGCGGAATGGTTACGTGACTTTCATCCACCATAATTAAGAAATCATCCGGGAAGTAATCGATCAGGCAGAAGGGCCTTGCGCCCGGTTCTCTTCGGTCAAAATATCGTGAGTAGTTTTCAATGCCCGAGCAATAGCCAAGCTCGCGCATCATTTCCAGGTCAAACTCGGTTCGTTCTTTTAATCGTTTAGCTTCCAGAAATTTCCGGTCCGATTCGAACATTTTTACCTGGCGAACCATATCATCCTGAATCTCACGCATTGCCTGGTGCATGGATTCTTTCCCGGTAACGAATAAGTTGGCCGGAAAAATAGTTACTACCGATTCATCCGAAATTTTCTTCCCGCTTACGGGTTCAATGCGTTGAATGGATTCAATTTCATCGCCCCAGAAATAAATCCGGATGGCGTAATCCGCGTACGCAAGAAATATATCAACGGTATCGCCTTTTACCCGGAAGGTTCCGCGTTTGAATTCAGCTTCGGTGCGGTTGTATAAAATGTCAACTAATCCAAAGAGCAGCCTGTTACGCGCAATCGTTTCACCGGCTTTTAGTGTGATCACGTTCTTTCCAAACTCTTCCGGGTTACCGATACCGTAAATGCACGAAACGGAAGCTACCACTAAAACATCCCTCCGGCCTGTGAGCAGGGAAGAAGTTGCACTGAGCCTAAGCTTTTCAATTTCTTCGTTGATGGAGAGATCCTTTTCGATGTATAGATTGGAGGAAGGAATAAATGCTTCCGGCTGATAGTAATCGTAATAGGAGATGAAGTACTCAACGGCATTTTCCGGGAAGAAGTTTTTGAATTCACCGTAAAGCTGGGCTGCGAGGGTTTTATTATGACTCAACACCAGGGTTGGCCGCTGTGTTTTAGCAATCACGTTGGCCATGGTAAACGTTTTACCTGAGCCGGTAACACCTAATAAGGTCTGATGCGGCTCTCCGTTATCAAGTCCGGATACGAGCTGTTCGATTGCCTTAGGCTGATCGCCTGTCGGGACGTACTCGCTGGTGATTTTAAAATCCATGGGGAAAAGTTAATAGTTATTCGTTAATCGTAATTCCGAAACGGTAAAAAAGGTTCGGGTCTGACACAAACCGTCAGTCTTGTAATAAATATGAAAATGTAATGAATAGACTAACATTACCGGCCACGTGCCGGTATCCCATTATGGGGTGCTGAATCCGGGGATCGCGGAACAGGTCCGCGATGGTTTTAATTATTCCAGATATTCCAGGACTTCTCAGCCTGAACGTGCAGCATTTCAAGACCGTTCTTGATGGTTGCTCCGCGGATCTCTGCTTTTTGTAAAAACTGCGTTCGGGCCGGGTTGTAGATCAGGTCGTAAACGTAATGATCGCGTGTGATGTGCTCGTTATCTAAGGGGGGCATTGAGCTCTCGTTAGGATGCATGCCGAGCGGTGTTGTATTAATGATAAGGTTTGATGCTTCTATTTCTTTACCCTTCGCGTTGATCTCTTCGTACGAATAGTCGCCATGGGCTTTATCGCGCGAAACGATTTTGAACGGAATGTTAAGCTTGGTCAATGCCTGCTGCACGGCCTTGGAAGATCCGCCAGAACCCAGAATTAACGCTTTAAATGTTTTGTCTTTCGGCAGCCATTTTTCAATGGTTTCATAGAACGCATCCGAATCTGTATTGTATCCTTTCAGCTTTCCCTGCTCAACCTTGATCACATTTACAGCGCCAATTTCTTTCGCGGCAGAATCAATCTCATTGAGGTACTTTAATACCTGTTCTTTGTACGGAAGCGTAACGTTCAGCCCGCTCAGGGCTTTGTTATCTTTTAATAACTTTTCAATGTCCTGTATTTGTGAAAGCGGGAATAACTCGTAATGATAATCGCGTAACCCCTCCCTGAAAAACTTTTCATCAAAGTATGATTTCGAAAAAGAGTGACTTACCGTTGAGCCAATAAGGCCGAATATTTTTTCCATGTCAGTGTTTCAATTTTAATCGTGTTGCAATCCGCTCTGTAACGATAACGATACATACACCGAGTGCCATCATCAGAATAGCCTGAAAGAGTTGGGGATCTCTTCCGGTTTCCGATAAAAAGTGCCAAGGTAGTATACTTTTATCAAATACCGCAACCTGGCTGCCTTTGCGCGTAGTTGCGAACTCCAGTGCCTGCCGCCAGGGCCATACTTTATTTAACGAGCCCAGGATAAAACCGGCTAATACGGCTACCGTAACGTGGTGATAATGATCGAGTACCCAGGTAATTAGTCGGGCAAACCCAAGCAAGCCAAGTATACCTCCGGCCGAAAAAATGAAAATTACTCCCAGATTAAGCTCTGTCAGGGAATTAATCATAAACTGATATTTCCCCAGTAATACCAGAATGAAAGCTCCCGAAATACCCGGAAAGATCATCGGGCAGGTAGCGAGCGCTCCGCAGATGAAAACGAACCAGTACGCATCCGTAGTTTCCATGGGCGACAGTGTTGTGATAAAATATCCGATTACCGCGCTGGCGGCAAAGGCAACGATCGGTTTATATCCCCACGCCTTAATTTCTTTCAGCACTAATGCTACCGATGCAAAGATCACCCCAAAGAAAAATGAGCCGACCAGCACCGGGTAGTGAGCGATAAGATTAAAAATGACGCTGACTAAAACGAGCAGACTGGTTATAACTCCCGCTGAAACTGTTAGTAAGAAATTTCCGTTGATCTTTTTCCACAACCCGACAAGCCTGAACCTGATCAGCAGCCTGAATGCATCCCGGTCAACCTCGTTCAACGAATGGAGCAGTTCTTCATAAATGCCGGTGATAAACGCAATCGTTCCGCCTGATACCCCCGGTACTGCATCGGCAATGCCGATGCATAGCCCTTTTATGTAGAGCAGTATATAATCCTGTAGGTTTCTCAATTAGTCCACTAGTCCACGTAGAACGAGGGCGTTGTATTGCCCTTTCTTTCAATACCAAGGAAATGCAAAAAGGTATCACCCCGTAATCCTAACCGCACGGTTTCCAGCGGTATTACTTCATTGGGAGCAATGTTGCCGAGGTTCACATTTGCGCCAAGCAATTTTACGAACCACACCTGCTGCGCTTTCTGGGGAGCTTCCCAGATAATTTTTTCAAAAGGAATTTTGGTCAGGATTTCCTGAACCAGACCGGAGCGCACTTCACCCGTTCCGCGGAACAAGCCAACGTTACCGCCTTCACGCGCCTCACCGATAACCTTCCAGGCACCGGCCTGAAGTTCTTTTTGCATGAGGTCAATCCACATGTATGGGGGGATGATCTTGTCCGCATCTTTGGAACCTACTTCTGAAAGTACGGTTACCTGCTTCGAAAGCTTTTCGATGTACTCGCATTTTTTATCATGCTCAAGGTCCATCGAACCATCTGAAACTTCTGCGTAGGTCATGCCGTACCGATCGAGCACTCTCCGGTAATCATCAAACTGATCGCGGATCACAAAAGCTTCAAAGAGCGTTCCGCCAAAGTAGACCGGGATGCCTGCGTCTTTGAAGACCTTTAATTTATCCTTCAGGTTAGGAGTAACGAACGAAGTTCCCCAGCCAAGCTTTACAATGTCCACATGATTGCCGGCTACACTGATAAAATCTTCGGCTTCGCGGATACTCAGGCCTTTGTCCATGGCCATGGTAAAACCGGAGTTCCTGGGCTTGCTGGTGCGCTCAGGTAATTTCTTTAAGTCGTAATTCATTTAGCTGTTATCTTTTCTAAACTGTTCGATAATCTTGTACAGGGCTTTCTGAGTTTCCAGTTTGGGGAAGAATTCGAAAAGCGTTGAGTGACCATCGAAGTCCAAAATTAAGGCATTTTCCAGATAATTAAATGCCTCTTTGTAATTGCCTGCTTCTATGAGGTATATGGTGATGCGATACAGGATTTCCGCATCATCGGGATTGTCGTGCAGTGCCTGCGATAAAACGTCTAATGCTTTGCCGTGGTCGCCTTGTTCGTAGTAAATAAACGACCAGTTAAGCCAGATTTCCTTGTCTTTCGGATCAAGCTTGCTGGCTTCTTCGTAGGCATCCATGCTGGAAACAATGTTGCCTACTTTAAATTCCGCGTGCGCGATTGCTTTCCAGTATTCCGGATTTTCTACGTGCAGTTTTAATGCTTTGTTATAGAAATGGAGCGCCTGGTACCACTTCTCCTGTTTTTCCAAACAGGCACCGGCACCAAACCAGGCTTCGTCATACAGGTTGTCGAGCTTGGCGGCTTTTTGAAAATATTTTAATCCGAGATCGTATTGCTCCAGGTTTTCGTACGCTGCGCCAATGGAGCAATAAACTTCTGCACTTGGGCCTTCCAGCTCAATGGTCTTTTTAAATGAATCGAGCGCCTTGGTGTACGCATTCAGATTCATGTGCGTGTTGCCGATGTTGAAATAGGCTGAAGCAAATGTATCGTCAATGGTAATGGCGAAGTCGTATGCTTTTAAGGCTTCATCGTACTGTGTGAGCTTGTTGTATACAATACCTAGGTTATACCAGGCAGAAGCTGAGTACGGATCTTCGTCAATGAATTTCTTGTAGTACGAAACGCTGCTTTCTAATTGTCCGCTAACGTCCAGGCAGTAAGCAAGTTCATACAAAGCCCCTTCGTGGTTGATGTTGAATTCAACCGCATGCTTATAGGCTTCAATGGCCAGCTCATAATTTTCGGAGTGCTGATAGGCTAATCCGATATTATAATAAACTTCGTCTTTATCTTCTGCGAATTCGAGTGCCTGCTCGTAGCTTTCAATGGCTTCTTTATGCTTTCCCTGCAACGTATAAATTGATCCGCGCGTAAGCATGATCTCCGCATCGTTGGGCTGCAGATTGCCGGCTTGTTCTAATAATTCCAGCGCTTCTTCGTGTTCACCAAGCTGCGAAAGCACCTGGGCTTTGGTTGTTATAAATTGCGTGGAAAACGGATATTGATTAATGGCAATGTTAACAGCCTGCAACGCTTTGTTGTATTTCGCGCGAAGCATATAGAAATCGATGATCTCTTCGAAGGCTTCTATTTCAAAAAATTCAGTTTTCTTTTTCCGCAGGTGATCTTCAAAACGCTTGATCAGGTCATTCCCCTCATCCTCTCTTTTCCGGAATTCTTTCGCCATGGGCAATTAGGTTTTTCTAAGGTAAATAAAAATAGGGCGCAAATGTAAACCTATCAATGATTTTTTCCGCCATAAAGTTCGCGGTAGCGGCTGCAGCACCACGCTGCGGTGTTATCAAACGATTGAAATTTAAAATTCAGTGTTTTTTGGATTTTTTGGGCATTATAATGGAAATGGGTGCCCGCAAGGCGTGCTGTTTCGCGCGTAATAATTGGTTCTGTGCCGCTAAACCGGGTTCGGAGACTTTCCAGTGCAGCCAGGGGTTTGAGAAACGGTTTCCCGACTTTTATGGTAGGGCCCTTCTTGTTGAAATTTCCGGCCAGTGTGTCAAAAAAATCCCTGAAACCAATTGAGCCGGCATTTAAAATAAACCGCTCATGCTCAAGTGTTGAGTCGAAAAGCTGAAGGGCGATGGAGGCTACATCCCGAACGTCCACATAGTTAAAAGAACCGTCCATGTAGAACGGCTTTTCCTGCCAGGCATATTTAAAAAGCTGGGAGCTGCTTTTATCCCAGTTGCTGTAACCTAAGATCACCGAGGGGTTGACAATTACGGTGCTTAACCCTTCTTCCTGTCCGCGGAAAACTTCCAGCTCGGCCCGGTATTTGGATTGAGCATAATTGCTGTTGATTGGAGTATCAACCCACTTGTTCGTTTCATCAATTTCCGCCTGATCTTTTTGCCGGCCCAGCGCGGCCACGGAACTCACATGAAGGAGTCTTTTAACTTTTCCGGCCAGCGCAGCATTCACTACATTTTGTGTTCCGGTAACATTGACCTTAAAAACCTTTTCCGCATTCCGCGGGTTGAATGAAACGAATGCAGCGGTATGAATAATACCGGTAACATCTGTTAACGCTTCACGAAGCGAACCTTCATCGGTTACATCGGCATCGCGCCAGAGGATGTAATCATCAAGATCATCCAGGTGACTGATGCTGCTGTTTTTTCGTTTTAAAGCAACAAAGGGTTGCTTCCGTTCATACAGCAACCGGACGATATAACTTCCCAGTAAACCGTTCGCTCCTGTAACAGCAATCATGAAATTGATACCGGGTTAAAGTGTATTGTTAAGCAACGGTAAAGATATTGCTTTTTGAAAGTATTTATTCCTGCGGGCTTCTTCAAGCAGTTGAATGTGCTGAAAATTATGACAGTCGCTGCCTAAGAAGTGAACATAGCCTTTGTCAATCAGTTTTTTTGCTGTGGCCTGGGCGCCTTTTGAATAATAGCCGGACAGGGAGGAAATATTGATCTGAAACAAAACTCCGCGGTCAATGAGATCTTCAGCTTTCGCAAAATTACTTTGTAAGTACAGGTACCGTTCCGGATGTGCAAGTACAGGTTTATATCCTTTTGTTGCAGCCAGGAAAATAAACTCTTTAAGGTTAAGCGGCTCTGTCATGAAGTTCGTTTCAAACAGAAAATAATTCTTCCCGAAAGTGAGCAGGGGTGAATTGTTTTCAATCCGTGCAACAAGCGCTTCGTCTAAGTAAAACTCTGCAGCCGCTTCCAGGATAATATCTATTCTTTTTTGCCTGAGGTGCGCGTTTACTTCCGACAGCTTGCTTAGAATGTCTTCATTCGTGTTGGGATAGAAATCGCTCTTTACATGCGGAGTTGTAATGAGCTTCTTGTACCCGAGGCGTTGAAAATTCAGGATAATTTCTTCGCTTTCTTCGAACGATTGAACGCCATCATCGAGTCCGGGGAGCAGATGCGAATGAATGTCTGTAAACGGAAAATCCCCCCGTTGATCAAAAGCCTTGTTCTTGCGAAACCAGCTAAGCACGTTTAAAGAATGTTTTTAGCTTCGAAGCTGTGCTGGGTTCTGCTTCGTAGTATCCTGATCCATAATATCCTTCATGAAGGGGCGGCAAGGCATTGAGTACGGAAGTCACGTTCGTAAACTTGTTGAGCTTCAGCACCCGTTGCAGGTTCTTCAGAAAATCTTTCTTGGAATAATTGGCCCTGAAAACATAAATGGAAATATCGGCCCGTTTCATGGCCATGATTCCATCCGTGACTAAGCCAACCGGTGGAGTGTCCAGAAGAACGAAATCGTACTGTGTTTTCAACCCTTCAAGCATATGGGTGAACTCGCCATTCAACAGCAGTTCCGATGGATTTGGCGGCTGCGGGCCTGACGGAATGAAGTCAAGATTTTCAATGGCTGTTTTTACGATACACTCCTGCCAGGAGTGCTTGCGGATCAAAATTGTGCTGACACCCTTCGAAGGATCAATGGAGCTTGAGATTGTATTGGTTTTGGGCTTCCGCATATCCAGGTCAAGCAGCACTACTTTCTTTTTTGACAGCGCCATGATTCCGCCCAGGTTCAATGCAATGAAAGACTTTCCCTCCCCGGATACAGTAGAGGAGACTGCAATAACTTTTTTAGTTTCGTCAACACTGAAGAAATCCAGGTTAGTGCGGAGCGTTCGCATGGCTTCGCTAACCATCGATTTCGGGTTATCCAAAATATGGATACCCGCGCCATGGTGCCTGCGGAGTTTCGGTACAATACCCAGCAACGGAACACCGGTTATCCGCTCAACTTCATCCGGGTTATTGATCTTATTGTTTACGAGATACAAAATTCCAATCAGGAAGATATTCAATACAAGTCCCGCTACGAATCCAATCCCGTAAATCAGCATTTTTTTAGGTTCGATGGGAACGGTAGGCAGCGTAGCCGTTGAAAGCAACTTAAAATCCGGGGTGCTGCCTGCCTGTGCTATCTCAAATTCCGATTTGTGCTTTATAAGTGTGAGGTAAATCTCCTCGTTCAGCTTATAGAACCGTTGCTTCTTATTGTACTGCGTGTTTTTATCCGGCATGTTAGCAAAGGCATTCTCCAGCTTATTCTTACTATTGTTGAGTTCCTGCAGGCGTTGCAGCCACTCAGCCTTCAGGCTTGTTAATTCCTTAAAGAGCGCATCCTTGATGGTTTGGATCTCTTTTCCTTTCTGCCGGTAAGCAAACGTGCTTTCGTTGTAGGAGAGCTTCATGCGGTCCATCTCAACGATGAGGGGCTGCAGCTTTTCGAGATTTTTATTGATTGCTTCCGGCAGCGCTCTGCGCTGAAGGTTGTTCAGGTAAAAATCACCCAGCGCTACATTGTCCAGCAGTTGATTGATTTCTCCGATTCTTTTCGATAGCTCAAAGCGCTGGGAGTCAATCCGGTTTATCTGGCGGATTGTTTTTTTAAGATCTTCGTTCAGATCGCTGGTTTTGTTTTTGAGGGTGAAGTTTTCAAAGTAATCTTCGTATCCGCCCATCTCTGCTTCGATCTGGCTAAGCTCCCTGTTCAGCCAGTCGATTTTCTGCTTATTGGCCAGGTTCTTTTGTTCGTTGCTGTATTGAAGGTATAAGGAGTCGATGCCGTTAACAAGATCCCGCGCCTTCACCGGATTTTTATCCACAAATGAAACCTTAATAGTTTTTGCACTGAAATTGATAGGCTCAACCGTAAGGTTCGTGACCAGGTAGTCAAGTAAAACATCCCGGCTGTTGTAAATAAAGGAGTAATGAATGCTGCTTTGAAATTCGGCCCCGGGTCTTTTGTAGACGATCAGCTCTGAATCGTTCACGGTTAACGGTTGGTTAAACGAACCATGTATGATGGTGCCGTTTTCACCGATGCGCAATTCAACTTCCGAAGAATTTTTCTGTTCAACGGAGAAAGAGACGTTATGCAGTGCAGGACTTAGCTTAATAAACTTCACGATAAAGGGCGCTGTCCTGTAAAGTTCTTCGTTTAGGAAATTACCCACGCTGAAATAGCTGATGTGAAGGTCAAGCGAATCAATAACGGTGTTCAGAAACAATTTAGACTGAATCGTTTCAATTTCTCCGGAAATAAGATCAAGGTTTTTATCGGGAACAATTTCGCGAATGCCAAGCTCGGAAGCGTCCTGCTTTACATCAAGTTTAATTTCGGATACGGATTCATACACATCTTTGGTGTACCGCACGTAAAGAATTGAAATCGCATTGGTGATGGCGAAAATCAGGAAGATCCAGAGAATATTGCTCCTGACGATGGTTCTTAACTTACCAAAGTCGATATTTTCAGGTGTATTATTCTTTAACTCTTCCAACGATAGAATTGTTATAATCCGATAAGCACAATTACCAGTGTGCTAATGCTTATTCCCAGGCTTAATAACGGGCCGTAGTCCCGAACAGCTTCGCTCACCGGTCTTCTCACCGGTTCAACATATACGATGTCACCGTGCTGCATAATCATATTGCCTTTGCGGTAACCGTCAATCGTACTGAGATCAACCAGGTAAAACTCTTCACCCCTCAGTACCCGGATGTTATGCGCTTTCCCTAAGTTGTCAATTCCTTTGCCCAGCGCCAGTACTTCCACGAGGGTTACATTTTCATTCACTAACGGCAGCACTGCGCCTCCCGGAGCGCCTAATAAAATCACCCGCTTGTTGGTGTATTGCAGGGTTACAAAAGGGTCGGTGTAAAACCTGGTATATTCTTTTTGGATTAATTCTTCCGCCTGCCGGATAGTAAGTCCCTGCACCGTAAGCTCACCCAGCATAGGGAATTTAGCAACTCCGTTCACATCCACCAGGTAACTTGGATCAGGTTTTAAAACCCCGTTTTGAACCGGCATCTGCTTCAATAATTCAAGATCCGGATCAATTATGCGTTCACCTTTATTTGTGTATACTGCGAGTTTCAGGTAATCATTCGCCTGGATAATATAATTGCGCTGTACTTCTTCAGCCTGCTGTTTGATTACAGCCCCCTCAGGCACCTTGAACATGATGTTCTGCTTGTACCCGCAAGAAGCAGCGATCATGCTGATAAAAAGCAAAGCAAGTATTGTACGGCAGTGAACTTTCAAAACAATGCAATTAGACTTGTGAAATTAAGGATTTTCTTAACAACTCATTGAGGGTTGGCAGCTTCTGGTCTTTTTCAGAAAGGATTGGATTATCAAAGGGCCATTGAATGTTAAGGTCAGGATCATTCCAGAGAATACCGCTTTCCGCATCGGGAGTATAGGCGCCTGAGCTTTTGTACAAAAACAACGAATCTTCAAGCGCTGCAAATCCATGCGCAAACCCATCGGGAACCATCAGGAGATTGTGACGATCTGAATCCAGTTCGCAGCAATAAGATTCTCCGAATGTTGCCGAGCCCTTTCGAAGATCCACCACTACATCCATCACTTTACCTTGCAATACCGAAACCAGCTTTGCCTGCTGCCAGGGTTCGCGTTGAAAATGCAAACCGCGAACTACGCCTTTTTGCGAGAATGACATGTTCTCCTGGGTGAACTTATAGTTAATACCCTGTTCGCGAAATGGAGTTTCCTTGTAAAATTCAAGAAACCAGCCCCGGTTGTCATGATAAACCTGTGGGATGATCTCGAGTAATCCCGCAATTCTGGTCTGAATAATCTGCATGAATAATCCTTACGAAGATTTTAGTGCTGTGAGGGTGTGAAGATACTTATCAATAACGATTGATTCGTCATATTCGGCCTCCATTTTCCTGCGGCCGTTAAGTCCCATATTTTTCAGGGTCTCGTTATCATAATTGGCCATGCTGCGCATCTTGTCAGCCAGGTCAGCGGAGTCTTTCAGGTTACAAAGAAGGCCGTTGAAGTTGTCTTCTACCACCTGGTTGCAGCCCGGAACATTGGTAGCCACAATAGGTTTTGACGAACTTGCAGCCTCCAGGAGCGTACGCGGTGTTCCTTCCCGGTAGGAAGGCAGCACGACACAGTCTGCAAGCTCAATGAAATGCCTTACATCTTTTGTAGTCCCCAGGTATTCGATGATGCCTGAATTGATCCATTCCTGTATAACCTCGCGCTTAATGCCGCGCCTGTGTTCCTGATCAATGGCGCCCAGCACCTGAAAGCGTGCATCCAGCCCTTCAGCCTTAAGTTTTTTAACGGCATCGATGTATTCAAGAATCCCCTTATCGGTTATCAGCCTTGAAATGAGCAGGAAGGTAAACTTCTGATTACGCTGAAATGAAACCGGCCTGAACTTGCCAAGGTCAATGCCTGAACCCGGTAAAAGATCAACCGTATGCGTTGGCACAAGTTTTTTATCCAGAAACAGCTTCAGGTCATCGGGATTCTGAAAGAATACTTTTTTGGGGAACTTAAAGCTTATCCGGTACAGGAACATGGCTACGGAGGAGAGTAAATCATTTTTCAGAAATACAGTACCTAATCCGCACACATTATTAACAACCGGGATTTTTAAGAAAGATGCAGCCAGTGAGCCGTAAACATTTGGTTTGATGGTATAGTGGAGGATAACCTCGGGCTTCATCTTTTTATAGATGGAATAAAGCTCAACAATAAGCGCCAGATCTTTTACCGGATTAGCGCCCCGGCTATCCATTTTTACCGTGTGATGAATACAGCCTGCCTCGGTTAAGAAGTGTGTATAGTCATCATTTGGCGCAACGGTGTGGATTTCATGCCCTTCAGCCTGCAGCGAGCGGACAAGATTCATCCTGAAATTGTAAATATTCCAGGAAGTGTTGAGCACAATGGCGACTTTCATGAGTTTATGGCTAAAACCTTCTGACTGTTTAAAAGTGGGAGTTTTTTAACAGTTGATGTAAGATTCAATCAACAAAAGTAAAAAAAAGTAACCGCCCTGTGAAACGGGTAAAATTTAAGCATTAAAATTGCGACCCTTTTAGAAATGAAACAGCAGGATACAGCAATTTTAGTAGCCGTAGGCGCCAGCCGGGAAGACGATCTTATCAACGAACACCTTGATGAATTGGCCTTTTTAGCCGAAACCGCAGGTATTCAAACCGTCAAACGCATGGTGCAGCACCTTCCAAGCCCGGATCCCCGGACATTTATTGGAAAGGGGAAGCTTTCCGAGCTGAAAGAGTACGTTAATGCCCGGCAGGTTAAGCGTGTAATTTTTGATGACGATCTGTCCCCTTCTCAACTCCGCAACCTCGAACGGGAACTGAATCCGAAAGGAGAGGAGCCAACCGTGAAAGTATACGACCGCAGCTTACTGATCCTCGACATCTTCTTATATAGAGCGCAGACTGCCCAGGCCCGAACCCAGGTTGAGCTGGCGCGGAATCAATATTTATTGCCACGCCTGACCAGGCTCTGGACCCACCTTGAACGGCAGCGGGGCGGAACCGGAACCCGGGGTGGAGCCGGAGAGCGCGAGATAGAAACGGACAGGCGAAACATCCGTACCCAGATTAAGGTACTGGAAGACCGGCTTGAGAAGATTGAGAAGCAGAAGGCAACCCAGCGCAAGTCAAGAGGCAATGTGGTAAGGGTGGCTTTGGTCGGGTATACCAACGTGGGCAAGTCAACCTTAATGAATTTATTGTCAGGATCGGGAGTGCTGGCGGAGAATAAGCTGTTCGCTACGGTAGACTCCACCGTTCGGAAGGTTGTCTTGGGAACAATACCTTTTCTCCTGTCGGATACGGTAGGGTTTATCCGTAAGCTGCCGCATCACCTTATTGAATCTTTCAAATCTACGCTGGATGAGGTTCGGGAAGCTGATATCCTGATCCATGTCGTAGACGCTGCTCATCCTTTCCATGACAACCAGATCCAGGTGGTGAGCAATACCCTGGCTGAGCTTGGAGCCGGGAACATCCCAACCATCCTTGTGCTGAATAAGATTGACCAGCTAAAAGCTAAGCAAACCGAGGAAGAGCCAGTAAACCTGGAGGCGATGCAGGCGTATTACCGTCAGCATGGGTATGAACATGTAGTATTCGTATCGGCTGTTACCGGGGAGAACATCGCGGAACTTAAGGCTGTAATGCTGGAGCAGATTAAGAAGCGCCACCTTCAGATCTATCCGAACTATATGAAGACCGGGTATGATTACATGCAGGATTATTCGGCACAGGCACCGGAGGAAGAATAGTTTTCATATTTTTGCAAGGCTTTAAGCTGATAAAAACCCTTAATTCAGCGATTTAATTGAGTTTTTTGGTCTCGTAGTTCAACGGATAGAATAGAAGTTTCCTAAACTTTTGATCCCAGTTCGATTCTGGGCGAGACTACTTTTGACAATAGAATACCCGCCCGTACCGAACGGTACGTTCGGGCGGGGAAGTTTCCTAAACTTTTGATCCCAGTTCCCTGCCCGACTGAAGTCATTCAGGCGGGGATTCTGGGCGAGACTACTTTCTTTACCTTCTTCAAACATTCCAGTCTCACGTCATTCTGAAGGAGTGACTTGCAGAATTTTAATTAGCTCACAGCATCACGACTGAAGAATCCCCTGGAGCAAAGCGCAAAACAGTGAACAGTAGATAATGATCGCACTTCAAGTATCCGGGTTATCTGATTTTGTGCGGATAACATGAGGATACTGATCCCGCGGAACCTGAAGCCCCTGCTTTGTCAATCCATTGATTGACTTATGACTATAATAATAGAGTAAGTGATACTTTATTGATCATCAGTGCCTGTTAACATCCATCATCAACGTCTTATCAAGGGCTTATCATCTTAAAAGTTATATCAAGCATCACTTGAAGTATGCACGTTTATAGTTTATCATGTTTATATGTGATTAATTAATGTAAGATGTTGATCATTTGATAATTCACGCTTCATAATTTGGATAAACACATTCTATACACGTACATTTATAGTATAGACCACTCGTTCAACTGAAAGTTTATCTTAAAGCAGAAAGATTGTCTATGAAAAATTACTTACGAGTTGTTATAAGTTCACTCAACCACTACAATCAATGAGCTTTCAAACAAGTAAGGGCAACGCTCCTGCCCGAAAAAAAGCAGAATCCAACCATTCTAACGTAATTACCGCTGTTGTTCCCACCGAAATTGCTGAAGTACGCACCGACATCCTGGCTAATAACCGTTCGTTGTTCTCGCGTAAAGCTTTTGCAGCCGGTGAAATCATCTCAGAGTTTGGCTGGCGTGCCATGTATTCAGCGCCAAGCTACCTGACCGTTCAGTTAAGCGAGACTGAGCACGTTGAACTCTTCCCTGAATACCTCGAATGCATTAACCACAGTTGCGAGCCTAACTGCTTCTTCGATACCAGCAGCCTGCAACTGGTTGCGCTGAGGCCGATTAAGGTTGGCGATGAGCTTGGCTTCTTCTATCCTTCAGCAGAGTGGGATATGGATCAGTCTTTCGAATGTAACTGCGGAAGAAAAAACTGCATTGGCACAGTGAAGGGCGCTAAATATTTAACTGATGCACAACTAAGAAGGTATCGGTTTACTGACTTCATTCAACAAAAACTGGCTGCAGGAAGCTGATTATGAATAAAGTTAAGGCTGATCTGAACGTGGCCATTGCCCCGGTTCAGCGCTCCGGCCGCAAAAAGAAGACGGGCTTTCTCGAAAACAAGGATCAATACCTCGTATGGATTCTTGCTCCCTTTTTGGAAACGGACGATCCAAACCTCAAATTTTATTACGATTACACGCAAAGCATAGCCGAATACAAGAAAGTTTTCGGGGAAATCGGGTGTGAGTGGAAGTGGCAGAACGTTACCATTAACGATATTGAACGCTCCATTCTTCGCGTTAAGAACTACCCGACAACCAAGAAAACCATCGTTATCAACCTGTGCGATGGCGATGAGACTAACGCGGTGCCGGGCGTTTCCGTAATTGCCGAACTGGAAAAGCATAACCTCATCTACACCGGCTCGGATGATTTCTTTTATGAGATCACCACCTCCAAAATCCCGATGAAAGAAGCGTTTGACGCCCGTAAGGTGCCAACAGCCAGATGGAAGGTGATTGAATCCGGTGAGGAGGACTATAAAACCATCTTTAAAGAGATCGGTAAGACATTGATCGTTAAGCCTGCTGTCTCAGCCGGAAGCATGGGCTTAACGGTTAAGAATGTGGTAAGCACAGCGGAAGAATTCGAAGCGATCGTTAGCGAAATGCGCACCGGTTACCGGGGCTGGAAGCTGGATACAGGCGGAATCTTCGTAGAGGAGTTTGTCAACGGGCGTGAGTTCACCACACTGGTTGTGGGTTCATCCACTAAGCCTAAATCCCTCCATTGCTACACTCCGATTGAACGGGTATTCCATAAGTCATTACCAGAGAATGAACAATTCCTTTCATTCGACAGGCTTTGGGAAACTTACGATAATGAAAAGCCAATTGAGGCAGAAGGTCATTTATATAACTATAAGAAAGCCGATGACGAGTTGGTTGAAATCCTGAAAGAGATCAGCATCAAGGCATTCAAATCGGTAGGAGGTATGGGCTATGGCCGTCTCGATATCCGCATGGACAAGAACACCGGCAAGTTTTACGTGCTGGAGGTTAATGCACAGTGCGGCTTAAGTGAGGACGAGGATTACACATCCATTGGCGCCATTCTGCGCTTCGATCAAAAATCATTTACCCATTTAATCGTAGAAATCCTGGAAGACGCTGTTGTTCGGCATCAATCCAAACATCAATGATCAATTAGTAGTTTATGAAAGTTTGTGTACTTCAACCTGATTATTCAACCACCAACGTAGATTATAAAAACTACGATCCGCAACGAAATCTCTCAAGTCTGCTCCCGCAGCATGAAGTAGATCATGTTCTGCTGAACAAGCTCACTACCTACAAGCAACTCAAGGCGCTCAGCGCAAAAGGGTACGATATTTTCGTAAACCTGTGCGAAGGTTATTTAGAGTGGGAGGTGCCGTCTATTGATGTAATCAACACACTCGATTTATTGAATCTTCCCTACACTGGTCCAAACGCGGTGCTATACGATCCGCCAAAGCCTTTGATGAAATATGTGGCGTATTGCGCAGGCGTTAAAACCCCGGCTGCCGTGGAGGTAGCCTCTGTAAAAGACATTAAAGAAGTACTGACCAAGCTTACGTTCCCGATGTTTGTTAAACCTGCCAAGGCTGGAGACAGTTTGGGCGTGGATGATAAATCGCTTGTCAATAGTGAGGAAGAACTAAATGCAAAGATTAATGCTGAACTGGCAGAGTATCCTGAGCTTTTAGTGGAACAATACATTGCCGGGCGGGAGTTTACCGTATTAGTAAGCGCTAACACGGATGGTAAATCGTGCATTTCATATAAGCCGGTTGAATACCTGTTCCCGAAAGGAAGAGCGTTCAAGACGTATTCGTTGAAAACATCGGAATTGCACCCGGACTGTAATGTTCCTTGCAAGGATGCCAAAACGGAAAAAGCATTGCGTAAAGCTGCCGAATCTGTGTTTACAGCGTTTGGCGGAGTTGGCTATGCACGGATGGATTTCCGGATGGATGATAACAACGACATTTATTTCCTGGAGATCAACTTTACGTGCTCCGCATTCTATGAAGATGATTACCAGGGTTCGGCAGACTTTATTTTAAACTTTGACCCTGCCGGCAAGAGCGGATTCTTAAAGAACATCATTAACGAAGGCATTGCCCGTCACAGGGCAAAGCAGAAGAAATACAGACTGAAAGGAAGCTCAGTTTCCGGGTATGGAATCTTTGCTGCGCAGAACCTGAAAAAAGGTGAAATTATTTTTGGGGGTGAAGGCATGGCGCAGCGCATCATCTCTAAGAAGTTTGTGGATGCCAAGTGGAACGACCGCCAGAAAAACGATTTCAAGCACTACGCCTACCCGATCAGCAAGGAAGTTTATATCCTTTGGGATGAAAACCCGGTAAACTGGTCGCCACAAAACCACAGTTGTGATGCGAACACCGCCTATAATGGTTTGGACGTTGTCGCGATGCGCAACATAGCCGAAGGCGAAGAGCTTACGCTGGACTATGCCCTGTTCCTCGATCACAACATTGAGCCCTTCAACTGCCAGTGCGGAACGGATAGCTGCCGCGGAGTTGTATTTGGCAAAAAAGAGAACTCCATTACCAAGGCCAACGGCAGACGGATCAAGATTCCGATCTATTCAGGACCGGTGAAGTCGAAATAACTACTTCTTAACTGGCAGCTATGGATTTATCGCAATAGTCCTGTTTTACAGGCAGAAGCCTGTGTCTTTTGTGTGTATGCGGGCCGGCTTTTTGACGGATTGTACTAAATTGATTTTCAGGTTTTCTGTAACTTGTTTGATGCTTACCTTCAGGTCTGCCGTGTTGGGCAGGCTGTCCGAATTGATAGAATAAAGCATTGCGAGGTGATTAAAAAATTAATTCCGATATTTTTGATATTCATGCGATACTCTTTTTTGGGTATAGCGCAGCCATCAGTTCTCATTCAGGATAGTATTGATCAGCATATTTTCACCTTTCAGGAAATTGAATACCTGGAGGATCCTACCCGGGAACTTGGTATTGAACAGGTATCCTCCCGTGAATACGATACAAAGTTCAGGCAAAATACTTTATTTAATCCCACCAACCCTAACCGGGAGTCGGCCTATTGGTACCGCGTTAAAGTGAAACACAATAGCGTAACAAAAAAGAACTGGGTAATTGAGTTTTTCGATCAAACAATTGATCATTTGGAATTCTATACACCCCTTGAGGCCGCTCGTTATTCGCGAATTGTACTGGGAGACGAGTCGGTTTTTAGTAACCGTGAGACGAAACACAAGAACTTTATCGTAAACCTAACGCCTCAAACGGATAAAGAGGTGGTTTACTATGTCAAGGTGCAGTCAAAACAAAAGGCGGATATTCTGATCGTGCTGCGATCACAGAGCTGGTTGTTTCAGTATGCGCTTGACGAGTATTTTTTCTTCGGTATTTTCTATGGAATGATTCTGGTATTCAGTTTCTACAATTTGCTTATGTTTATCGCGGTACGGGAAAGACATTATCTCTATTATTTTCTCTACATTCTTTGTGTGGGCCTTTATGAAATGAGCGCAGACGGAATAGGATTTCAGTACCTGTGGCCCGAGTCGCCTGTAATGAACTATTATGCGCCAGGTCTTTTTTTATACCTCGCCACAACAGCAGCGCTCATTTTTTCCGGATCAGTTCTTAACCTGAGGAAAAATGACAGGCGGCTGTTTAACCTTTTTGTTTACGCTTTTGTGCTGCGTACTGTTTTTTTGTTGATAAGCGTCACGATAAGCCCCGAATGGTTCCGGTTCCGGTTTATTGAGATTTTCCCTTTTGCTGTTATCTATTACGCCAGCATCCGGAGCTATTTTGTCAAAAAATATTCGCCCGCCCGGTTTCTGGTTGCTGCTTATACGTTTGTTGCATTTGGTATCTTGTACAAGGTTTTACAATATTATAACATAGAATGGAAACCCTTCGGAGAGTTATCGCACTATAGCCTGGGCTTTAGCTTTGTCGCGGAGATGCTCCTGCTGTCCTTTGCCATAAGTGATAAGATCAAAGTGCTGAGCCTTGAGAAAGCTAAGGTTACGGATAAAATGATTGAGCAGTTGCATGAGAATCAGGAATTAAAAGATAACCTCAATAAAACGCTTGAAGAGCAGGTTCTGATAAAGACAGCCGAGCTTCTTCAGAAATCAGCGCACATTGAAGAACAGAACACCCAATTGGAGGCAGCCAACAAGCAGTTGGAAGCACAGGCTAAGGAAATTGCCGAGATCAATATTTTGCTTGAACGGGACAATATAAAGCTGCAGCATGATGTTGCCGAAGTAAAAGAAGCGCGCGTGCTCTCCAAAGAGGTTGATTACGAAGAATTCAGTGCCATGCACCCCACGGAGGAAAGCTGGATGAAGTTTTTGGCAGAAGTAAAATGGTCTGAAAATTATAGTTGCCGGAAATGCAGAAATGAGACATACAGCACAGGCAAAAGCTTGTATAGCCGCAGGTGCACGAAATGCGGATATGATGAATCGGTAACAGCCTATACATTATTGCAAAACACCCGGCTGCCGCTTGGCAAAACGCTTTACATGATTTTCCTCGTTTACAATTCCCGTGGCAGCATCTCCTCATACAAGCTTTCCGAAATCCTGAACATCCGGCAGAGTACGTGCTGGCTTTACAGTTCCCGCATCAAGTCGTTACTTAATGAAAAGCGAAGGCGAAACCCCAATTTCTTCCAGGCCGGGTGGAAATCCATCATCACCGAAGGCTGAAAGTTGCTGTTTGAGAAGATTTTATTCGCTTGATTATTAGGCCGTTATAAATCCCGGATTTTTTTTTTATAAGAATGAATTTGAAAGCCCTCGTGCAACCTGTTCAGAATCAGGTAACTAATTTCTGTTACCGGAATCGATTCCGAATAGCATAGCGTATCAAACGATTGCATTCATTTTCCTGTAACAATGGGTTTTTGAGCCAATTTATCAGTTTTTTGGATTGCGATTGAAGCGTATTATTTATCGCATAATATTCATTATCAATTAGTTACTTTGGGATTATCATAAACTTGATTAGACTTGTATCTAATGATAGAACCATTAACTAACTATAACCTGAATATGAAAAAGCTACTTAATTATTTCCTGGGATTTGCGACCGTTGCGATTCTGGCAACGCAAGTCATCTCCTGTAAGGATGATGAACCAAGTCCGGATGTTATTGCAAGTTTTACGTCCGAAGTGGATGGAACGGATTACAAAACGATCCATTTCAAAAACTTTTCCAAGAACTTTACCTCCCTTTCATGGAATTTCGGTGACGACAGCCCGGCCTCAACGGAAGAAGATCCTACCCATACCTATGCTGCAGACGGTACTTATACAGTAGTACTTACAGCCAAAGGATCGGGCGGTCCAGCTACGTATAGTGAAGTAATTGTAGTGTCTAACCCTGAAGCCTTGTTAACGGCACTTGTGGGTACTACCTCCAAAACGTGGAAATTGTTGCGCACCGCAAGTGGGGGAAGATACCCATTACTGGTTGGCCCGCTAAAAGAGGATGGCGTAACGCGTGACGGTGAATGGTGGGGCATGGGCAGGGACAATGATGAAATTGCAATTCGTGCCTGCATGTTAAATCATGAATACACCTTTACCCGCGCTGGATCAACGTTTGAAAGAAACCTGAATGGCTTTATGTGGGGAGAAGGTCATGGCTCCGGAGGCCAGTTCCCTAATGAGAATATTTGCTTTTCTACGACCGACCCCGACAACATGAAGGATAAGGACGATGGTGCGGACCTTTCCGCATGGGGCAACTTCACGGGTACTTTTGTACTGACTCCGGGAAATCCAGATAAATTAAAAATAGAAGGACTGGGTGCCTACATGGGTATTGAGAAAGTCGGAACAGACATTGAGGTAACAGCTCCCCAAGCATCCTTAACCTATAACATTGAAAAGTTATATGACGGTACGGTTGACACGCTGATCGTGTATGTAAATTATAAGTTCGCGGCTGGTGATGCCAAGCCAGGAGGTTATTGGCAATTCGTGTTTGTACATTACGATAATCCAGGGGATGAACCGCCAATTCCAGCAAATAAGCCGGTTACTTCGTTTACAGGTGTCATGGCCGGTAATCAACTGACCACGACTAATACCACTACAGGAGCTACGAGCTATTCGTGGGATTTTGGCGATGGCACAACTTCAACAGCGGCTCAACCTGTAAAAACCTATACGGATGATGGTATTTATGTGGTACAGCTCACGGCAACAAATGCCGGTGGTTCTACCGTAGCCAGAGGTTTGTTTACTGCCAATGCCGCTACACCGGCATTAACCGATGCGTTACTGCAGGGTGGTGCCTGGAAGGTACGGGCAGATGAACTGTCATTGTTTGTCGGGCCGGCAATGGGCAGCTACGAGTGGTTCGTGGTGCCGAAGTCTGACCTCGTTGCTGGCGGATCGTGGGATTGCTTGGCTAACGATGAATTCAAATTCAGCGCAGGTGGTGTGTTTGGCTACGACACGAAAGGCAATGTGAGAAATGATGGTTACATGCCACCTTTTGCTAATGGCTGTATAACCGATGCTGAACTGGCAACGGTTACGAATGATGGTGCCAAGCTTAAAACAGAAGCTAACCACAGTTATACATTTGTGCCTGCTGCGGGAAGCGACAGGGCTATCATTACAGTTGCCAATACCACAAGCGGTTCAGGCGCGGCAGCGTTCCTCGGCTTCTATAAGGCTTACTATGGCGGTGAAAACAATAACGCGGCAAATCCTGTTCATGGCGGAGCCACTACGGTTAAATATGAAGTTATGGCGTATGCAAAGGGGACGACAAAAGAGTACCTCTTTGTTACCTGTGATATTTCGGGTGCAAAAGACGGCAGCGCATCATGGTCGTTTGTGCTTGTAAGATAGTTCGATTAGAAGTTTAGTTAGTTCCCCAGGGGCGGATGTATATCCGCTCCTGGTTTTTTTTATTTTTTTAAAGGATTTGAATGAGCAGGCGATATGCCGCGGGTCGTAGCGTTAACCTTTAATGCAATGCATCTGCGCCTTCATAGCATATAAACATTGTACTATATCTTGTCAGGCGTATGGGAACCATGCCGCTTACAATAAAACGAAACCCGATCTTTCCATTTACGTGATGAAACAAAATTTATGGTCAATAATTAATCGATACCCGATGATGAAATATATACTACTGATTTTCTTGTTAGCGCTTCCCGGGCTTCTGCTTGCGCAGGAGCGTACCGTTTCGGGAACCGTAAAAGACGCAACCGGTTCTGCCATGCCGGGAGTAAGTGTAATGATCAAAGGTACCGCGCTGGGTACAACAACAGATGGTGATGGGGTCTATAACCTCACCATGACCAGTGGCACACTTGTTTTCAGTTTCATAGGATATGCGCCTCAAGAAGTTGTCGTTGAGAATCAAACCACAGTAAATATAGTGCTGGAGGAAGCTGCCAATACACTGGAAGAGCTTGTTGTGATAGGGTACGGATCACAAAAGAAGAAAGATATTTCAACTGCGATTTCTGTAGTGGACGAAAGCGCTATAAAAGACCGGCCGATGGTATCAGTGGCGGAAGCCCTGCAGGGAAAAGCAGCCGGGGTTCAGGTGATGTCGCCTTCGGGCAAGCCGGGTGGTGATATCTCAGTTCGCATCCGCGGAGCAACTTCGGTTTCCGCGAGCAATGAACCACTGTATGTAGTGGATGGCGTTCCGATGACGGATATTCGCGGGATTAATCCACAGGATATCGTTTCAATGAGTATCCTTAAGGATGCAGCCTCAAGTGCTATCTATGGTCTGCGGGGAGCTAATGGAGTTGTATTGATTTCCACCAGAACCGGAAAAGCAGGTGTACCGCTAGTGCAGTTTAGTGCCTATGGTGGCTTTTCAAAATTGAGAAAACAGATCGAGACCTTAAACACTGCAGAGTACCGTAATTTAATGCAAGAGATTGGCGTTCCACTTGACGCGAGCTGGACCGATTATACCGATTGGAATAAAGAAGTTTTCGGTACCGGCTACATTCAAAATTATCAGTTGTCGTTTTCAGGTGGTACCGAGAAATCTCATTTCCTTGCTTCAGCCAATTACTTGAAAAATGACGGAATTGTTGCCCCGGCAAAGTTTGACCGATATTCAATTCGCTTAAATTTTGATAATCAGGTGAAAGAATGGGTAAAGATTGGCGCTAACATCAACCTGTTAAGGTCTAAAACACAAGATACTCCGGACAATGCCAGTTCAGGAAGAGGCGGAGTAATTATGAGTACCTTAAATACGCCTCCTTTCCTTCACATCTACAAAAGTGACGGAAGCGGACAGTTTGATCCCAATCCGTTCCAGCCCTCCTGGGAGAATCCGAAAGCCTACATGTTTGGAGCGGATCAGGAATCGGTGGACAACCGCATGATTGCAAATTTTATAGCGGAGGCTACTATTACCAAAGGCCTTACATTCAGAACAAATTTTGCTATAGATGCGAATGCCCACCAGTGGGATTACTACCAGGATCCCTTTCGTACTAATTTCGGCAGGCAGAATCATGGACTTGGCAGGGCGGATAAAAGTTTCGCCACTACCTGGACGTTCGAAAATTTACTTACCTACATCCGAAGCATAGGGAAAAACAATTTCACGTTACTGGCTGGTACCGGAACAATTAAAAGTCAGTATAACGATTCCTACATGGAAGGATATGATTTTCCCGATGACACTTCTGTAAAAACAATGAATGCTGCCAACGTGATTACAGCGGCAAATACCAGTATTGATGAATGGGCTACCGCATCCTTTTTTGGTCGAATCCTGTATGACTATGATGGCAAATACTTGTTTACCGCGAGCATACGCAGGGATGGATCCTCAAAATTGGCTAAAAAGTGGGCAACCACACAATCTGTTTCAGCAGCCTGGCGTATTTCGTCAGAGTCTTTTATGGAAGACCTTGACGTAATCAACGAACTAAAACTGAGGATAGGATGGGGTAAGCTCGGAAACCAGGATGGTTTACCTAACAACTATCTCGCGTTTGGACAAAATAGATACTCAAGAGTTACTCCAACAAATCCGCTAAGCGGCCCTACTACCTACCAGGCCTCTATCGGGAATCCATATTTAACATGGGAAATTACTTCACAAACGAATATGGGTATTGACCTAAGCCTTATCAACAGACGATTAAATTTTACAATAGATGCGTACATAAAACGAACAGACGATTTAATGCTCGATGTTGACCTGCCATCATCGGTGGGAGAAGTTTCAAACATTTTAACCAATGGTGGTGTAATCCAAAACAAAGGGTTAGAATTTACAGTTTCGTCTGTAAACATTGAAAAGGCATTAACCTGGAGCTCGGATTTTAACATTTCCCTTAACCGTAATAAAGTTGTTAACTTAGTGTATACTCCAACAACGTATTACGGACCTATTTACAGCAATAATACTTCTGTGTCTTTATTTACAGAGGGTAAACCGGTTGGATTGTTTTATGGCTATGTAGCAGACGGAGTTGACCCGGATACAGGTGATATAATCTATCGGGATATCAATAACAATGGATACTGGGATCCGGGAGATCGTAAAGTGATTGGAAACCCAAATCCTGATTTTACTTTTGGCTTCACCAATACGTTGACGTATAAAAGGTTCGATCTGAGTATCTTCTTCCAGGGCAGTTATGGAAACGATATTTTTAACTCTACCCGGATTGACCTCGAAGGGATGTTTGACAGCAAAAATCAATCTACTGCAGTGTTGAACCGGTGGACACCTGAAAATCGAAACACTAACATCCCGCGCGCAATAGGAGGAGGAAATGTTTATAACGTTCAAAATTCAACACGTTTTGTTGAAGATGGTTCATACATAAGATTAAAAGCCATTACGCTCCGGTATAATGTTAATGCTGAAAGGCTGGAGAAAATCGGAGTACGAAACTTATCAGTTTATGCGACCGGTCAAAACCTGCTGACGTTTACAAAATATAGCGGTTTTGATCCTGAAGTAAATGCTTTCGGTAATAGTCCGGTAGCATTGGGGGTTGACTACGGAACGTATCCGCAGGCAATTACAGTTACGTTTGGTGTAAATGTGGAATTCTAAAAAATTATGATCATGAATGCGAAACATATTTTTTATCTGATAAGTGTGGTTGTGGTTCTGCAATCCTGTGAAGATTTTCTGGACCTAAGACCAAAAACGTACGGTACACCCATAACCAATACGAGTGCAGACTCCATCTTTTATAAGAGTGCGGAGGAAGCAGAAGCTGCTCTGGCAGGTACGTATGCTGATTTTAAGAATGAATACTTCGAGCTTGATTATTTTGTAAACGGAGATGCGCAGGCAGATGACGCTTATGCGGGCGCAGACAATCCGGATAATTTTCAAATAGACGACTATTCGATTATTGCAACCAACCGGAATGTAACCCGTGACTGGAGTTATTTGTATGGAACCATTGGGAAAGCAAACCGGATTATCAATAACGTTCCTAAGACAACGGATCCTGCACTTACTGATTTACGTAAAACTGAAATGGTTGCTGAAGCATCCTTTATCCGGGCATTCTGTTATTTTCATATCGTTCAGTTATGGGGTGATGCACCGCTGCAGTTGAAAGACCTTCAAACGTTAAGCCCGGAAACGTTTCCGGATGTGTATGAACAAGTATATCCCGCACCGGTACCAAAGGAGGAGATTTATGCTCAGATTATACTTGACTTTGAAACAGCGTTGACCGGTGCCAGAATAACGGCTGACCATAAGGGTTTTGTAACCAAGGGTGCAGCCAATGCCATGCTCGCGAAAGTATATGCCGCACAAGAGCCTCATGATTGGACAAAGGTTGAGCAATACTGCCAGGCCGTTATCAGTGGTGGTTACTCCTTGTTGAACGAGTATGATCAGCTTTGGGATAATTCAACTGAAAATTCTTCAGAGGCAATTTTTGAAATAAATTATTTCGGTGGAGGCGTTGATCACAACTGGGGCACACAAATGTTCAGAGGCCTGGATTGGAAAAAATTTAATGTTCCGTCCAATGATTTGGTTAAGGCTTTTGATGATGAAGGCGATGTAATCCGCAAAAATGCGTCAATCATTTTTGATGATGTAACCGGAAAATGGAGCGATGCTCATTGGCCTCAAAACCATTACCCGTTTATTAACAAATACAGGGCTTTTGTAAGCCCAAGTGATCAGAACTACATCTTCCTCAGGCTGGCGGATATTATGTTATTAAAAGCTGAGGCCTTAAATGAACAGGATGATCTGCCGGGGGCGAAAGCGCTGGTTGATCAAATCAGGAACCGTGTTGACCTGAACCCCACTACAGCCAATACGAAAGAAGCTATGAAACTGGCCATTGAAAAGGAAAGAAGACTGGAACTTGCTTTTGAAGGACATCGCTGGTTTGATCTGAAACGCACAGGAAGGGCAATTACCGTAATCAATGCTGCGAAAGACGGAAGCGGTGCTTCGCTCGGATATAACCTTACTCCGGCCAGACTGATTTGGCCGGTACCGCAAGCCGAGCTCGATAAAAATGTAAACCTTAAACAAAACCCGGGTTATTAATCCGGAGTTGAAAAAAGTGAGTCATCCTAAACCCCGGATGACTCACTTAACAATAATGACACATCAAATCTCCTTTTCAAACCACTGAGCAACAACAATGCAACAACTAAAAACTAGCGCAGTTGTATTTGGCATACTTCTGTTTTTTTTTCAGTCCTGCAGCCAACAGGGCAAACAGATAGAAACCAGTACTGCTGAGCCCCCTGTTTTTTCAACAGCTGGTAAAAAAGCATGGGTGTATACTACGGCTGATTCTGCTGCCTTACGCATATCCCTCACGGATACCGCTGAGTTTGAAAGTCACGGGCAACCTGTTGAAAAGGAAATCTGTGTTTTTATTAATCCTAACAAGTCTTTTCAAACCTTACTCGGAATAGGCGGGGCCTTAACGGATGCTTCTGCCGAAACATTTGCGAAGCTTCCTAAGGAAAAACAGCAGCAGTTGCTGACAGCTTATTTCAATCCACAAGAGGGCATCGGATATACCTTGGGCCGGACACATATCAACAGTTGCGACTTTAGCAGCGCCAGCTATACGTACGTCAAGGATGGTGATAAGGAACTTACCTCATTTGACATTTCACATGACAAAGCGTATCGGATACCGCTCATTAAGCAGTCTATTGAAGCAGCCGGTGGGAGATTAACACTATACGTTAGCCCGTGGAGCCCGCCTGCCTGGATGAAAGACAACAATAACATGCTAAAGGGAGGAAAACTTCTACCGGAATACAAGCAAAGCTGGGCGAACTACTATACAAAATTTATTAAAGCCTATGAACGCGAAGGTATACCCGTTTGGGGATTAACCGTGCAAAATGAACCCATGGCCACGCAAACCTGGGAAAGTTGTATTTACACAGCCGAAGATGAACGCGACTTCATCAAAGAATACCTGGGCCCCACACTTGAACAACAGGGATTACAGGATAAAAAAATTATTGCATGGGATCATAACCGGGATCTTATTTTTCAACGCGCCTCAACATTATTAGATGACCCGGGTGCATCCAAATACATCTGGGGCATCGGCTTCCATTGGTATGAAGATTGGAGCGGGGGCAGCCAGGTTTACGACAATGTGCATCGCGTAAAGGAAAGCTGGAATGATATCAATCTTCTTTTTACGGAAGGCTGCAACGCACCTTTTAATGCCGGTAAGCTTGATGACTGGACGTTGGGTGAGCGGTATGGAGAATCCATGATTAACGATTTTAACGCAGGTGCGGTGGGGTGGACTGACTGGAATATTCTGCTGGATGAAAAAGGCGGGCCAAACCACGTAAGTAACTTTTGTTTTGCACCGGTTCACGCACAAACACAAACCGGAGAGTTAACCTATACAAATGCCTTTTATTATATCGGCCATTTCTCAAAATTCATTCGCCCGGGGGCCAGGCGGGTTCAAACTTCACCAAGCCAGAGTGCATTATTAAGCACTGCCTTTTTGAATACCGATGGAAGTTTGGTTGTTGTGGTGATGAACCAGACTGCCAAAAAACTACCGTATTTCCTTTGGATAGACAATAACGCGGTTAGAACAGTGGCATTGCCACACTCAATTTCTACCTTTATAATAAAGTAATTCTTTTAGAACCAGATGAAAAAGACCTTTCCCATGTTAATCAGTATTTTGAGCTTAATTATCGCTTGCTCGTCCTCAGAGGATTTGCCACCGATCAATAATAATCCCGGGGGAGGTGCAGACGGCCCGAAGGTTAGTGTCTGGGTTACATATCCAAACCGCAGTTTTCTGTTCAGCGCTGTATCTCCGATAACGTTTAAGCAAACAACCACGCAACTATCAAAGATTACAGTTGACACCACCACCCGATACCAAACCATGGATGGATTTGGCTACACCCTGACAGGAGGGAGTGCCCAATTGATGAATCAAAAGTTGAATGCCGCTAACCGAAATACACTGTTGCGTGAATTGTTTTTGACTGAACAAAATGGAATCGGGATAAGCTACCTGCGCATCAGTATTGGAGCTTCTGATCTGGATGCGAGCGTGTTTTCGTATAATGACCTTCCTTCGGGTCAAACAGATGTTGAACTCGAAAATTTCAGCCTCGACCCGGACCGCGTTAACCTGATCCCGGTATTAAAAGAAATTCTTGCGCTTAATCCGAATATTAAGATCATGGGAAGCCCGTGGTCGGCACCGAAATGGATGAAAACAAACAATGCGGTAAAAGGGGGGAGTTTGAAAACCGAATACTACTCCGTATATGCTAAATACTTTGTCAGGTATATTCAGGAGATGGCCGAAGAAGGGATAACCATTGATGCTATAACCATACAAAATGAGCCGGAACATCCGGGCAATACGCCCAGCATGACAATGACCAGTAGCGAACAAAATGAATTTATTAAATCGCATCTTGGCCCTGCATTCGCAGCGGCAGGTATTACAACCAAGATTATTTTATTTGATCACAATTGCGACCACCCGAATTATCCTATTGCAATCCTCAACGATCCGGTGACAAAACCCATGGTAGACGGGTCGGCATTCCACATGTACCTGGGAGATATCAGCGCCCTGACTACGGTACATAATGCCCATCCGGATAAAAATGTTTATTTCACGGAACAATGGACAAGCGGATTCGGAGATTTTGGAGGCGACCTGCGCTGGCATGTAAAAACGTTAATCGTTGGCGCCCCACGGAACTGGAGTCGCAATGTATTGGAATGGAACCTGGCTGCGGATCAAAACTTCGATCCGCATACCGGTGACGGAGGCTGCAACCAATGCATGGGCGCTATTACGATCAATAATACTTCGGGCGCCATCAGCCGCAATGTTTCATATTACATTATTGCGCATGCTTCTAAGCTTGTGCCGCCCGGTTCGGTGCGGGTGGGCAGCAATATTGTTGATAACCTGCATAATGTGGCGTATGTAACACCAGCAGGAAAGAAGGTACTTATTGTAGTAAACGACAATGACGTTGATAAAACATTTGTAATCGGGTATAAGAACTTTGTTGCAACGGCATCCTTGCCTGCGGGCGGTGTTGCTACTTACTATTGGTAGCCTTGGATAAATTTATAAAGTACAGCGATATTGTTTAAGGGCTTAAGCGGGTCTGCATAAAGGATAATTTTTAGCTTTCCTTTCCTTCACCAGCTTATTAACCCAAATGATTGTCCCGGTAACGGGCAGGGTAGTGGCTACCAGGCAGGCGATGAAATAGGTGATCTTTGAAAATTTACCGTACACATCGCCTGCGTGAATGGCCTTAATCGAACCAGCCACACGTTCGTTGAAGGGTTTTTATAGGAACATCTTTTATACCCTTCCGGGGGTAATCGCTTACAGGGACATCTTAG
>CAZIGG010000020.1:0-36100 GCA_964538575.1 uncultured Roseivirgaceae bacterium
TTGTCTTTTTCATAATTGTCAGTTTATGCTAATTTTTTTCGCCTTGCACATAACGCCTGTCTATTTGCAGTGGGCTGGCTTTGAAACTGTGTCTTGTCCACCGTGACCAAACGTAATAGCGAAGATATAACTTTATATACACTTCACCCAGCCACTGCAAATAGCTTTTGTTGTAGCTCGTGCGTGTCCACCGTTTTTGGTTTGGACTTGTCTCAAGGCCACCGTTATTTAATTTGGACGCAAACGAGTCCGCGTGTAAAATGTAATTGCGAAGCCGTTTAAATTTAAGTTCAAAAGTCAGCCGAAACTCTCCGCGGAACGAAACCTTGTCCAGCGTGACCAAATTGTCTGCGTGAACCGTCTTAATTTTTTCTTTTATTCAGTTTTTCTAAAGATCCTTCACCAAACTGCAAAAAATTCGCGCTTCGCGCGATACTTAGTTTGTCGACAGGGCGGTCTTTTAGTTTTTTACTTTTCTGGTTTTCTTTGAATTTTCTTTGGGAATAAATCTGTCGTAAAAAACACCAGTCCCTTTAGCATCAAGTCGTCCTACAACTACTTGGTCAGAGCTATTTGCTAGTTCTAATCCAGGGCTCAAACGATAATGTTCTCTAGCTCCTTTTGGAAGATATTTGTCATTAACATCTTCTTGATTTAAGTCCGCAATATCAATTAATAGTTTCGCAAACGATCTCAAACCTTTAGGATCTCCATGTATTAAAATCTCTTCCCACTTTGATATTTTGCCTTCAAATTCGTCTTCATTATGCGTGACAAAGATGTCTAAGTGTCCTTTAATTTCGCCTCCTTTGATTTTCTTAAATTTCATTGTTCTGTTGGTTCGATTTGTCTTAGCGAATGAGCTACAAATCCGTACATATACAATATTACATATATCTCAAGTATATCAAAACAAGCTTTACTCCGGAAATCACTGAAAATAACTCAATTTTTTGTCGGCCGGCAGCCGTACCTTGCGTACAGATTTGATACCGATGAAAAAACCGTTTTCACAACCCGACCCTGACCGCACTCAAAAATTACAGGCATTCGACCGCCTGCTCACCGTGATGAACGAATTGCGTGAAAACTGTCCGTGGGATAAAAAACAAACCTTGGAAAGCCTCCGCCATCTTACCATTGAAGAAACGTACGAGCTGTCGGATGCGATTTTAGAAGGTGATTTAAAAGAAGTTAAAAAAGAACTGGGCGACCTGATGCTGCACAACGTTTTTTATGCGCGCATTGCATCGGAACAAAAGGCATTCGATATAGCGGATGTTTTAAATTCAATCTGCGACAAGCTGGTAGAACGCCATCCGCACATTTACAGCGATGTGATTGCCGAAGACGAGCAAACGGTCAAATCGAACTGGGAGAAAATAAAATTAAAGACCGGCAACAAATCTGTGCTGGAGGGTGTGCCCAAATCTTTACCGGCTTTAGTGAAAGCCATCCGCATCCAGGATAAAGCAAGGGGCGTAGGATTCGACTGGGAAAAGAAAGAACAGGTGTGGGAAAAGGTTGAAGAAGAAATGCAGGAGTTTAAAAGTGAGTTTAATGCCGCATCAAACGAAACCATTAACAAAGAAAAGGCCATGGCTGAATTCGGGGATTTATTATTCTCACTCGTGAACTATGCACGGTTTATCAATATCGACCCGGAGGAAGCGCTTGAGCGTACGAACAAAAAATTCATCAGGCGGTTTCAGTATCTTGAAACTGAATCCGCCAAAGACGGAAAGAAAATGGGTGAGATGAGCCTGGCGGAGATGGATGAATACTGGATTAAAGCAAAGTCGCTATGAACGAAATGCTGATCGCACATCTTATTACAGGCCCGGTGCTCTTAGCCGTTTCTTTGATAATGAAACTGTGGCCTCCTAAAAAGATCAACAGCTTCTATGGCTACCGCACTCCGCGCTCGATGAAAAGCAAGCTCGCCTGGGATGAGGCAAATGCCTACAGTGCGGAGCTGATGCTGTGGGCCGGCATTTCAACGCTGCTTGTTCAGGCTATTCTGTTCTTCACCATCGGAGGCCATGAATCACTTTTAATTTCACTTGGTTATTACTTGGTATTTATAGTGATTTCGATTTTTCTAACCGAAAAGCGGCTGAAGCAGAAGGGATTTTAGTCATACAGGATCGTAAGCACTACTCTCCTGTTTAACGCTCTGTCTGCTATCGTAGGTTTGGTCAGTAACAGGTGCTTATTCTGATATCAGAATGTCAGAACAGGGAAAAGATACAGCTTGTCAGAAGATTTTTTACAGGCTGGAGTCCTTCCCGGTGCGGCCGAGGCTCCATTTCATCAGCGGGCCGCTGGTCATGCTGGTTACCAGCGCCATGATGACTAAGGATACGAATACCTTTTCGTTGATCAGGCCGTTTTCAAGCGCAATTAATCCGAGAATAATTTCCATTGCACCGCGTGCATTCAGGCCAAATCCAGCCGCTAATGATTCTTTCCAGGTGAATCCTCCAATCATGCGCGTGCCTAAACCGGCCCCTATTATTTTCCCGACAAAGGCGATTAAAATAATAATGACGGTTAGTCCTAAATCGAAATTCACAAAGAAATTTACCCGCAGCCCGATCGACACAAAAAACAGCGGGGCAAAAATGTTGTTGATGAATTGGTGAACAATTTCTTTTGCGCGCTCCGAAAAATGTTTGGAGTCGCCAAGTGCAACACCAATAATGAAAGCCCCGAAGATCGCATGAATACCAATGTATTCGGTGAACGCTGCGCCCAAAAAACATAACGCCAATGAAATGGAGAGTACACCTCCCGGCCAGGCCAGCTTGCGGTTAACCCACGGCAGCACACGGTTGAAAACCCCGCGGCCAACTGTCAGCATCAGTGTGGCAAAGCCAAAGGTGAGCAGGATTGTGTACCACAACGGCATTCCGCTTCCTTTTCCGATCATACTTAAGATCACGGAGAAAATCATCCACCCGATCACATCATCGACCATGGCAGATGCCACCACCAGCAACCCCATTCTGGAACGGAACAGGTTCAGGTCCATGAGTATGCGTACAATAACCGGCAGCGCAGAGATAGCCATCGCGGTGCCCATGAACAATGCAAATGTCAGATGCTCACCGGTTTCAGCAATCCCAAAAAATTCCGGAAAGTAGTATGGAAAAACAAACCCAATTACAAACGGAATAACCAATCCGAACAAGCTTGTGGTAACAGCCCGCTTGCCCTGCTGCCAAACGATTTGAAGATCAACTTCCAGTCCGGCTATAAAAAGCAACATCACAACAGCAACTTGTACCAGCCCGGTTAGTACAGTACCCGCACCGCTGGGTACCGGGAACAACGCATGGAACCAATCGGGATTGATCATGCCTAAAATAGTCGGACCTAATAAAATACCGGCAATGATCTCACCTACTACCGCGGGCTGTTTCAGCTTGCGCGCCAGTTCAGCAAGCAGCCGGCCCATGATAAGCATGATGCCCAATTGGACAAGAAGCTGAACAACGTCAGCATGACTGAGCTTACCCACGCTTAGCCTCCTTTCCCGGATTAACGATTAAGAGATTACAGGGTAAGTCGGCAAAAATATGCTCCTGGTCATGCGGAAAGATCCTGTCGAGGATTGAATATTTTCTTGGCGGAGCAGCGGTGATTAAAAGATCGGCTTTTTTACGGATGGCGAACTGCGATACTTCAAACCCGGATTTACCGGCCAGTATTTTTATATTGATTTTTAGTCCTTCATGCGGAATGGAGTCGAGCAGTTTCTGCACCGTGTTGATCTCCTGCGAAACAAGATCGGTTTTCAATTGGCTGTATTCTTCTTCCGAACAATGTTCCGATGAAGTCATCGTAAGACCGTACATTTTTATTTCGCGCACAACGTGCAGCCAGAGCGGTTGTTCAATTTTGCTGAACTCACAGGCTACCGTTAAGGTTTGATGCAGGTACGGACCTTCTTCTGCATTCACCACAATTTCGTGATAGGGTTTTGGGTGCGTTGACGGCTGAAGCAATAACAACACCGAGCATTCTGCCTTACGCAGAATTTTTCTGCCGATCGTTCCGAGATAATATTGCAGGAGGTTTTCCTTCTTTAATGCGCCCGCCATCAGTAAGTCAATCTTCTCTTCCTGGCAAACCGCCAGAATTCTCCTGCCCGGGTCGCCTTTTTCCCAGCGTACTTTTACTTCATCGGGGGAAAGCCCGGCTTTTAATAATAGTGTGTTAAGTGTTTCGGAGGCATCTTTTTCGGTATCGCCAACGTGAATCAGTACAAGCTCAGCCTGCCACAATTTTTTCAGGCGGGCGCTTTCATGCAGCAGCGCTTCCAGGCGGGGCGAAAAGGCAATGGCGAGACCAAGTTTACGATACTTCATTCCTGTAAAAGCCTAAAAATATCATTTTTCGGCATACCAACCGATGAAAAAACTATCGGCTAAAAACTATCTTTGCGCCTTATGGCGAATTCGGAAGACAACCTTTTTAAGAATGTGATTGCCCACTCAAAGGAGTACGGGTTTATTTTTCCCAGCAGCGAGATTTATGACGGGCTTAGCGCGGTTTACGACTATGGTCAGAACGGTGCCGAACTGAAGAATAATATCAAAGAGTACTGGTGGAAGTTCATGACCATGATGCACGATAATATCGTGGGTATTGATTCGGCTATTTTCATGCACCCCACCATCTGGAAAGCATCCGGTCACGTGGATGCCTTCAACGATCCGATGGTTGACAATAAGGATTCTAAAAAACGCTACCGTGCCGATGTTTTGGTAGAAGACGCAATCGCGAAGATTGAAGATAAGATTGAAAAGGAAGTTGAAAAAGCTGCCAAGCGGTTCGAAAATTTCGACCGGGCGATGTTCGTTACCACCAACGCCCGTGTAGTTGAGTACCAAAAAAAGATTGATGAAGCCAATACCCGCATGAAAGATGCGTTAGGTAGTGGCGATATGGCTGCGATGAAACAGCTTATCCTTGATCTTGAAATTGCCGACCCCGTTTCCGGAACTAAAAACTGGACTGATGTGCGCCAGTTCAACCTGATGTTCTCAACCGAGATGGGTTCGGTAGCGGATGATGCCAACAAAATCTACCTCCGCCCGGAAACCGCGCAGGGCATTTTCGTGAACTTTTTAAATGTGCAGAAAACCGGTCGCATGAAGATTCCTTTCGGGATTGCGCAGATTGGTAAAGCTTTCAGAAATGAAATTGTGGCGCGTCAGTTCATCTTCCGCATGCGCGAGTTTGAGCAGATGGAGATGCAGTTCTTCGTAAAGCCGGGCGAAGAAATGAAGTGGTACGAATACTGGAAAGAGAAAAGATTAAAGTGGCACCAGGCTTTGGGATTGGGTAATGACAACTACAGGTACCACGATCACCTGAATCTGGCGCACTACGCCAACGCAGCATGCGATATCCAGTTTAATTTCCCGATAGGATTTAAGGAGCTTGAAGGAATTCACTCACGCACAGACTTTGATTTGAAGAGCCACGAGAAATTCTCCGGCAAAAAGCTTCAGTACTTCGATCCGGAAGACAACCAGAATTTCATTCCGTATGTAGTAGAAACTTCTGTCGGATTAGACCGCATGTTCCTTTCTGTTTTGTCATCATCCTATAAAGAAGAAAAGCTTGAAGACGGCAGCGAACGTGTTGTGTTAAAAATCCCTGCTCCGTTAGCGCCCAATAAAGTGGCTATCCTGCCGCTGATGAAAAAAGACGGTCTGCCCGAAAAGGCAATGGAGATCATGAACAACCTGAAGTTTGATGTTCGCTGCTTCTACGAAGAGAAAGATGCAATCGGAAAGCGTTACAGAAGACAGGATGCAATCGGCACCCCGTATTGCATTACCATCGATCACCAGACATTAGAGGACAATACAGTAACCATCCGTGACCGCGATACGATGAAGCAGGAGCGTGTGAAGGCAGGTGAGTTGAATGCTAAATTAGCAGCGGCATGTTCAATCAACAACTTGCTTAAACAGCTTTAGTGCATGGAGGGCAACAGTCAGGTGTACTATTATACGCTTGCTGCTATTCTTATTGCCGGATTCTTTGCATTGCCTGTTATCCGCGAGCAGCGCTGGTATAAAAAGCTGCTCTTTTATTATTTTCCCAGGTATCTTGTTCCGTTAACGCCCGGCTTAAAACCCATCAACGTATACTATAAAAAGCTTACGCCTGAAGAGCGCAAGCGGTTTGAGTGGCGGGTGTATTATTTTATTACCTCCACCGACATCAGCTTCCGGCTGTTCAAGCCAACACAGCTTATCAACTATAATGCCGCGCGGTATTTGATTGCTTCCTGCGCCACACAGCTTTCGTTGTTCCTTACGGAGGATTGCTACGATGCTTTTCATAAAATCATTATTTATCCCGATAAATATTATTCACCCATCACCGGCCAGTATCACAAAGGTGAAACAAACCCGGGCGCGGGCTACATTGTGCTTTCGTGGAATAGTTTGAATTCAGGCTTCGCTAATAATTCAGACGGAATAAATTTATTAATGCACGAGCTGGCCCATGCGCTTTGGCTGGAACATAAAATTTTTGGTTACCGGATTTTTGAAGCCGGGGCGCTGGAGGCGTATGAAGTAATGGCTGCTGTAACCCGGGCCGATATGCAGGCATCCGGTCAGGAACATTTTTTCAGACGTTATGCGCTAACCAATGAAGAGGAATTTTTTGCCGTAGCCGTGGAGAATTTTTTCGAGCGCCCGGTTCTGTTCAGCGCTGCGCTTCCCGATCTGTATGCTGCGTTGGTCGCCCTGTTTAAGCAAGACCCTATTAAATTATATGCATCACGGTGATGTGCATTGATTTGGTGTTGACGGAATGATTGCCGGACTTGTTCCGGCATCCCCATATAAAGTTCTCAAAGCGGGGATCGCGAAACAGGTCCGCGATAGATGCTTGCAAAATTTTGTATCTCTACAAATAATTTATTCCGTAATTCGCATCCATGAATTGGAAAAATTTATTATCCCCACAACGCAGCGGACAAAAACAATCTGCCTCCACCGAGCCTTCCCGCAGCGCCTTTGAACAAGATTACGACCGCATTATTTTTTCGCACCCGTTTCGCAAGCTGCAGGATAAAACACAGGTGCATCCGTTGCCTGAGCATGATTTTGTTCACACCCGTTTAACGCACAGCCTGGAAGTATCCAGCGTGGGGCGTTCATTAGGCAAACGTGTAGGCGAAATTATTTTGCAGCGTCATCCTGAATTGGCGAAAGAATTTTCTTTGTTCGATTTCGGGGCGATTGTGGCGGCAGCATCACTTGCACATGACCTGGGCAATCCGCCATTCGGCCATGCGGGTGAAGATGCCATCTCTGATTTTTTTGCTCATCATCCTGCTGCGGCATCGTTAAAATCAAACGTTACAGAAGCAGAATGGACTGACCTGACCAAATTTGAAGGCAACGCACAAGGCTTTCGCATTCTTAATAAAAATCAATATGGCTTAAAGCTTACGTTCGCTACGCTTGGTGCGTTCACGAAGTATCCCTGTCCCGCATTTTTCCCGGCTCGCGATAAATCAAAACGCAGCCAGAAGAAGTTCGGGTTCTTTCAATCCGAAAAAAAGATTTTCAACAAAGTGGCTCAAACACTTGAATTGACAAAAGTTTATGAAGATGCTTATGACAGACATCCTCTTGCGTATCTGGTTGAAGCCGCTGATGACATCTGTTACAGCATTATTGATCTGGAAGACGGGTGCAGCCTCGGACTGATCAGCTACGAAGATGCCAGGGCATTATTTGAAAACATCCTGACTAAAAATAAATCCAAGCTTGGCAAGCTTGATCAGTTAAACAGCAGGCAGGAAAAGATCGGGTTCTTACGCGCGCTCGCCATTGGTGATTTAATGGACGAATGTGCTGCCTTATTTCTGGATAGCGAAACGGAAATCACGGAAGGAAAATTCAATAAGGCGCTTGCTGATGTATGCCCTTCCCGAAAAGCCTTAAAAGATATTATTGACATCTCGGTTGAAAAAATCTATCGTTCGCGCAGCGTGGTTGAAATTGAAGCAGCCGGTCATGAAGTGCTTCCGGGATTGATGGAAGAATTTTTAAAGGCCGGGTTGCACGTTATTGAGAATGAAAAGTCAAGAAAGTATTCAAACCTGGCTATGTTATTCCCGGAAGATATCCTGGGAAGCCTGAAACAAGGTTCGGATCATTACACAATAGCAAGGTTAGTTATTGACTTCGTTTCCGGTTTAACCGATCGTCATGCCATCAGCCTGTACAAGAAAATCAAGGGCTTCGCAGTGTAATTGTCACCCTTCAAAAACGCAAAATTTAATTAGCTTTGGTGCATGTGGAACTCCCTGGCGGAAGCCATTATTAAGTACCGCGTCATTTTCCTGATTGTGATTGCGGCCATCACCGCGTTCATGGGCTGGCACGCCACCAAAATTGTTATGTCCTACGATTTTGCACGCACCGTTCCACCGGGAGATCCCGACCTCATTTATTTCAATTCGTTCAAGCAAAAGTTTGGGGAAGACGGCAACATCATTGTTGTGGGCATGCAAGATAGCGCGGTTTACCAGTTGGATAATTTCAATGCGCTTCGCGAACTAAGTTCTGATATTAAGAAAATCAGCGGAGTAACGGAAGTGATCTCGTTACCGACCTTGAAAATGATCGTAAAGGACACAACTGCAAAGAATTTTAAGTTCGAAACCATTTTCCCTGAAAAGATTTCCACACAAAAAGAATTAGACAGTCTCCTTCAAAAAGCTCTTGATCAGAAAATTTATTCCGGGCAAATCATCAATTCTTCCAATGGCGCAATGATGATGCTCGTAGCCGTGAAGAAAGAAGTGATGAACAGCAAGGCGCGCGAAGCGATGACCGATTCGCTCGTAACAACAGGCTTGCACTTTGAGCAGCAAACAAACATCAAACTCCGCTATGCCGGGTTGCCGTTTATGCGTACGGTAGTCGCAAATTCCGTACGAAAGGAAATGAACATCTTCCTGATTGCTTCGGCTGTTGTTACCGGGCTGATCATGTTTGTGTTCTTCCGGTCGTTCCGGGCCGTATTGTTCTCGATGCTTATCATTGGCGTACTGGTCGTGTGGACGCTGGGAACATTAGCCTTGTTTGGTTACAAGATCACCTTGCTCACAGGATTGATTCCTCCCGTTATCGTTACAATCGGGATAACGAATGCCATCTACCTGTTAAATAAATACCACCTCGAATTCCAGAAAACAAAAAATAAAATTGAAGCCATTCATGCCGTGGTGAAGAAAATGGGCCTGGCTATGTTCCTGACCAACCTGACTGTTGCGATCGGTTTCTTAACGCTGCTCGCTACCGACATTACCATTCTGCGCGAATTCGGAATCGTAGCGGGGATTAACATCATGGCCTTATTCTTTGTGTGCATGATCATGATCCCGAGTGTATTCTCCTGGCTTCCGGTTCCGACTGAACGCCATCTGAAACACCTGAATCTCCAGCTGCTGAATAAGTTTCTCGAACTCATTGATCTTTCTGTACACCGGCACCGGTTAAGTATTTATGCCGTGTCGCTGATGCTTGTGCTGCTTTCCGGTTATGGAATGATGCAATTGAAAGCAGAGACATTTATGGCCGATGATGTGCCCGCTGAAAGCCAGGTGAAAAAAGATTTAAAGTTTTTCGAGGCAAACTTCAGTGGCGTGATGCCGCTTGAGATTGTAGTTCAGTTCATCACAAAGAAAAAACGCCCGGTGCTGGATGTTAAAAACCTCGGCCAGATTGAAGAGTTCGAAGCGTTTCTTGACTCTATTCCATTGATGTCACGCCCGGTTTCGGTAGTGAGCTTTGTGAAGGGATTGAACCAGGCGTTCTACAATGGAAATCCAAACCAATACAAGCTGCCATCAAAAGCACAGGGCGCGTTTTTAATGGGCTATGTGAAGAACAGCTCATTGTTCAGGCAAAATACGGACTGGACAAAACCCGATTCCGTAACCACTCCCAAACCCGATTCCATTTCGCGCGAAGCCACGCGGGGTGTATTGAATTCCTTTGTTGATTCTGCTTTTACTACCGTTCGCATCTCAACCCAGATTGCCGACATTGGCTCTGCGCGCCTTGATTCATTGGTTAACAATGTAATTGAACCGAAGATGAAAGAGATCTTTGTTCCAAGCGGCAAAGATTCAGTTGTAACAAATATCACCGGCTCAACAAAGATATTCATTAAGGGAAACAAATTCCTGATCGCCAATCTCAAAGAAAGCCTGTTGCTGGCGTTTATCCTGATCACGTTATCAATGGCCATTTTATTTGCCAACGTTCGGATGATCATCATTTCGCTGATCCCGAATTTACTTGCACTCATGATAACAGCCGGACTGATGGGCTATTTCAACATTCCGTTAAAAGCCAGCACGGCATTGATCTTCTCAATCACCTTTGGAATCTCTGTTGATAACTCAATACGTTTCTTAGCAAAATACCGGCAGGAGATTTTATCGAATAATTTTTTCATCCCGGTTGCCGTGAGTGAAAGCATCCTGGAGACAGGCAAGAGCATTATTTACACATCCATCGTGTTGTTTGCGGGCTTCATCATTTTTGCGTTCTCGTCATTTGGCGGAACGATTGCGCTGGGATTGTTAACCTCCACAACCTTAGTGATCTCGATGTTCACCAATTTAATCCTGCTGCCCGCGCTCATCATGACGTTCGACAAACCAAAGCGCAAAAAAGGTGAGCATTTGCTGATCGATGATTTCGATTCAAGTTTTTATGGCGAGCAGGAGGACGAAGAGATTGACTTGAGTAAGATCAAAATCCACGACAGGAATTCTTCGGCTGCGGAATAAGTTGTAAATTTGTATTGTCATGGAACAGTCAGTGGAAAAGAATCTTGCCGAAATTAAAAGCACCTTTAGAAAATATGGAGCTGTACGCGCTTTCCTCTTCGGAAGTGCAGCTCATGGTGCGATTAAAAGGGAAAGCGACATTGACTTTTTATTCAGTTTTCCCGTAGACATGGATCACGAGACCTATGCGAACAACTACTTTTCATTGCTGAATGATCTGCGGAGTGTACTAAAACGTGAAGTTGATCTTGTTGCAGAAAAGACCTTAAAAAACCCTTACCTGATCGAAAGTATAAACGCCAGCAAAATCCAGTTGTTATGATTGGAACAGAAGCAAAGAAATTGCTTACTGACATTGTTGAGGCTATTCACTCCATTGATGAACATCTCGATAACAAAAGGATTTTTGAAGAATACCTGACAAACAAAACTAAAAGACGAGCAGTAGAGCGCGAACTCGAAATCATCGGGGAAGCCACAGGCAAATTACTTAAGCTTCATCCGGAAATCAACTTATCCTACGCCCGTTTGATTGTTGATCTTCGTAATAAGGTTATTCACGCTTATGATGCTATTGATGATGTTATTGTGTGGAAAATTGTAACAAAAGACATTCCTGTTTTGTTAGTGGAAGCTAATAAACTCTTGAAGTAAAAAATCAGGATGCACGATTCGAAATTCTTCGGCTCCGGAGTAGACTATGAAATATATCTTTATTCTTTTATTTGTCACATCAGCGTTATTTGCTTTAGGGCAAAACAATAAAACTTTTGCAACCCAGGTGAGCAAGAAGCTTATTGGGACAAGGAGTTTTTCAAAACAGAATACAAAAAACAAAAGTTTGATAGATTTGAGGGGTCAATCGTAAAACTGAGCGAGACCGCCTATAGATTTGATAGTAAGACATTACTCGTCACTAATACACCAAAAGAATTACACATCATTTTTGAAAATGGTATTTTCTATCCTTTTCTGATAACCGGAAAAACATCTCCTGAAATCAGGAGTAAGGAAGAGGTTGATTCAATGACATCCGGTCAAAAATTCTTTTATTACTTAAATCGGGGTGATAGTTTAACCGTTTCCACAATCGAAGAATTGAACGTATCTAATACGCCCATTACACAAAAGAGATTTAAGTTTTTACTTTGGAGAAAGTCTTTTGCTAATCCAACGGTATACTACCTGGAATTAACCAACAAAAAAGCCAACAAACGAACAACGCTAAGTGATTTCATAAAGGAATCTGAACTGACGTTTTTCAAGGAAGGTGGAGTGCAGATATAAATGTTAGAGTCAGGTTTGAAGTGCTTCGGATGCGGAATTAATTTGAATAATCTTTTTCAGAAATCAGCATCCACTTGCCATTTATCTTTTTAAAAAGAAAATCAATCCAGATTCCGTTATCAACACCTCTAAATTCAATCAATGTTTTATCGGATTGAATGTTAAAATTTCGCGTATACGCGTCAAGGTCTCTTGTTGCAAAGTTCTCTTCATAGTGAAAATTCAGATGTCGCCATTTTTCACGCGGAATAAATTCCTTTACGAACTCGTCAGTGTCTGTATCCAAAACTTCAGATGGAAAAGGGAATTGAACCCGTTCAATTTGAAATGTCGAATCGGACTTAAATTGCTCAAAAAAAATCTCAAACTTTTCACCTTCCAAAATTTCGTCCCGATTCAACGTATCAGCCGTTTCAGTTTTAGTTATTGAATCTGAAGATACCTGCATGGAGTCAATCGGCTGTTCTGAGACTTTAGTCTTGCTTCTGGAGCATCCCGCGAGAAGAAGGGAAATGACAAAAAGAGTTCTCAAGACCATCGTTCTAAGGAATTATTAGGTCTATAAAAGTATCCTCCCGTCCCCGAAAAATATCCTAAATTGCGCCTTATTTTTTTGAACGGTGAGCAGGTACAAAGAACACAAAGACGTCAATTTTGCTGCAATTGCAGACGAAATCCTTAAATTCTGGAAGGACGAAAAGATATTTGAAAAATCGGTAGCCAACCGCGAAGGCGCTGAAACCTTTACTTTTTACGAAGGTCCGCCATCCGCCAACGGAACGCCCGGCATTCACCACGTGATGGCCCGTACCGTGAAAGACATTTTCTGCCGCTACAAAACCCTACAGGGATTCCAGGTAAAACGCAAAGGCGGCTGGGATACGCACGGCCTGCCCGTGGAGCTTCAGGTTGAAAAGCAGCTTGGCATCACCAGGGATGATATTGGGAAAAAGATCTCCATCGAAGAATACAACAGGAAGTGCCGCGAAACGGTAATGATGTACAAAGACCAGTGGGACGACCTGACGATGAAGATGGGTTACTGGGTGGATCTCAACAATCCATACATCACCTATGAAAAGGAATACATCGAATCGTTGTGGTGGATTTTAAAGCAGCTTTACGACAAGCAGCTTTTGTACAAATGGTATACCATCCAGCCGTATTCTCCCGCTGCCGGAACCGGCCTGAGCTCGCATGAGCTTAACCTGCCCGGCTGCTACAAAGATGTGAAAGACACTTCGATTGTTGCGCAGTTTAAGGTGAAACGTAATCATAAGTCGGAGTTCTTGTTTCACTCGCGTACGATTGGTGATTTATACATCCTCGCGTGGACGACCACCCCGTGGACGCTTCCCTCGAACACAGCATTAGCTGTTGGCAAAGAAATCGTTTACTCAAAATATGTAACCGTTAACCCGTACACGAAAAAACAGCAAACCATTCTCGTTGCAAAAGACCGGGCGGCCAGCATCTTTGAGGGTAGCGTAGCATCGATCATCAGGAATCTTGAAAAAGAAGGTCATGAAGTAAAAAGTCATGTGGCCGATTTCAAAGGATCGCAGCTTGCGGGTGTGGAGTACGAACAGCTGATGCCTTACCTGTTGCCGCTTAGGAAAGTTGAGAAAGCTTTTCATGTTGTAACCGGTGATTTTGTAACAACAGAAGACGGTACAGGTGTGGTGCATATTTCACCAACGTTTGGCGCTGACGACTTCAGGGTCGCGCAACAAAACGACATTCCCGCGATGGCAGTGCTGGATGAAGCCGGAAACATGGCACCGACTGTCGACCGTAAAGGAAAATTCATCCCGCAGATCGGTGAAAAGCTGAAAGAAGGTGTTGCTAAATACAATATCAAAACACACAAAGTTTTAAGTGCGGATGATTTCTACGTAAAGAATTATACGAACGAAGATGAATCAAACCCGGATTACAAAACCACGGACGTAATCATCTCGATCATCTTAAAAGAAGAAAACAAAGCCTTTAAAGTAGAGAAGTACGAACACACCTACCCGCATTGCTGGCGCACGGACAAACCGGTATTGTATTATCCGCTCGACAGTTGGTTCATCAAAACCACTGCACTGAAAGACAAAATGGTTGAAACCAACAAAACCATCAACTGGAAACCGGAATCAACGGGTTCTGGACGATTTGGTAATTGGCTGGAGAATCTCGTTGACTGGAATTTATCGCGCTCCCGCTATTGGGGAACACCGTTGCCGATCTGGAGAACGAAGGATGGGAAGGAGGAGATTTGTATCGGCTCGCAGGCTGATCTTAAGACTGAAGTTGAGAAATCTGTTAAAGCCGGGCTGATGCCGCAGTCTATGGTAGATGGTCAATGGATCCAGGATCTGCACAGACCTTATGTAGACGACATCATTCTCGTAAGCTCCAAAGGCGAGCCGATGTATCGCGAAGCTGATTTAATTGATGTGTGGTTTGATTCAGGCGCGATGCCGTATGCGCAATGGCATTACCCGTTTGAGAATAAAGATGTTTTCGAGAAAAGCTATCCGGCCGATTACATCGCGGAAGGCGTTGACCAGACACGCGGCTGGTTCTTTACGCTGCACGCGATCGCGAATTTATTAAGCGAATCAAGCGATGAGATCAAAGCGGTAAACAAAAAAATAAATAACCCGGGCGTTGCCTTCAAAACCGTTATCTCCAACGGCCTTGTGCTGGATAAGAACGGTAACAAGATGAGCAAGAGCAAGGGAAATGTGGTTAACCCATTCGAAAGTCTGAACAAATACGGAGCCGATGTTGTGCGCTGGTACATGATCGAAAATGCGCCACCGTGGGATAACTTAAAGTTTGACTTTGACGGCATTGTTGAAACCCAGCGCAAGTTTTTCGGAACACTGATCAACACCTATTCCTTCTTTGTGCTGTACGCGAACATCGATGGTTTTGAAAAAGATGAGATGAACAACGTGTCGTGGGACAAGCTTGCCCCATTAGATAAATGGATCATCACCAAAGAGCAGTCACTGATCGAAGAAGTTACCGCGGCTTACAATGACTACGAGCCTACAAAGGCTGCGCGCGCCATCCAGGAGTTTGTGAACGACCACGTTTCGAACTGGTACGTTCGGCTGAACCGGAAACGCTTCTGGCAACCGGGCAGTCACGGTGAAATGTCGGTTGACAAGAAAGCCGCGTACGAAACGCTGTATGAATGCCTGATGGTGACAGCGCAACTGATGTCGCCTATTGCACCATTCTTCAGCGAGTGGCTTTACAAAAACCTTACGGATAACATCCGCACAAAAGCGAAAAAGAACAACACACCGTTGCAGTACGAATCGGTTCACCACACCTTGTTGGTAAAAGCTGATCCGAACCGAAAGGACAGCGAGCTTGAAATTTCCATGGACTATGCACAGCGCATTTGTTCGCTGGTTCATTCTATCCGCAAGAACAGCAAGGTCAAAGTTCGTACACCTTTGCAGAAGGTTTTACTCCCCGTTCTCGATGAGAAATTTGCCAGCCGCGTGAAGAGCGTGGAGGACATCATCAAGGCGGAAGTGAACGTAAAAGAAATTCAGTACATCGATGATACCTCCGGCCTGCTGGTAAAGAAAGTGAAGCCAAATTTGGCCAAGCTTGGAAAACAATACGGTCCGAAGATGAAGGAAGTATCGGCTGTAATCATATCATTTACCAAAGAAGATATTCAGACGATCGAGAAAAAAAGAGCCCTAAACAAAGGCGGCTTTGATTTAGTAATTGAAGATGTCCTGATTTCCTCGGAAGACATCCCGGGCTGGTCGGTAGCAAGCGAAGGAAATGTTACCGTTGCCCTTGACATAACCTTAACCGAAGCGCTGAAGAAAGAAGGCACGGCCCGAGATTTCGTGAACCGCATTCAAAACCTCCGCAAGGACATGGGCCTTGAAGTGCTGGATAAGATCGTCATCGAAGTGCAGCAAAGCACACCCGAAACTGACAAAGCGCTTACCGAATTTGCAGACTATATCCGCACGGAAACACAGGCATTGACGTTAGAACTCAAACAAAATGTAAGCAGTGCCGTTGAGGTGGAGATGGAAGATTTTAAGCTGAACGTAAAAGTTACCCGTAAATAGTATCAGTCCACGGTCGACTGTCGACAGTGGTTTGTGGACATTACAAAATTGTATAAATGAAGATTCTCAAATATTTCCTGATTGCCCTTGTCATCATCCTCATCGATCAGGCGTCAAAAATTCTGGTGTATAATAACATGTACCTGCATGAAGAAATCTATGTGCTGGGTGATTGGTTCCGCATTCATTACTTATTAAATCCCGGAATGGCCTTTGGCATCCGGTGGGACAATGAATTCGGCAAGCTTGCGCTGACCGTGTTCCGGATCGGGGCGATGTTTGGCATCGGTTACTACTTGTGGAAAACAGCAGTGCGCGGAGCACACAGTGGATTTTTGATTTGTATGGGATTAATCCTGGGCGGAGCCGTAGGCAATGTGATCGACAGTACATTTTACGGAGTATTCTTAAACAACGCTCCTGCCGATGCGCCTACACCCTGGTTTCACGGCCAGGTGATTGACATGCTTTATTTCCCCATCTTCGATTTCGTTTGGCCGGAATGGGTTCCCTTTTTTGGCGGAAAGTATTTTGAGTTCTTCAGCCCGGTATTCAACATTGCCGACTCTTCCATTTTCATCGGTGTGGTGATTATCCTGATCATGCAGAAACGCTTCTTCAGGGAAAAGGAGCATCCCGTTGCGCACAGCGAAGAGATCCGATCGCTGTCGGATCCGCTGCCTCCGGCAAACGAAAGCAAGTCCGAAGAACAATCGGCTTAAAAATTCCCTGCCGTTCGCGTAAGAATTAAGCCTTAGCCCGTTCAGCGGCATAGCCAAATTCATTATTCTTACTACATTTAGGGCTACTGAAGTTTTACCTAACCGTATAATTTAATGAGTTTGTTTGTCAAGAAGCCTCTTGAGCAGTTACTGGCAGCCAGTGCTGAAAAGGGATTAAAGCGAACGCTGGGTGCCGGAAACCTGATCGCACTCGGAATCGGGGCCATCATTGGTGCCGGCTTGTTCGTTCGCACTGCTGCCGCTGCCGGCCAGGCCGCAGGACCTGCTGTTACCATATCGTTTATCATTGCCGCTGTAGGTTGCGCCTTCGCGGGTCTTTGTTATGCAGAGTTTGCATCGATGATCCCCGTGGCGGGCAGCGCATACGCCTACAGCTATGTAACCATGGGCGAGGTTGTTGCCTGGATTATCGGTTGGGCGTTAATTATGGAATATGCGCTGGGTGCAGCTACCGTTAGCATTGCCTGGAGCGAATACCTGAACAAGCTCTTCAATGGCGGGATTCCCTATGAATGGTGTCACTCCCCGTTTGAAAGTTTTACCGATTCCGCAGGTGTGCTTCATCAGGGAATTATCAATGCCCCCGCACTTGGTATTTTACTTCTGCTAACCCTGTTGCTGATCAAAGGCACACAGGAATCTGCCTTTGTTAACATGATCATCGTATTTGTTAAAGTGGCGATCGTGTTGCTGTTCATTTTTATCGGATGGCAGTTTATCTCCCCGGAAAATCATACGCCTTACATGATCCCCGAAGGAACACCTCCTGTTATTGACCAGGCCGGTAAAGTAATCGCAGATTACTCCGGAGTATTCAAGCACGGATGGGGCGGTGTACTCGGTGGCGCAGCCATTGTGTTCTTTGCATTCATTGGATTTGATGCCGTATCAACCGCGGCACAGGAAGCTAAAAACCCGAAACGCGATATGCCAATTGGTATTCTTGGATCATTGGTTGTTTGTACGATCTTATACATTTTGTTCGGTCACGTGTTAACCGGTGTCGCCCCGTGGCAGGAATTTGTCGATCCGGAAAAAGGCCGGGAAGCGTCTGTTGCGTATGCAATCAGCACCTACATGACGGGTTATCAATGGCTGTCTACTGCCGTGACGGTTGCAATCCTTGCCGGATTCTCATCGGTGATCCTGGTTATGTTAATGGGTCAAAGCCGTGTATTCTACACCATGAGTGGCGATGGCCTGATTCCTAAAGTATTTAGTGTGTTGCATCCGCGCTTCCAGACTCCTTATAAAGCAAATATGATCCTGTTTGTTTTCGTGGGATTGTTCGCAGCCTTTGTTCCCGGAAATGTTGCGGGCGATTTAACCAGCTTTGGAACGTTGTTCGCATTCGTTTTGGTGAGTCTGGGTATTTGGATACTGCGGATTAAATCACCGAACGCAGAGCGTCCGTTTAAATCTCCGCTCTCTTCAGCCGCATTCCCGCTCGTTCCGATTTTAGGCGCGGTTATTTGTACAGCGATGATTGTTGCACTGGACTATCATACGCTTACTGCAGCTGGTTTATGGATGGCCCTCGGACTTATTGTATACTTCCTGTACAGCAGGCATCACAGTAAGCTGACGAAGAAACCTTAACAGAAAAGATTTAAAAGTAAAGAGTCCCGCACCTGCGGGATTTTTTTTGTGCTCTTCCCGGGCGTTTGTATCTTGGCCATCATGGTTGCAACCCTCCTCTCCCACGGCTGGAAAAAATTCACCCGGTCTCCGGCCTTCACCAAAGAGATTACCGCATCAATTTTTCTCGGACTTATAGCCGTGATGATGGTGGGCTACACGCTGGGACTTGGGTTTGGACTGAATGCGATCATTACAAAAGTACTGAATAAGCCCGACAGCTTCACCTTTCTTAACATGTTGCTGCTGTACTACTTCGTGGCTGAGTTTGTGATGCGGTACATGATTCAGAACGTTCCCGTGCTGGACATCCAGCCGTACCTGCACCTGCCGATCAAACGGTCACGCATCATGCATTTTCTGCTGGTGAAGTCGCTGGCTCATGTGCTGAATTTCATGGTGATCTTATTATTTGCTCCGTTTGCCTTTACAGTCGTTGCCGGAAAATTTGGTATTGCTGCAGGCTGGTGCTGGATACTCTCAATCTGGGCCGTGAGCCTTTGCATGCACTACACAGTCATTCTCTTTAAAAAGAAATTAGATGACACCTTTTGGGGAATACTGGTTTTTGTATTGCTTTTCTCAGGCCTTGCGGCTGCGGATTACTATCAATGGTTCAGGCTTTCCGATGTGTCGGCAAGGTTGTTTTCCGGTGCTGCCGAATATGCATTCGTATTGCCGATGCTGCTTGCCTTGCTGGGCACGTTTTACTTTTTCAACTTCAGATTTTTCCTGGAAGGAGTTTATGCAGATGACCAGGTGATCCGGAAATCGTCCGGAAAAACACAAGATATATCCTTTCTTCAAAACCTGGGCGGGATCGGTGACTGGATTAACCTGGAAATAAAATTAATTGTTCGAAACAAACGCCCGCGCACCGTGCTGATCATGACGTTCCTGTTCATGCTCTATGGGCTGATATTCTATACGCGCGATATTTTTAGTGAAAAACCCGGTATGTTAATATTTGTCGGGCTGCTGGTCACCGGAATTTTTATGATGAACTACGGCCAGTTTCTATTCAGTTGGCAAGCCAGTCATTTTGATTTCACGTTAACCCGGCCTGTCTCGTTACGGCAATACATTGAATCCAAATATTGGTTGTTAAATACGGTTACGCTTTTCTGCTTCCTCCTCAGCATGCCGTATGCCTATTTCGGCTGGAATATTATCCTTGTGCACGGAGCGCTTGCCTTATTTAACATGGGTGTTAATGTTTTTATCGTTTTAAATATGGCCATGTGGGGCCCAAAAAAACTTAACCTCACAAAAGGCGGATCACTTAACTATGAAGGAATAGGAGCTGCACAGTGGGTGATGGGGTTCCCCCTCATGGCGTGCCCGTATATATTTTATTTACCATTCAGCATTTTCGGCTATTCCAATCTTGGCCTGCTCGCGATTGCCGCGGCCGGTGTGCTGGGAATTGTGCTGCGGCCCTATCTTTTAACCCTCACCACGCAACGCCTGCAGCGGCTTAAATATTCCATCGCAGAAGGATTCAGAAAAGACTAATTAACTTATGATCTCCATACACGCACTTAAAAAGAATTATAAAAATGTTCCCGTGCTGGACATAGACCAGCTTTTCATTGGCCAAAACGAAAGTTTCGGACTCGTGGGCAACAACGGTGCCGGTAAAACAACGTTGTTCCGGATGATTCTTGATCTTATCCGGCCAGCATCAGGAACCGTGGAGATTAACGGAAAGAATGTGCTGGGCAATGACGAATGGAAATCCTACACAGGGTCATTTCTCGATGAAGGATTTTTAATACCCTACCTCACACCCGATGAATATTTCAGGTTCGTTGGCAAGCTTCACAAGTATTCCGATGCCGACCTGAAAAACTTTTACGAAAAGTTCGAAGAACTGTTTAACGGTGAAATAGCCGGGAAGAATAAATACATTGGCGACCTGTCAAAAGGAAATCTGAAGAAAGTAGGCATTGCAGCGGCCTTTATGGGCAGCCCGCAAATCATCATGCTCGATGAACCGTTTGAAAACTTAGACCCGACTTCACAAATCCGGTTGAAGAGCCTTCTGCAACAGGAACGAAAACAGCGCAGCATTACGTACCTGATTTCAAGTCACGACTTGAATCACGTAACCGAAATCTGCGAACGCATCGTAATCCTTGAAAAAGGCAGGGTGCTGAAAGACATTAAAGGCAGCCAGAACATGCTGGCCGAGTTGGAAGAATACTTTAAGGCGTAAAGCAAGCTCAATCACTCGTAATCAACCATGGGCCGGGTGGACTTGTAAAATACAACGATTAGAGCCGCTGCAATAATTCCTATACAGATTGCGTCTGTTGTTGTAATCAGGTTCAGATGAAGGTCAGTAAAAACATTTCCGTCTCTTATTAATATCCTGCTTCTTTCCATTTTAAACAAGAATAATTGCGTTGGGGCAGAATTATAAGGAGGCAATAGTAAAAAACATAGCAACGGAAGCAGAACAGTAAGCAGCAGACTCACCAGGGTTTTCTTAATGAATAGCATATAAGCATATCCTCCCGTAACTATGGCAAGAGCCGCCAATTCAAACTTAAAAAAAAGTATTGTCAGGAATTTATGATAGGTCGGGTACTCATGAAAATTGAATTCAGGTCTGAGCTTACTCAGTAATAAACCCGATAACATTAGCCCAACCAACGAGACTCCCACAAACAGGGAAGCATAAAAGCAAATAACAGCAAGTTTGCTAAGATGAATGCTGTAAATTGGAGCGGGGAGAATCAACGTTCTTTTCCATGCGTCAGCTTTATCCTCCACGCTTTTGATTACAAATGGCAGAATCGAAAGTGCAAGCGGTAAGATCAATGTGTAGACAAGTAACCCTGTTCCAAAGTAATAAAAATACCAGGGGTTAGGCTGAAGGTCGTAAGCCGCCATCGTATTGTAATCCGCTTCCGATAATGATAAAAAATGCGAGAACCCAATAAGAATAACGCCCGCCACAAATAGCGCCATTAGCATCAGAATTGGGATATTCCTGGTTTTTAATAATTCGGCCCTTACCAATCGTATAAACATTATCTGCCAAATTTTGTGTACGCCTCCTGCACGGTTCCTGCTTGTCGAAATGCCTGAACGGTGTCATTAAAAACGAGTGAGCCGTTTTTCATTAGTCCTATGTGCGTAACCATTCGCTCCAATTCATGAAGGTGATGGCTTGCGATCAGCATGGTTACACCAAATTTTTGATTAATGGACAGTAGCAGGTTTTGTATTTCTAAAATGCCATCCGGATCTAACCCATTGGTGGGTTCGTCTAAGATAAGGATAGAAGGTTTATGGAAGAGCGCCAAGCCTATTCCCAGGCGTTGTTTCATTCCCAGTGAGAATTTCTTTACGACCTTCCTGGCCTCCTGGGCTAATCCTGCGATTTCAAGTACCTCGGTAATCCGGCTTCTATCGATACCATATTGAATGGCCGCTATTTTTAAATTGTCGTAAGCGCTTAAGTGATTGTACAGCGGAGCACGTTCAATTAACGCACCCACTTGTGCTAACATTTTTCGTCCGGTTAATGTACCATCGCCAAGCTGATAACTTCCGCTATGCACTTCCATCAATCCCAGCAGAGCTTTTATTAACGTGGTTTTACCAGCGCCATTATGACCGACTAATCCGAATATTTCACCCTGTTGTATCTGAAGAGAAACTTCGTTTACAAGTTTCCTTTCATCTGCTAAAATCGTTAACTGCTGAGCGCTGAGCATATTCTCCAGGAGGCGAGGGGTTAATCAAATATAAAAATATTTGCCCCGGAATTTATGCTTAAGGTAAGGTTTTACTCTTAAAACAGGTTCAATGTATGATGGTGATATGGGATCGTATCAAGGATAATTGTTCATAAAGAATGAATTACAGAAAAGTAAGCGTAACACGAAATCCGGAATAATAAACTACTCCAACCCCTTCGCCTTCATCTTATTAAACTCCCTGAACCTGCGGGTAAGCGCAATACCAAATCCTGCCATGAGCACGAGCGTGCCGAGCCACAGTACATTCACAAAAGGTTTTTCCATGGCCTTGATTACGATCCAGTTTTTTTGCCGTGTCTGAATGCCCAGCGTCAGCTCATCGGTTTCGGGATGAACATTCAGCAACGAAACTTTCAAGCCCAGGTCACCAATTTCATCTGCCATAACTCCCCCGCGGGAGGTTGTGCTTAAAATGAGTACCGGCTCAAGATAATAATCCTTCCGTTCGCCCTGAACCTTAATCGCAGCCTGGATGGCAACGAATGTAGTGTCTATTTTTTCTCCCCCGATTTCATGCAGGCGGGTGAGCTTTTCAACAACAGCAACGTAATCGTTAACAAAAAACTCTGCGTTCCGTTTTACTTTCATTTCCTCCCGCTCGCTCCAGTCTTCTTTGGCTTCTTCCGTCATCGGGGCGGAAATGTGCGCATATAAGTCTAATGTTGCTGCGTGACTGATGTCCGGTGAGGCAACCGTGCCCATTTGCTCATTCACCTGTAAACGGGGCATCAGCGTAAATTTGTGTTCACCGTTTTTACTGAACGCTATTTCGTAATACGTGTTCTCATCAAAGATCTCAAACACTTCGCCCTTGCTGAAAAGTTTATGGCCGTTGTAATAAACATCCCGCTTGGCCGATACCTTAAGTTTGTCGGTGGTGGATTCAATGTCATTCTTATCCACATACCCGGATGTATGCCTGGGGTCAACCCGCTCCCCTCGGTATTCGATATCGTATCCGGCCATGGTGCGGGGCTCGTTCGCAAACAATAAAAGATTTTCGCGGTTAAATTCTTCCGAGAGCTGCTTGGAGATCAGCATGCCCGTGTTGTTCAGCGATACAACTTTCGAATACCCGGAAGAAAACATAATCCCGACCAGCATCAAGCCCACACCGATGTGCGCCACCGCGCCACCGGAAAGCGATGGGCTCGACCGGAGAACAGCATATAAAATTTTTGCGTTGGAGAATACCGTGAACAAGCCCGCAAAGAGCAGTAATGCGTACCGGATGTTATAGGTTTTAGCCGCATTAACAATAACAACCGCAACCAGCAATGCGGCAATGAGCGGAATAAACAACTCGTTGAATAATACCTTGCGGTCTATCTTCTTCCACCAGAAAAACTGGCCGATGCCGGATAGCAGCCCGATCACAAAGGCAAACCAAAGCTGGAAATTGGAATAATAACTTACCTGGTCGGCCGGGGGCGCTATATTTGAACTGCCGCCAAAGGCCTCAATCAACCTGTTCCAGACCGGAATGGAAGTCGGCAACAACACCTGGAAACCCATCAGGCACAAAACCGTGGCGCCAATAAAAATCCAGAATTCACGCGACCAGGTTGAAACTTCTTTTGCGGTAGTCGGGATTTCTTTCCAGCGGGTGATCAAAAATACGAGCGCGATGGCGAGGAAGAAAAAAAGATAGATCAATAACTGACCGGATAATCCTAAATCGGTAAACGAATGCACGGAGGCATCGCCTAAAACTCCGCTTCGCGTTAAGAAGGTTGAATACAGGATCAGGATAAAAACAGAAATCACCAAAATCATCGAAGCTTTCAATGCCGTTTCGCTGTTGCGGTACGTGATCATGGTGTGAATGGAGGCAATCAGAATCAGCCACGGAACATAGACTGCATTTTCAACCGGATCCCAGTTCCAGTACCCGCCAAAGTTTAATGTTTCATACGCCCAGTATCCGCCCATTAAAATTCCCAATCCTAAAATTGCTCCGGCAAACAACGACCACGGTAAAGCCGGACGAATCCACTCGCTGTATTTTTTGATCCAGAGCCCGGCAATGCAAAACGAAAACGGAACCAGGGTTAAGGCAAATCCCAAAAACAAGGTTGGCGGGTGAATCACCATCCAGTAATTCTGCAGCAACGGGTTTAAGCCGTTACCATCCTGAGGAATAAAATCGGGCTGTATTTTAAAGATCGGGTCAGGCAATGCATCGCGCAATAAAATAAACGGTGAGCTGCCGATCTTTAATTCAATAACCGGAATAACAACTCCCAGGATCATGGATGCCAGGAATGCCTGCACCAATGCAAACACCGTCATCACAGGAGCCTCCCAGAATTTATTAACGAAGATCAGTATGATGCCAATCACGGCATGCCAGAACATCCAAAGCAAAAAGCTTCCCTCCTGCCCGTTCCAGAATGTAGAGATCAAATAATAGGACGGAAGTTTTTTATCGGAATGCGCATACGCATAGTGGTATTCAAAATAATGATTGGCGATAATGGCAAACAGCGTAATACAAATTCCAAGCACAGAAACAGCATGGATGTAAAATCCTGTCCGGCCGTTGATCAGCCATTGGTTTTTAAGCGTAAGATCGGTTGATGTTGTTGCCTTAAAGTATGAGAATGCAGTAGCTACTGCCGCAACAAAAGAAACGATAACAAAAAGGTGTCCGAGATCGCCAATGAAATAGTGAACCATCTACGATTTTAGAGTTTAGAATTTAGATTGCAGATTTCCATTAAATGACTAGAAGTGCGACCAATCTAAAATCGTAAATCTAAAATCAAAACTAAATACCCGCATTCAGCTTTTGTTCCTGATATTTGGAAGGGCACTTCAATAAAATTTTATTGGCTCTGAACGTATCGCCTGAATAGCCTCCGATTACAACAACCTTTTCCGAGCGCAAAAAATCCTGCGGCATGGGCTCGTTGTACACGACAACTTGCTCTTTCTTATTATCATCCACCATAATGAATGAAAACGAAACCTGGTCCGCGCCCGCCATAATCCCCACCACATGGCCCTGGTTATCTTTCTTCAATTCCCCTACAACGTGTATGCTTTTTGAGTCGCCTTCAGCAGCCATTTTGTAAGCCTGATCGAAGGTTACATACGTGCTGGCATCCCCGGCCGTGCTCACGATAATGCCGATGGAAACCGCAATGATGATGATGATAAAAATGTGAGACTTCTTCATTCTTCCGTGCGCGAAAATGCAGGGCAAAAATAGGCATAAACCCCGAATTAACAGGGTTTTAACAGGTTATTAACAGTCTGGAAGAAGTTATTTTTTGTTGTCGAGCTTGTTTTCAAGCCTGGTGATCTTCCGGTCGAGCAGGAAGAGGTAGACAATCAGGCCAATCAGCACAATCAGGATGATTCCCACGATTACGTAGATCTTACCGTTAGATCGCATTACATCTGCCATTTCAGGTTGTTGAGTTTGCGCATAGCCTGTTTGAACAAACAGGACAGTTAACAGGAAAAATATCTTAGTGAAGTTTTTCATCTTCGAATTCTTGAAGGGTGTCATTAATTTTTTTAGTTCTAACGCGCAACGTGGCGATCCATGTTCCGATGAGCATCCAGCCGATAACTGCCGGATAGAAAACTGGTTTCATGCCGTTGTCAAGATCATACATGTTGAATGCAGGATTACCGCCATTACCCGGATGCATAGAATCCGTCATTCTCGGGATGATGAAAATTAACGGGATCATCGCAGCGAAAGCAAAGATGTTATACACAGCACTGAGTCTTGCGGATTGTTCTTTATTGCTCAGGGATCCTCTTAAAACAAAGTAAGCCAGATAGACAAGTGTTGTAATAGCGGCTCCGTTTTGTTTTGGATCACCGTGCCACGGTGTGCCCCATGCGTAATTGGCCCATAGCATACCGGTAAAAATCCCCAGTAAGCCAAAGCAAACTCCTGCATGTGCGAATTCGACTGCTATACGGTCATGATCAGGAGATGCGCTTCTTAAATATTTAATAGAATAAATCGTAGAGACGATAAATAACAGGATCATCGTAAACCACATGGGCACGTGAAAGTAGATGCCCCGGATGGTTTCGTTTACAATGTCAAGACGTGGTACATCAAACAGCAAGCCTCCTGTAAAGACGTATAGTAAGATAACAACTCCAAGTAATTTCCACCAAAGTCCTTTCACTGCAAAACGGATTAACTTCGCCAAATATACGGGAAGAGTATATACCCAAGCGCACCCGCAATGCAATTTATTGCCAGCAGGTTTAGAATTTCATCTGTACTTGCCGTACGGTCGATTCCGTCAAGTGCATTTTTTGTAATCCGGATTGTCATGATCAGGACAGACAGAATCACCGGAAAGCTCAGCACAGCCATTAAAACATTACTGTTTTCAGCTTTCGCAGCAATCGCTGAGATAAAGCTAAGCGCAATGGCAAGTCCCGCAGACCCTAATACCAACCCGATAAAAAAGTAAAGTGTGTCCTGAACCGGGTTAAAAATTAACACGCTAAATAAAAAATACCCCAATACGGAAATCAGCAGGCAAAGTGCGGCATTGTAAATCATTTTGGATACAATGATTTGTTGCGGACTCGCAACACTGTAATAATAGATCATCACCCCTTTGCGTTCGCCAATAAAGCTTTTAGCAACACTGTTGACTACAGAAAATAAAATGATCAGCCAGAATAAGGCCGCCCAGGTCATCGGGTTAATGGCGTTGACTTGCAGGTTAAACGTGAGGTAGCAAATGAAGATCAGACTGAACAAGTACAGCCCAAGCCCGGCAATCACCGACTTGCGCCTCAGCTCAAGCAAAAAATCCTTCTTTAACAATTCAAGAATGCTTCCCAAAACAGTGTATTAACCGCGCAAATATCCGGATAATCATGCGAACGCCAAATCCTGCCAGCTTAGCAAAAGAAGCAACGCTTAAAATCAAAGCAAAATCAATCCTGAGAATCCAATAATCCCCAAAATCCTGATTAGTTTTGCTTTCTTTTTATCATTTACTAATGGCTGAAAAGCATTCTATTCTCGTTACCGGGGCGGCAGGCTTCATAGGATTTCACCTTTCGAAAAAGCTTTGCAGTCTCGGGTATGCCGTTACCGGGATCGACAACCTGAACGATTACTACGAAGTGAGCCTGAAAGAATCGCGTCTTGCCATTCTTAAAAAGACGGAAGGTTTTACATTTCATAAGCTTGAGCTTACCGACAAAAAAAGCATTGATGCATTGTTTGAAAAGAGTAAGTTCAACTATGTTGTTAACCTGGCAGCACAGGCGGGCGTCCGGTATTCACTTACTAATCCTTACGCTTACCTGGAAAGCAATCTTCACGGATTCTTAAATATTCTGGAAGCTTGCCGCCATACCAACGTTTGGCATTTAGTATATGCTTCCTCGAGTTCGGTGTACGGAGCGAATAAAACCATGCCTTTTTCGGTACATGATAATGTGGATCACCCGATCTCGTTATACGCAGCCACCAAAAAATCAAATGAGCTGATGGCGCATACGTATTCTGCGCTTTATGATTTGCCGACAACCGGCTTACGCTTCTTCACGGTTTATGGCCCTTATGGCCGGCCGGATATGGCCTTATTCATTTTCACGAAAGCAATTTTGGAAGGCAGGCCCATTGATGTTTATAATCACGGCAAAATGAAGCGTGATTTTACGTTCATCGATGATATTGTTGAAGGCATTGTTCGCTTAATACCAACTGTTCCAAAATCAGATAACAACTGGAGCGGAGTAAAACCGGATGCAGCCACAAGCTTTGCTCCCTATCGATTATACAACATTGGAAATAACAGCCCTGTAGAATTGTTACGCTTCATTGAGATAATTGAAGAAAAACTTGGGAAAAAGGCCGTCAAAAATTTATTGCCGATCCAGGAAGGTGACGTACCGGAAACATTTGCGGATGTAGATGCGCTTACGGAAGCGGTTGGCTTTAAGCCGTCAACTCCCATTGAAGAAGGCATCGGAAAGTTTGTGGAGTGGTTCAAGGAATATTACAAGAAATAATATCGTAATGGAAAAAATTGGAATTATTGGTTTAGGATACGTAGGTCTGCCATTAGCCGTTGAATTTGGAAAGGTGATTGACGTAATCGGCTTTGATATTAATAAAGAAAGGATCGAAGAATTGAAGAAGGGGTTCGACCGCACAAAAGAAGTTGAAGAAGCTGATCTTAAAGCATCCGAAAAACTCTCCTATTCATCCAGCTTAACTGATCTGAAGTCTGCAACCTATTTTATCGTTACGGTTCCTACCCCTGTTGACGAGTACAAAAAACCCGACCTCACACCGTTGTTAAGCGCCAGCAAAACCGTTGGCAGCGTGCTTAAAAAAGGCGATATCGTTATCTATGAATCAACCGTTTACCCCGGCTGCACGGAAGAAGATTGCGTTCCTGTGCTCGAACAAACAAGCGGGCTCAAATTCAATGTTGATTTTTTCTGCGGCTATTCTCCCGAGCGCATCAACCCGGGCGACAAGCTTCACCGGGTAACAACCATAAAAAAAATTACCAGCGGCAGCACGCCTGAAGTTGCCGACAAAGTAGACGCGCTTTATAAAAAAATTGTTACCGCGGGCACACACAAAGCTTCTTCCATCAAAATAGCAGAAGCCGCAAAAGTTATTGAAAACGCCCAGCGCGACATTAACATTGCTTTTGTGAACGAGCTAGCGCTCATCTTCGATCGCATGGGCATTGATACACACCAGGTGCTGGAAGCTGCCGGCACAAAATGGAATTTTCTTCCGTTCAAACCGGGTTTGGTAGGCGGCCACTGCATTGGGGTCGATCCATACTACCTTACACACAAAGCAGAAAGTGTCGGCTACCGCGCTGAAGTAATCATTGCCGGCAGACGCATCAATGATAACATGGGCGCACACATTGCCAGCCGTGTCATCAAGCTTATGGCGCAGCATGAACAACCTATTCACCAGGGAAATATCCTGGTGCTGGGCATTACCTTCAAGGAAAACTGCCCCGATATCCGCAACAGCAAAGTGGTTGATGTTATCCGGGAACTGCAAAGTTATGGCACAAACGTAGAAGTTTATGATCCGCAGGTGGATGCTGCAGAAGTTCTGCACGAATATGGATTGAAGCTTGTTTCGAAACTTGATAAAAAATACAATGCCATTGTTCTCGCAGTAAGTCACGATGAATTTAAATCCATCGACTGGAGCAAAATCAAGGGTGATAAAACTGTCGTGTATGATGTAAAAGGTTACTTAGATAAATCGCTCGTTACCGCAAGGTTATAATATGAAAAAAATTCTCGTTACAGGCGGAGCAGGCTACATCGGCAGTCACACAACGGTTGAACTGATCCAGGCAGGCTACGAACCGGTTTTACTCGATAACTTTATTTATAGCGATGGCTCGCTCATTCCGGGAATTGAAAAGATCACGGGAAAAAAAGTAAACTTTCATAAAGGAGATTGCCGGGATAAAGCTTTTTTAAGCAATCTTTTTAAAACACAAGGCCCGATCGATGGCGTTATCCATTTCGCAGCCTTAAAATCAGTTGGTGAGTCGGTTCAAAAACCCTTGCTCTATCATCAGAATAATGTTGAGTCGCTTCTTACCTTACTCGAAGTAATGAAGCAGTTCGCAGTTAAAGATTTTATATTTTCTTCTTCGTGCACCGTATACGGTCAGCCGGATCACATTCCGGTTAACGAGAGCGCTCCTTTTAAGCGAGCCGAGTCACCGTATGGTGCAACCAAGCAGCTCTGCGAAAGAATACTTGAAGATTCTTATGTCGAAGGGTTCAGGGTTGTATCGTTGCGATACTTTAATCCTATCGGAGCGCACCCATCATCGCTGATTGGCGAAGTACATATTGGCAATCCAAATAACCTTGTTCCCTACATCACACAAACTGCTGCTAAGTGGCGCGAAAAGCTCACGATTTTCGGTGGCGATTATAATACAAAAGACGGCACATGCCTTCGGGATTATATTCACGTAACCGACCTGGCGATTGCACATTTACAAGCCTTAAAATTTCTGGATGCTCAGCCTGATGCTACGATTTGTGAAGCGTTCAATGTGGGTACAGGCGAAGGCGTTTCCGTGCTTGAGCTTGTAAAAGGCTTTATCCGGGAAACCGGTGTTGACGTTCCCTATACCGTTGGCGCCCGCAGGCCGGGAGATGTCGAAAAAGTATATGCTGATCCAAAAAAAGCCAATTCCGTGCTGGGCTGGACTGCAAAACTCTCCATGGAACAAGCGTTGCTCGATGCCTGGAACTGGCAGAAAAAACTCACGAAGTAATGTTAATTTGCACGGTCATTTTTTGATCGTTACGCAAGCATGGAAAAAATCAAAATGGTTGATCTGCACACCCAGTATGCACGCATCAAGCCTGAAATAGACGCAGCTATTCAGGCCGTGCTCGACTCAACTGCATTCATTCAGGGGCCGCAAGTCGCAACCTTTGCAAAGGAGCTTGCTGAATTTACAGGCGCAAAGCACGTCATCCCCTGCGCGAACGGAACCGATGCACTGCAAATCGCCATGATGGCGCTTGATTACAAGCCGGGCGATGAGATCATCCTTCCGGTGCATACGTATGTCGCCACCGCGGAAGTAATTGCACTGCTTGGCCTCAAGCCTGTATTCGTTGAAGTCGATGTGCAGACATTCAATATCGATCCTGAACTGATCGCAAAAAAAATCACGCCTAAAACAAAAGCCATTGTTCCCGTTCACTTATATGGACAATGCGCTAACATGGAAGCTATTTTAAAAATCGCCAAGGATCACAACATTCATGTGATTGAGGATGCTGCACAGTCGCTGAGCGCTGAATTTATCTTCTCCGATGGCACAAGAAAAAAATCCGGCACAATAGGAACGATTGGAACAACTTCCTTCTTCCCGTCAAAAAATCTCGGCTGTTATGGCGATGGCGGGGCAATTTTCACCAACGATTCAGCACTGGCCGAAAGAATAACCATGATGGCCAATCACGGCCAGAAAGTCAAGTACCATCATGAAACCATTGGTGTAAACAGCCGGTTGGATACGTTGCAGGCAGGCATCTTAAGCGTAAAGCTGAAGTATCTCAATGAATACACAGCCAAACGAAATGAAGTCGCTAACTACTACGATAAAAACCTGGCGGATATTAAACAATTCCAGTTGCCGTATCGTGCCTCGTATTCAACACATGCGTTTCATCAATACACCATTAAAACAGAAGGCATTGATCGCGATGAGCTTAAACTATACCTCGATAAATGCGGTATCCCCACAATGATTTACTATCCGGTTCCGCTGCATCTTCAAAAAGCATACAAACAGCCGGGCATTGAACGCGGGGCTTTCCCGATAACTGAAAAGCTTTCCCAAACCGTTCTTTCTCTCCCCATTCATACCGAAATGCATTCGGAACAATTAGATTACATTTGCACCATCATCCGCAAGTATTTTTAGTCATGGGCGCATCATACACAGCACATCCTACAGCCGTTATTGACGAGGGTTGTGAAATTGGCGAAGGCACAAAAATCTGGCACTTCTCGCACATCATGCCGAATTGTAAAATAGGCAAAAACTGTAACCTCGGACAGAATGTTGTGGTGTCGCCTGAAGTTGTGCTGGGAACAAATGTTAAAGTGCAGAATAATGTCTCTATCTACACAGGTGTAACGTGCGAAGATGATGTATTTCTCGGGCCATCGATGGTATTTACGAACGTCACAAACCCAAGAAGTACAGTCAACCGAAGAGGACAGTATGCAAAAACACTTGTAAAGAAAGGCGCATCCATCGGTGCTAACGCGACCATCGTATGCGGTAACAACATTGGAAAATATGCTTTTATTGGCGCAGGCGCAGTTGTTACGAAAGAAGTTCCTGATTATGCGCTGGTCATCGGTAATCCTGCCCGCCAAACCGGGTGGATGAGTGAATACGGCCATAAGCTGAAATTTGACGCTTCCGGTATTGCCGTTTGTGAGGAGAGTAAAGAAAAATATAAATTGGAAAAAGGTACTGTTACTAAAATTTCCTGATGAAGAATTTTGCGCTCATAGGCGTTGCCGGATATATCGCCCCGAGGCATTTGCAAGCCATTCGTGACACGAAGAATAACCTCGTTGCTGCACTCGATAAGTTTGATACCGTAGGTATTCTTGATTCCTATTTTCCTTCAGCGGATTTTTTTACGGAATTTGAACGGTTCGACCGGCACTTAGACAAGCAGCGCAGGCAGGGAAACAAGATTGATTACGTAAGCATCTGTACACCCAATTATCTTCATGATTCACACATCCGGTTTGCCATGCGGCACCAGGCCGATGCCATTTGTGAAAAGCCGCTGGTGCTCAATCCGTGGAACGTGGATGCGCTGGAAGAAATTGAAAAAGAAACCGGTAAAAGAGTTTTTACCATTCTTCAATTACGTTTACATCCAAGCATTATTGCACTAAAGAAAGAAGTTGAAGAAAGTCTGAAGGACAAAGTGTTCGATGTTGATTTAACGTACATCACCTCACGCGGCCATTGGTACCAGACAAGCTGGAAGGGTGACATCGCTAAATCCGGTGGTGTGGCAACCAACATCGGCATTCACTTTTTTGACATGCTCGCCTGGGTATTTGGCGATCTTAAAAAAAATACGGTACACCGGCTGACCACCGATTCCGCAGCGGGCGTCCTGGAATTAGGAAAGGCACGTGTCCGTTGGTTCCTCAGCATCGATTTTAATAATGTTCCGAATGATCTGAAAGCAAAAGGTAAACGCACATACAGGTCATTAACCATGGAAGGCCGCGAGATAGAGTTCAGCGATGGCTTTACCGATCTGCACACCAAAAGCTATCAGCACATTTTAGAAGGCAACGGATTTGGGCTTACGGAAGCCCGGCCATCCATTCAAACCGTTTACGAAATTCGTAATCAGGAAATCTCACCTTTGCAGGGTGATTTTCATCCCATGCTTAAAAAATAAAAAATAGTGATCCCGTTTGTTGACCTTCGGCTACAGTACGAATCGATCCAGGCGGAAATCGATCAGGCAGTAAAAGAAGTTTTTACAAACGCGCAGTTCATTGGCGGAGAACCGGTAAAGAAATTCGAGCAGGAATTTTCCACGCTGCTTGGGGTTAAGCACTGCATCGGAACGGGTAATGGAACCAATTCGCTCTTTCTCATTCTTAAAGCGTTAGGGATTGGGCCGGGTGATGAAGTGATCACGCCCGCATTCAGTTGTATTCCGTCTTCGGAATGCATAACCCTGACAGGAGCTACAGTTGTTTTTGCAGATGTTGACAAGGCGTATTATACTCTTGATCCGGCAGATGTTGAACGAAAAATCACTTCCAAAACAAAAGCTGTCATTGCCGTTCATTTATACGGACAGGCTGCTCCTCTTGCTCAGCTCAAAACAATCTGCGATAAGCATAAAATCCATTTAGTTGAAGATTGCGCTCAGGCGCACTTAACAAAAGAAAATGGAAAGTTTGCCGGAACTATCGGCATAGCCTCAGCCTTTAGCTTTTACCCGACAAAAAACCTCGGTGCATACGGTGATGCAGGTTGCATCGTTACGCAAGATGAACGGCTTGCCGAAACCCTTCGCAGGCTTGCCAATCACGGTGCATTAAAGAAAGACGATCATCAGGTCGAAGGCACCAATAGCCGTCTCGACACACTTCAGGCCGCTATACTTTCCGTTAAGCTGAAGCATTTAAAAAAATGGAATGAACAACGCGCTGCTATCGCCTTGCAATATTCAGCCGCATTAAAAAACATTTCAGGAATTACGGCTCCTTCAATCGCTCCTTCTTCTGAGCATACATTTCACATTTATGCTATCCGTTCTGGTCAGCGGGATGGGTTGCAAAAGCATTTGACGAGTCAGGGCATTGAAACACTGATTCACTACCCTAAAGCGCTTCCTTTTACTCCGGCTTATACGCATAAAAAACACTCCGAAAGCGATTTTCCGGTTTCCGCAAGACTCCAAAATGAGGTGCTTTCCCTGCCGGTTTACCCGGGCCTGACCAACGCCCAGGTAACCGCGGTTGTTGAAAATATTAACAGCTATTTTTTAAGATAATCCACAGGGCAGCAGCCATTTAATCTGTAGTTTTACCGGATTTTCATAGTATGGCTACACAGCTCGCGGCTGCCGTTACTTCCTTCGTTATTTGTTTTTTGATCATTCCGGTGATCATCAAATACTCTCTTGAAAAAAATCTGGTGGATATTCCGGGCCGGAGAAAAATCCATAAAAAAATCACCCCTTCGATGGGCGGCATCGCGATCTTCATTGGCTTTGTGGTGTCTGCGCTGATCTGGATGGAAATCTCACAATGGAAAGAAATGAGGTTTATTCTCATCGCTTTATTCATTGTCTTTTTTATCGGTGTCCGGGATGACTTGGTTCCGCTCCGCCCCTTTATGAAATTGTTAGGTCAGCTTATGGCTGCGGCCGTACTGATTGCCTTGTTTGACTTAAGGCTAAAATCATTGTATGGTTTGTTAGGCATTTACGACATCCCGCTAATCGTAAGTTATGCCCTCACGTTTTTCACCATTATTGTTATTACCAACTCATTCAACCTGATTGATGGCCTTGACGGATTAGCGGGTACAATTGCCGGCATCGCCTTGCTGGCATTTGGTATTTCATTTTACCTCGCAGGCGATATTGTATTTGCGGTATTGTCATTTTCGATGGTGGGAGCAGTCATAGCCTTTTTGTTTTTTAACTGGGATCCCTCTGAAATTTTCATGGGAGATACGGGCGCGTTAGTGATTGGAATGATGCTGGCCATTTCGGCCATTCACTTTATCGACTTGCAATACAACCTTCCGGTTGATAATCCATACAAATTCAAAGCAGCAATTTCAGGAGCCGTCTGTTTTATCATTATCCCGTTAGCGGATACGCTGCGGATTTTTATTCTTCGGATCATCCGGAAACAATCTCCTTTTACGCCTGATAAAAGTCACATCCACCATAACATTATGCGGCTGGGGTTTTCACATGGCCATTCGGCCATGATTTTAGGATTGTCGCAAGCTATATTTGTGATCATTGTGGTTATGGCCCGGCAGCTTAACGACAATTACGTCCTGCTTGGCATTCTGATACTATGCACAGTTTTAAGCTTTGTGCTTGACCGGGTGATTCAGAACAGGGTTCCAAAAGAGAATTTATAAACCGATACGCCTAAAATCGTATCTTTGAATCCGATTTTTTACATGGAAGAACGAATTAAAAAATTACTGGAAGAGGTTGAATCGTTTAACGCAAAAACCAAAGACGCGCTGGAGGCTTACCGGTTAAAATATATCAGCCGTAAAGGCGCCATTACCGGGCTTTTCGAAGAACTAAAAAAGGTGTCGGTTGAGGAAAAGAAACGCCTCGGTAAAGTTTTGAACGAGCTTAAGCAATCTGCGGAAGCCAAGTTTTCTTCCCTTCAGGAAAACATTGAAAGCAACACAGCATCGTCCACTGACATTGATTTAACATTGCCATCCGTCCCTAACAAGGTTGGAAATCTTCATCCGCTCACATTAGTCCGGAACAGGATTATAGAAATTTTCGAACGCTTGGGATTTAATGTGGCGGACGGCCCGGAAATTGAAGACGACTGGCATAATTTCTCTGCGTTAAACTTCCCTGATAATCACCCCGCTCGTGAAATGCAGGATACATTTTTCATTGAAAAAAATCCTG